>CAZOTT010000076.1:0-14014 GCA_964582785.1 uncultured Acidobacteriota bacterium | reverse complement strand
CGGCGATCTCCATGACGAAGAAGCACCACTCGAGGGCCCAGCCCCAGACGAACGTGTTGATCAGGGAGCTGGTCGCCTGGGGGTGGACGAGGGCGATGGTCACCCAGATCCCCACCCCGCTGATCGCGCCGAAGACCAGGGTCAGCAGGATGAAGAAGCGGGAGTGCCGGTGGACCCAGTCGAGCATCCCCGCGTCGTTCTCCCGGCGCGCCTTCCGCTCCGCCAGCACCAGGAAGAGACCGCCCCCCACCGCGAAGTGGGAGACGAACACGTGGGTGACGGCGACGAGGGCGATCAGGAGACCGGGCGCGGGCAGGTTCCAGAGGGGATAGTTCATCGCTCGCACCTCCCCTGCGGGCGCGCGGCGGTGCGGGCGGGACGGCCGCCCCCCGCGGCCCCACGGTTTCACTCGGCGCCCAGCATAGCACCGGGGCGGACGGGTTCGGGCGGGATCGACCGGGTTCGGACCGCCGGATGGCGGCCCCGGCCCGGGTGGGCCATCCTTGGCTCCCGTGGAACGCGACCCGCGCCCCGGCGGCCCGGACTGGCTGCCGGACCTGCTCCCCGGGAGCCTGGTGGGGGGGCTCGCCGCCTCCCTTGCCGGCCGGGGTGCGCCCGTGCTCGCGTCTTCCCTCTCTCCCGTCGGCCGGGCCCTCGCCCTCGCGGCGGTGGCCCGGGACGCGGCCCGTTCCCTGCTGGTGCTGGTCGCCGACGACGCCACCGCCCGGAGCCTGGCCGGGGAACTGGCGGCCCTCCTGGCGCCGCGGGGCATCCCCGCCCTGCGCCTCCCGCGGCTCGACGCGGACCCCTGGCGGGGAATCCCGGCCCACCCGGCGGTGGCCGCGGAGCGGGTCGCCGTCCTCGACCGGCTGGCCCGGGGCGGCCCCCTCGTCGTGGTGGCGCCGGTCGATGCCCTGCTGGTCCCGGTGCCGGGCCCCGGGACGGTCCGGTCCTGGGGCCGGGAGATCGCCGTGGGGGCCGAGGTGGACCTGGACCGGCTCGCCCGGGAACTGGTCGCCGGGGGATGGCGGGCGGCGGACGTGGTGACCTCCCCGGGAGACTTCGCCCGGCGGGGCGGGGTCTTCGACGCCTGGCCGCCCCAGGAGGACGCGCCCCTCCGGGTGGAACTGTTCGGGGACGAGGTGGAGTCGATCCGGAGCTTCGACCCGGCGACCCAGCGCACGACCGGCCGGGTCACCGGGTTCCGGCTGCTGCCGGCCCGGGAGGCCCCGATCGGGCCCGGCCAGGCGGACCGCCTTCTCGACCTGCTCGTGGGGCGCGCCCGGGAAGTCCTCGCGGAGGCCCCGGCCACGGAGGAGGGTCTTCCCCGCCTCCTCGAGGAGATGCTCGCCGGTCTCGAGGGGGCGCCCCGTCTCTACCGGGACGACCTGGTTCCCCTCGACGCGTGGCCCGGGATCGTGCCGGTGTCCTGGGAGCCGGACGACCTCCTCGCGCGCCTCGAGGCGGCCTGGGAGGACCTGGAGGCGGCCCACCGGGAAGCCGAGGGGGACCGGCTGCCGCCGCCCCGCCGGGTCTGCGTTCCCCCGGAACGGGTGCGCCGCCTCGTCCGGGAGGCGCCCCTCGCCCTTTCCGCGGTTCCCCTGGCGGAGGACCGGCGGGAGGCGATCGACCTCGGTGCCCGGCCCGCCCCCTCCTGCGAGGGGGGCCCGACGGGAGTCCTGCCCCTCCTGCGGCGGGAACTGGCGCGGGGAGGGCGGGTGGTACTCCTCGCCCGGGCTCCCGGGCGGCTGGACCGGCTCGCCGAGATCCTCGAGGAGGGGGAGATCGCCCACCGCCGGGGGGACGGCGAGGAGCCCTGGCCGCCGGGCCCCGGGGAGGTCGTCCTGGCCCGGGGCGCCCTCCCGGAGGGAGTGGAGGTTTCCGGGGAGGCCGGCGGCGAGGAACCGGGCCCCGGTTGCCTGGTCCTCACCGACCGGGAGCTCTTCGGGCCGGAGCCGCCCCCGCCGCCTCCACGCCGCCGCCGGGGAGGGGAGGCGTTCCTCTCGGACCTGCGGGACCTCGGCGAGGGGGACCTCGTGGTCCACGTGGACCACGGGATCGGCCGCTACCGGGGACTCACCCGGCGTCCCGGGACCGGCGAGGAGCTCCTGGTCCTCGAGTACGCGGAGGGCAACCGGCTCTACGTCCCGGTCACCCGCCTCGACCTGGTGCAGAAGTACTCCGGGGGGGAAGCGGCCCTCGTGCCCCTCGACCGCCTCGGCGGGACCGGCTGGGAACGCCGGCGGCGGAAGGTCCGGAAGGCCGTCGAGGAGATCGCCGGGGAGCTGCTCGAGCTGTACGCGCAGCGCCGGGCGGCGCGGGCCCACGCCTTCGGCCCGGACACGGACTGGCAGCGGGAGTTCGAGGCGGCGTTCCCCCACGAGCTGACCGCCGACCAGGCGGCCGCCCTCGCCGAGATCAAGGCGGACCTCTCCCGGAACCGCCCGATGGATCGCCTCCTGTGCGGGGACGTGGGCTACGGCAAGACGGAGGTGGCGCTGCGGGCCGCCTTCAAGGTGATCCAGGAGGGCTACCAGGTCGCCGTCCTCGTGCCGACCACGGTCCTCGCCTTCCAGCACCTCCGCACCTTCCGCGCCCGGATGGCGGGGTGGCCCGTGCGGGTCGAGATGGTGTCCCGCTTCGTTCCGCCCCGGGAGACCCGGGAGATCCTCGCCGCGACGGAGCGCGGCGAGGTGGACGTGCTGATCGGCACCCACCGGCTCCTCGGCCGCGACGTCCGCTTCCGGCGGCTGGGACTTCTCGTGATCGACGAGGAGCAGCGCTTCGGGGTCCGGCACAAGGAAGCGATCAAGCGGCTTTCCCTCGGCGTCCACGTGCTCGCGATGAGCGCCACCCCGATCCCCCGCACCCTCCAGATGTCCCTGGCCGGGGTCCGGGACCTGTCCGTGATCGAGACGCCGCCGCGGAACCGCCTGGCGATCCAGACGCGGCTCGTGCCCTGGAGCGGCTCCCTCGTCGCCGCCGCCATCCGGAACGAGCTCCGGCGGGGGGGACAGGTGTTCTACGTCTACCCCCGGGTCCGGGGGATCGAGGAGATCGTCCACCGCCTGCGGGAACTGGTCCCCGAGGCGCGGATCGCCCACGCCCACGGGCAGATGACGGAGGGGCGGCTCGAGCAGGTGATGCTCGACTTCGTCCAGGGCCGGGCCGACGTCCTGGTCGCGACGACGATCATCGAGAACGGCCTCGACATCCCGCGGGCGAACACGATCCTCGTCCACGACGCCCACCGGTTCGGCCTGTCCCAGCTCTACCAGATGCGGGGCCGCGTCGGCCGGTCGGACGTGCGGGCCTGGGCGTGGCTGCTGGTGCCGGGACGGCGGCAGCTCGCGGCGGACGCGCGCCGCCGGCTCGCCGCCCTCGTCGAGTTCTCCGACCTGGGGGCCGGGTTCCGCATCGCGGCGATGGACCTGGAGATCCGCGGCGCGGGCGAACTTCTCGGGGCGCGGCAGTCGGGCCACATCGCGGCGGTCGGCTTCGAGATGTACGCCCGCCTCCTCAAGGACGCGGTCCGCCGCCTGCGCGGGGAACCCCCCGGCGAGGAGCCGGAACCGGTGGCGATCAACCTCGGGATCGAGGCGTTCCTGCCGGAGGACTACGTGCCGGAACCCGGCCACCGGCTCGAGGTCTACAAGCGGCTCTCCCGGGCCGCGACGGGGGAGGAACTGCGGGCCCTCGAGGAAGAGGTCCGGGACCGGTTCGGGCGCCTCCCGGACCCGGTGCGGAACCTGTTCCGCGTCGCGGCGCTCCGCCTCGCCGCCGTCGCCCAGGGCGCGGTGGCGATCGACTGGCTGGGCGACGCGGTCGCGGTGCGGTACGGTGAGCGTCCACGGGTGGCCCCGGAGCGGATCGTCCGCCTGGTGCAGGAGGACGAGGACGTTCGCCTCAGCCCCGCCGGGGTGGTCCGGGTGCGGGTGGCGGACCCCCGGATGGACCGGGTGGCGGCCGCCTCGCTGGCCCTGAGGAAGCTGGCCTCGTGAGGAGTTCCAGGCAGATGCGGAGGGGACGCGCAATCGTGGCGGCCGCCTGTCTCGTGGCGGTCCTCCTGGTCCCGGGGCCCGGTTGCCGGCGCGGCGGCGGGGCGCGGGCCCCCCGCCCGGACCGGGTCCGGCGGGTCGGGGAGCGGGAGCTCACCGAGGCGGAGTTCCGCCGGTTCGTGGCGATGCACGGCCTCGACCCCGACGACGTGGACCCGGCGGCCCTGGACCGGCTGTGGGAGGAGTTCCTCGCCGAGGTGCTGCTCGCCCGGGCCGCGGAGCGGGAGGGGATCGAGCCGCCGTCGCTGGACGTGAGCCAGGCGAGGGAGTTCGTTGCCGACATCGATCCCGGCTCCGGCCCGGAGGAACGGGAGCGGGACGCCCGGCGGATGGTGCTCGCCCGCCTGTACGTGGAGCGGGTGCTGGTCCCGCAGGTGAAGGTCACCCCGGAGGAGGTCGAGGCGGCCCTGCCCCCCGGGAAGCCCTCCCGCGGGAGGCACTACCTGGTCTTCCGCCAGATCCGGCTGGAGGACGAGGGGGCCGCCCGGGAGGCCTGGCGCCGGGTGGTCCGGAAGAAGGAGCCGTTCGACGAGGTCGCCCGGGAGGTCTCGACGGCCCCCGACCGGGGCCGCCTCCAGCAGCGGGACGTGAACCTCCTGCCCTCCCCGGTGGCGGAGGCCCTGTCGCGCCTGCCGGTCGGTGGAGTCTCCCGCCCCGTGCCCTTCGACGGGGCATACTACCTGTTCGAGCTGGAGGCGAGGAACCGGGACCCGGACCCGGGGCGGGAGCGGGAGCGCCGGGAGGTCCGGGAGCGGCTCTTCCGGGAGAAGCTCGACCGGCTGGTCGAGAAAACCCTGCGCCGCCTGGCCCGGGAGGAAGGGATCCGCCCCCCGCGGCTGGGCGGGAGGGACGAGGAGGAACGATGACGGCCCTTGCGCTGCTGCTCGGGATCGCCCTCGCGGTCGTTCCGGGCGCCGCCCCGGGAAAGGGTCCCGCCGACGGTCCGCGCCCCGGCGAGGAGGTCGTCGAGGACATCGTCGCCTGGGTCAACGACGACATCATCACCCTCTCGGAACTGCGGGACGTGGAACAGCAGCAGCTCCAGGCGATGATCCAGTCGCGGAAGCTGTCCCCCGAGGAACTGAGCGGGCTGGCGGACCAGGTCCGGAAACAGGCCCTGCTGCGGCTGATCGACAACCGGCTGCTCGTCGAGGAAGCGGAGCGGCTGTACAACATGGACGAGATCCGCAAGGACCTGGTCAAGCGGTTCATGAAGCGGAACGACATCAAGACGGACGAGGAGCTGCAGAAGTTCCTCGAACCGTACGGGATGACCCGGGACGACCTCGCCGACCGCCTCGTCATGTCCGCGGCACCCGACTACGTGGTCGACATGCAGGTCCGCCGGACCCTCTCCGTCACCGAGGAGGAGGCGCGCCGGTACTACGAGGAACACCGGGACCGCTGGCGCACCCCGGGATCGGTCACCTTCCGGGAGATCGTGCTCCTGGCGAAGACGCCGGAGGAGCGGGCCCGCCGCCGCCCGGAGGCGGAGAAGATCGTGGCCGAGGCCCGCGGCGGGGCCGACTTCGGGAAGCTGGTCCAGCAGTACTCGGAGGCCGCCTCGAAGGCGGTCCTGGGGCGGATCGGTCCGATCGATCCCCGGGACCTGCGCCCGGAGATTTCCCAAGTGCTCCTCTCCCTCGATCCGGGGCACGTCTCGGACCCGGTGGAGACCGCGGACGGCTGGCACATCCTGCTCCTCGAGGAGCGGGTGGACGAGAAGGTCACCCCGTTCGAGGACGTCCGGCAGGAGTGCGAGGATGCCGTGCGGTCGGAGAAGTTCGCGCCGAAGTTCGACGAGTACATCACCGGCCTGTGGAAGGCGGCGACCATCGAGGTCCGGCGGGCCTACGCCGACCGCCTTCCCCCCCCCTGGAACGGGTACGTCACCCTCCGGGACTGAAGGTCCCGCCCGTTCGTAGTAGGGTTTCCCTCCCGGGAAGCCGGGACAGGGGAGGTTCCCGGCGCGGTCCCGTAACGAAGGAGAGGCGAAAATGCGCGAGGAGCACGGGGTGCGCCGCGGCCGACAGCACGGGGGCGAGGGGCCCCGCCGGAAGGCGCCGCCCCCGGCGAAGACCCATGCCGAGGAGTTCTACTACCTGAAGCAGATGAACGCCCGGACCCCGATGGTCGTCGTCTTCGCCGACGGCGAGGAGGTCCGGGGCCGGATCGAGTGGTACGACGAGGACTGCTTCAAGGTCCACCGGGACGGGGCTCCGAACCTGCTCGTGTTCAAGCGGCACGTGAAGTACCTCTACAAGGACGAGGGAGCCGGCCCCGCGCCGGGGGACGCCTGATGGGGGACCGGGAGGGAGCCGCCGGCCGGGCCGGGGAAGGGCCGGGAAACGGCCGGCCCGTCCTGGCGGTGACCGTCGGGGACCCGTGCGGGATCGGGCCGGAGATCGTCCTGCGCGCCCTTCCGGACGAGCGGCTCGCGGGCGTGGCCCGGCTGCTCGTCCTGGGGGACGAGGCCCACCTGCGGAAGGTGGCGCGGGACCTGCGCCTCCGGTGGCCGTTCGTCTCCGTGGTCCGGGAACCGCCCGCGGGACGCCGCTGGGAACGGCCCCAGCTCCTCGACCTCGGGAACGTGCCGGGGGACCTCCTGCCGGGCCAGGTGTCCGCCGCGGCGGGGAAGGCCGCGGGGGAGACGATCGAGCGGGCCGTGGCCCTCGCCCGGGAGGGGGTGGTGGACGGACTGGTCACCGGCCCGATCCACAAGGAGGCGCTTTCCCTCGCCGGCTACACCGACCCGGGCCACACCGAGATGCTCGCCCGCCTGACCGGGACGAAGCAGGTGGGGATGATGTTCTGGGCGCCGTCCCTCGCGGTGGGCCTCCTGACGACCCACCTCTCCCTGCGGGAGGCGATCCGCAAGGTGCGCCGGGCCCGCGTGGTCCGGATGCTGCGGCTCTTCGACCGGGAGTGGCGGCGGTTCTTCGGGGATGCCCCCCGGATCGCCGTCGCCGGCCTGAACCCCCACGCGGGCGAGCGGGGCCGTTTCGGCGTGGAGGAGCTCGAGGAACTGGTCCCGGCGATCGAGGAGGCGGGAGAGCGTGGCGTGGCCGCGAGCGGCCCGTGGCCGGCGGACACGGTCTTCCAGCGGGCCCTCGGCGGGGAATTCGACCTGGTGCTGGCCCTCTACCACGACCAGGGGACGATCCCGGTGAAGCTCGCCTGCGGCCACGAGGCGGTGAACGTCACCGTCGGGCTGCCGTTCGTCCGGACGTCGGTGGACCACGGCACGGCGATGGACATCGCGGGCAAGGGAGTCGCCTCCCCGGAGAGCCTCGTCGCCGCGATCCGGGCCGCCGCCCGGCTGGTCGGCCCTCCCGGCGCCTGACGCGCTCCCGGGAGGAGCGGTCCGCGGGGGCGGGAGGAGGCGCGCCCCCGGCGCGGGCGGCCGGGGAAGGAGACCCCCGCGGGTGGCGTCCGGGGCGCCGGCCTCCCGCGACCGGCACCCGGAAGAGCCGGCGGCGCGGGGGGCGCCGGCTAACGGGGAGACCCGGTGCGGACCGCCTCCAGGAGGCCGCCGTGAACGCCGGGGGCGGCGGCGACCACCCCGCCGCGCGCGAGAAATCCGCTCCCGCCGTCGAGGTCGGTGACCTTCCCTCCCGCCTCCTCGACCAGCAGGGACCCGGCGGCCAGGTCCCACGGGCCCAGTCCCTCCTCCCAGAAGCCGTCGAGTCGCCCGGCGGCGACCCACGCGAGGTCGAGGCAGGCGGAGCCGCAGCGGCGGATGCCGGCGGCGACCCGCAGGACGGCGCGGAACTGGACGAGGTAGTCCTCCAGGTGCTCGAGTCGCCGGAAGGGGAAACCGGTCGCCACCAGGGCTCCCGGGAGGCCCGCCCGGGACGACACGCGCAGGTGGCGTCCCCCGGAGCCGCGGGCGAGGCGGCCGGGATCCGCATTCCGCGCCGGCTCCAGGGGTGCGGCGAACGCGCCCGTCCCGCGGGCGCCCCAGAAGAGTTCCCCCAGGACGGGGGCCACGATCGCCGCCGCCACGACGGTTCCCCGGACCGCGCACCCCGCCGCGACGGCGAAGGGGGGGAAGCCGTGGATGAAGTTCGTCGTGCCGTCCAGGGGATCGACGATCCAGGTCGGCCCGGGAGCGTCCAGGCGGGCCCCCGCCTCCTCTTCCCCCAGGATCCCGTGGCCCGGGTGGGCCGACCGGATCGCCTCCCGGACCGCCCGCTCGGCGGCGAGGTCCGCCGCCGTCACGAAGTCGTTCGTCCCCTTCTCGTGGACGGCCAGCCGGCGCTCCTCCCCGAGAAACGGCCGGAGGGCGTTCGCCCCCGCGAGCACCGCCCGGATCGCCGTCGCGGCGAGTTCCCCCGTTTCGAGGCCCATCGCGTTTCCTCCCGGCCGGCAACCCGGGCCGGCCCCGGCGCATCATTGTGCCCCGGGGGCCCGCTTTCCTCTTCCCGGAACCGGCCCTCCGGGTGACAATGAACCTCCCGGGCCGGGGCCCCCGGCCGGACCGTGGAGAGACCCGATGCCGAAGGCCGCGCTGCTCGTCGCCCCCCGCCACCTGGAGATCCACGACCGGCCCCGCCGTCCCCTCTCCCCCGGGGAGGTCCGCGCCCGCGTGCTGCGGGCGGGGACCTGCGGAACGGACCTGGCGATCTGGTCCGGCCGGTACCTGGTCCCCCTCCCCCTCGTGCTCGGCCACGAGTGGGTCGGGGAGGTCACCGAGGTGGGACGGCCGGAAGACGAGCGCTGGCTGGGGAAGCGGGTCACGGCGGAGATCAACAACCACTGCTTTGCCCGGAACGATCCCGAACCCTGCGCGATGTGCACCGCCGGGATCCCGGTGCACTGCCTGAAGCGGTCCGTGACCGGGATCATCTCCCACGACGGGGCCTACCAGGAGGAGATCGTCGTTCCCGCGGGAGCGCTCCACGAGGTCCCCCCCGAGATGAGCCTCGAGGAGGGGGTGCTGATCGAGCCCCTGGCGGCGGCCCTCGAGACGTTCGAGATGCGGCCCCTCTCGCCGGGGGAGTTCGTCGTCGTCCTCGGGGCGGGCCGCCTGGGGGCCCTCGTGGCGATGGTGGCCCGGGGGCTGGGGGCCCGGGTCCTCGCCGTCACCCGGACCTCCCGGCGGGACCCCCTCTTCGAGCGGCTGGGGATCGAGACCTTCCACTGGGACGTGACCCAGCGGATCCCCCCCCCGAACCCCCTGGAGTTCGCCCGTTCCCCCCTGCGGGACCGGGTCCTGGCCGCGACGGAAGGACGGGGGGCGGACGTGGTCGTCGAGGTCACCGGGGTCGTGCAGGGGGTCTGCACGGCGGTCGACCTGGTCCGGCCGCGGGGCACCGTCTGCCTCAAGTCCACCCCGGGGACCTCCGTCACGAGCTTCGGGATCACCCGGATCGTGGTCCACGAGATCCGCCTGCAGGGATCCCGCTGCGGGCCGTTCGAGAAGGCGATCCGGTTCCAGCTCGAGCACCGGCTGCCCCTCGAGGACCTGATCGAGGAGCTCTATCCCCTCGACCGGGCCGGCGAGGCGCTGGAGCGGGCCCGGACGGCGGGAAAGATCGTCCTCACGATGGAGTGAGGATCGCCTCGATGCCCCCGCGGGCGATCGGGTGGTAGCGGTCCCGCGCCTGCTCGAACACCTCCCGCGCCAGGGCGCGGGTTTCCTCCCGGGCGGCCAGCGCCTCGTAGAGGGGCTTGAGGTACTTCATCCGGCCGACCCCGAGCAGCACCTCCCGGACCCGGGGCAGCACCTCCTCGTACCCCGACCGGGTGGCGAGGACGAGCCAGTTGACCAGGATCTCGTAGTTTCCCGACCGGGTCAGGCCGAACTCCCCGTCCAGCCGGCGGCACGCCCCGGGGTCGATCTCCTGGGGCAGGCTCTTGAGGAAGACCTGCCACTCCTCCGGGGACCACCCGGCGACGTCTTCCCGGGCCGGGATCTCCCCGCGGGCGCGGAACCGCTCGACGAGGGCCTCGACCTTCTCGAGCCGGCTCGACCGGAACCCGGGGCGGTTGTCCGGGAGGCCGGTGCCCTCGATCCACTCGTCCGCCCGGACCTTCTCCGCCACGCCGGGCAGCCGCTCGTCGAAGAAGGCCCGGAACTCCTCCGTCGTGATCGACCGGAAACGGAAGGTGCGGATGTACTCCGCCAGGAAACGGTCCCAGGCGGGCCGGCCGATCGTGCGCTCGACCAGGACGAGGAAGAGGAACCCCTTCTCGTAGGGAACGAGGGAGTAGACGGAGTCCGGGTCGATCCCCGCCAGGTCGGTGTGGAGGCGGGTGAAGGGGGAGTCCATGCCGAACCGCTCCATGTCCTCGAGGAGGGAGCGGTAGCCGATCACCGCGTGGAGCGCCGCGTACTCCTCCCCCTCCAGGGCCTCGAGGATGCGCCGCTCGGCGTACACGGTGAATCCCTCGTTCAGCCAGAAGTCGTTCATCGTGGCGTTGGTCACCAGGTTGCCGGTCCAGGAGTGGGCCAGCTCGTGGGCGGCCACGTTGACGAGGGAGCGGTCCCCGGCCAGCAGGGTCGGGGTGAGGAAGGTGAGACGCGGGTTTTCCATCCCGCCGTAGGGGAAGGCCGGGGGCAGGACGATCATGTCGAACCGGTCCCACTCGTAGGGCCCGAACAGCCGCTCGGCCTCCCGCAGCATGTTGCCGATCCCGGCGAACTCCCAGGCCGCCGCCTCGAGCACCTCCGGCTCGGTCCAGATGCGGCAGCGGGGATCGAGGTCCCGGGAGGCCAGATTGCCGCCGGCGAGGGCGAGCAGGTAGCCGGGAATCGGCTGGGGCATCTCGAAGCGCCAGGTGCGCGTGCCCGGGCGGGGCCCGGGGCCGTCCCCGGCGCCGGCGGCCGACATCACCACCACGAGCGGCTCGGGCACCGTCACGTTGGCGGTGTAGCGGAACCGGACCCGGGGGCTGTCCTGCAGGGGAACGATCGTGCGGGCATGGATCGGCTGGCACTGGCTGAAGACGTAGGAGTGCTTCCCCCCGGCCGTCATCGCCGGGGAGAGCCACTGCAGGGCGAGGGCGCCCGGCGAGGTGCGGTACCGGATCCGGATGCGCGCGGAGGGCTGGGCCCGCTCGATCCGGAGGGGAGTCCCCAGCACCGGGTCGGTCTCGCCGAGGGACCAGGCGAGGTCCCGGCCCTCCCCGTCCGCCACCCGGAGGATCTCGAGGTCGCGGGTGTCCAGCACGAGGGGGCCCTGCCGGGGCTCGGCGAAGTGCAGGGTCACCGTGCCGTCCACCACCCGGGTCTCGAAGTCGAGGTCGAGGTCGAGGTGGAGGTGGCGGGCCTCCCCGTGGGCGGGGTCGAAGAACGAGTGCGGATCGGGACGGGACATGGCGAACTCCTCCGGGCGAGAGGCCGCGGGAACGGGGGTGTTCGCCATCATGCCGCCCCCGGGCGGGAGCGTCCAGCCGGACCCCCGCGCCCGGGATCGTCCCGGAACCGGGTGGCCCGGCGGGGCCCGCGGGACCTAGTTTTTTCCCCGGGGGATCGAGAAGGGGAGACGACTTGGCCCGGGGCGTTCACGACGGCCGGGAAGCGGTGGGCCTCGACGAGCGCGTGCTGCGGCGCGCGGTCGAGCAGGCCCCCGCATCCGTGGTCATCACCGACGTGGACGGGACGATCGCCTGGGTCAACCCCCGGTTCTGCGCCACGACCGGCTACTCGCCCGCGGAAGCGCGGGGCCGGAACCCGCGGATCCTCAAGTCCGGCGTTCACCCGCCTGCCTTCTACGAGGAGATGTGGCGGACGATCCTGGCCGGGCGCACCTGGCAGGGGGAGATCTGCAACCGCCGCCGGGACGGGAGCCTCTACTGGGAACACGCGACGATCTCCCCCGTCCTGGACGCGGACGGGCGGGTCACCCACTTCGTCGCGGTGAAGTTCGAGATCACGGAGCAGAAGGAGGTCGAGCGGGATCTCGCGGAAAGCGAGCGGTTGCACCGCACCCTCGTCGAGACGATGCTCGACGGCCTGTTCATCTCGGACCCCGCCGGCAGGGTCCTGTTCGCCAACCCGGCGGGGGCGGCGATGCTCGGCGTGGGCCAGGAGGAGATCCGCGGGACGAGTCTCCTCAGCTTCGTCCTCCCCGGCCAGGACGAACTGATCGAGCGGCAGCGCCGGCTGCGCCGGGAAGGCCTCTCCAGCACCTACGAGCTGCGGGCCCGGACGGCCCGGGGAGAGGAGCGGGTCTTCCTCCTCAGCGCGTCCCCCCTGCCGCCCGCCGAGGGGGACGAGCAGCTGATGGTCCTGGTCGCCCGGGACATCACCGACCGGAAGCGGGCCGAGGAAGAGCTGGTCCGCGCCCGGGAGGAAGCCCTCGCCGCCGTGCGGGCCCGGACGGAATTCCTGGCGAACGTCAGTCACGAGATCCGCACCCCGATGAACGCGGTCCTGGGCCTGGCCGCCCTGCTGGAGGGGACCGACCTGGACCCGGAGCAGCGGGAGTACCTGGCGGACCTGCGCCGCTCCGCGGAGGGCCTGCTGGTCCTGATCAATGACCTGCTGGAGGTCTCCCGGATCGAGGTGGGGACGACGCGGTTTCGGCAGGTGGACTTCTTTCCCGCCCTCGTGCTCGAGGAGACGGAACGCATCCTCCGGCCCCGGGCCCGGGAAAAGGGCCTGGAGTTCACGGCGGAGTTCCGGGGGGACCGGGACCTGGTCCTCCGGGGCGACCCCTGGCGACTGCGCCAGGTGCTGGTGAACGTCGCCGGCAACGCGGTCAAGTTCACCGACGAGGGGGAGGTCCGGGTCCGGATGGAGGTCCGGGAGGCCGGGGGGGAACCGGCGACCGGCGGGCGGTTCGCCCTCCTGCGCGTCGTCGTCGAGGACACCGGTCCCGGCCTGCCGCCCGGGACGGGGAGGGAGATCTACGAGCCGTTCCTCCGGCTGGAGGGCGCCGCGAGCCGCCGCCACGGGGGAACCGGCCTCGGGCTGGCAATCACCCGCCGCCTGGTGGAGGCTCAGGGCGGCACGATCACCCACGGGAACCGGCCGGGCGGGGGAACCGTGTTCCGCATCGGGATCCCCTACCGGCGGGGCGTCGCGGCGGACGTCACGGCGCGGCCGGGTTCCGGGCGGGGAGACGGGGAACCGCCTCCCCCCGAGCGGCCCCTCCGGATCCTGCTCGCCGACGACAACCCGGTGAACGTCAAGGTCGCCCGCCGGCTCCTGGAAAAGCGGGGGCACGAGGTGGTGGCGGCCGGGGACGGCGCCGAGGCGCTCGCCCGGCTGGAGGAGGACGGGGCCCGCTTCGACGTCGTGCTGATGGACGTCCAGATGCCGGGCGTGGACGGGCTCGAGGCGACGCGGAGGATCCGCGCGGGGGAGGCCGGGGAAGACGCCCGCACCCTCCCGGTCCTGGCCCTGACCGCCCACGCCTCGCGGGAAGACGGGGAGCGCTGCCTCGCGGCGGGAATGGACGGGTGGCTGACCAAGCCCCTCGATCCGCCGGTCCTGTTCCGGGAGGTGGAACGGGCCGCGGCCCGCCGGAGGGATTCGAGCCAAGCAGCCGCTGGAGAACCGAAGGCATGAACGTCCCCCGGGTGAAGAAGGGCCAGAACCTGGCGAGCAGGATCATCCAGGAGGCGATCGAGCTCCTGCCGGCGTCGGTCGTGATCACCGACCCGATGGGTCGCATCCTGTACGTGAACTCGTGGTTCGTCCGGACGACCGGGTACGCCCGGGAGGAAGCGATCGGCCAGACGCCGGCGGTCCTCAAGTCGGGCGTCCATCCTCCCGAGTACTACGCCGGCATGTGGGAGACGATCCTGTCCGGCCGCGTCTGGCAGAGCGAGATCTGCAACCGGCGGAAGGACGGGTCCCTCTTCTGGGAGTTCGCCACGATCGCGCCGATTCTCGACGACGAGGGACAGGTGGTCTTCTTCGTCGCGGGGAAGTTCGACATCACGGACCGGAAGAAGGCGGAAGCGGCGCTGGAGGAGCGGGAAAAGACGCTGCGGGCCCTGGG
>CAZOTT010000075.1:0-14304 GCA_964582785.1 uncultured Acidobacteriota bacterium | reverse complement strand
TGGAGCAGGAGGCCGACCAGCAGCCCCGACCGCGCCAGGGGCTCGACCACCGCCCGGAAGCGGCCGGCGAGCGCGGCGTCCGGGGGAGCGCCTTCCTCGTGGGTCAGCCGGCGGGGGGCCTTGACGGTGAAGCGCACCCCGGCAGCCGTTCCGCGTTCCACCCACGAGGCCACGGTCCGCGTTCCCGGCAGGGCGTAGAAGGTGGCGTTGACCTCGAGCAGGTCCACGAACCGGGCCGTGGCCTGGAGGCGATCGACGCCGCGGCCGGGCGGGTAGACGATTCCCGTCCAGTCCCGGTAATCCCAGCCGGCGGTTCCGAACAGCATCCCACCGGATGGTACATGGTGGAGCGAAGCTTTCAGGTGGCGAACGACTGGCGAAATACGTGAATCCGGAAGATCTCGGGATCGTTCGAACGCTTTCCGTATCGTACCGCCGGGGCCGCGACCGGCCGGTCGGGGAAGACCGCCTGAAAGCTTCGCGCCACCATGGGCCCGATCAGGACGCGGGTGTGGACGCCGCCGTTTCCGCGGCGAGGGCCTCGCGGAGAGACAGCAGCGTGAACGGCTTGTGCAGCACGGTGGCGTTCGCCTTCTCGAGGAACGACCGGACGTCCGCGCCCGCCGCGTCCCCGGTGGAGAAGATGAAGCGGTCCGGCGCGATCCCTTCCTCCCGGGCGCGGGTCCACAGCCCGGGGCCGTCCAGTCCCGGCATCCTCAGGTCGACGATGGCCACGTCGAACCGTTTCTCCCGCAGGCGGGCCAGGCCCTCCTCCCCGGAGGCCGCCTGGACCACTTCCCAGCCCCAGGCCGCCAGCGCCTCGGCCAGGACCTCCCGGACTCCCTCCTCGTCGTCGACGACGAGGGCCCGCCGTCCCCGTCCCTCCCCGGCGCCCTCGCGGAGCACCGTGGCCGGTGCCGCCAGCGCATCCTCGGCCCGCGGGCTTTCCCCGGCGGTGGGAGCGTCGGGCTCCGCCGGAAGCTCGATGAGGAAGGTGGTTCCCTGGCCCGGAGCGGTCCTGACCCGGATGGATCCCCCGTGTTCCCGGATGATGCCGTAGCAGATCGAGAGCCCGAGGCCGGTCCCCTTGCCGACCGGTTTCGTCGTGAAGAACGGGTTGAAGATCTTCGCCAGGTTCTCTTCCGGGATGCCCGGTCCGTCGTCCTCGACCTCGATCCGCACCCGTTTCCCGGAAAGCGCCGCCCGGATCACGACGCGGCCGGGGCGACCGGTTTCCTCGATCGCGTCGGCCGCGTTGTTGACCAGGTTGAGCAGGACCTGGTGCAGCTGGTAGGGATCGACCCGGAGGAGGGGCAGGCCGGGATCGATCGCCTCCTCGAGCCGGACTCCCCGCCGTTCCAGGTCCGGGGCGCGCATCTCCACGAGGTCGCGCACGATCGCCCGCAGGTCGTGCCAGCCGGTCTCCGGCTTGTGGTGCCGGGAGAAGGTGAGCAGGTTGCGCACGATGCGTCCCGCCCGGTAGGCCTCCCGCTGGATGCGTTCCACCATCTTCCGCAGCCGGTCCGGCAGCTCGCTGGCGGCGAACAGTTCCGCCGTCCCCATGATCGTGGCCAGGGGATTGTTCAGCTCGTGGGCGACGCCCGAGACCAGCTCGCCCAGGGCGGACAGCTTCTCCGTCTGGACGAGCTGCTGCTGCACCTCCCGCAGGTCGTCGTAAAGCCGGGCGTTGTCCAGCGCCACCTCGATGAACCGGGCCAGCCCGGCCAGCCGCCGGCCGTCGTCCGGGCCGAAGGGGGCCCGCTCCTCGCCGGACCAGGCGACCAGGATGCCCCCGGGGCGTCCCAGGATGGACAGGGGGTGGAGGACGAGCGAGGTGGCGTCCAGGGAGCACAGCCACGGGTTGCCCACCGTCTCCGGGTTGGTGACCCGGGGGCTGCCGGAGGCGAGGAAGTCGTCGTCGATCCCGTCGCGCCCGAGCGCCTGCCCCGGCGGCCCGGCGCCGTCCCGCCGGTCGTGGAAGCCGAGGACCTCGAAGCGGCCTGCGTCCTCGGCCAGGAGGGCCACGAGGCACCCGGTCGCGCCCAGGTCCTCGGCGACGATCCGGGTGACGACCTCGCCCAGCCGGCTCATGTCGAGCTGGGCGCTGACCTGGAGGCCCAGCTCCTGGAGTGACTGCAGCTCCTGCTGCCTGCGCCGCAGGTCGGCTTCCCGCCGTTCGAGGCGGGCCAGGAGCAGGAAGAGGAGGGTCAGGGGCACCGAGGGGACGGCGAGCATGAGCGGGTGGACGGTCCACGAGAGGGCCAGGATCGACCCGAAGCAGGAGACGACGACCTCGTTGTGGAGGGCCGCATAGGAAACCGTTTCCCGGGCGGCGGCCGGGTCCCGGGAGGCCAGCCGGATCACGACCCAGGTCAGCACGAGGCTGATCGCGGAATAGACCAGGGCTCCGGCCAGCGTGCCGAGCGCCGTGCCCGAAAGCCCGCCGAGCCGCCGTTCCAGGGCCAGCGCCGACCAGGAACCGGCCCACACCCCGAGGAATCCCTGGCCCAGGTTGAACAGGCCGGGCACCGGCCGGCGGCGGTGGATCGCCCAGTCGCTCCCCAGAACGACGGCCGCTCCCGCCAGCGCCACCGGTCCCGGGGCGATGCCGACGAGGGCCTGGAAGCTGACGGGGGCCAGGGCCACCGCCGCCCGGCTCCGGCCCTGGCGGTCGATGTAGAACGTCAGCAGGTTCCAGCCGACGCCGAGGACGGAAAAGACCGCCAGGGCAGCCAGTTCCCGGGCGCCCGGCGGGGGAAAGGAGCGGAGCAGGTGCACCGCTGCCGCGCCACCGGCGGCGGCGACGGCGGCGACGAAGATCCGCGTTTCCCGGTTGTCCCTCCTGGCGGCCAAGCGGAGCTCCCCGTGGCGCGCACCGGGTCGCGCCTTTACGCGATCCCCGCCCCGGGGGAATATAGGGCCCGGGTCCTTGCCCCGGCATCCACGGGCCCCGGCGCCGGGCCCCGGTAAACGACCGTGACGGAAGGGGAACAGGGATGGTCATCCATGGAACGACCGTGCTGGCGGTCCGGCGGGGGAACCGGGTGGCCCTCGCCGGTGACGGGCAGGTGACGCTGGACCACTCGATCGTCAAGGCCGGTGCGCGGAAGGTCCGCCGGCTGGCGGGCGGCCGGGTCCTCGCCGGTTTCGCGGGGGGGGTCGCGGACGCCGTCTCCCTCTTCTCGCGCTTCGAGGAGAAGCTGGATGCGGCCGGCGGACGCCTCGAGCGGGCCGCGGTGGACCTGGCCCGGGAATGGCGGACCGACAAGCTGTTGCGCCGGCTCGAGGCGCTGCTCGTCGTCGCGGACCGGGAGCGGACCCTGCTCCTGTCCGGGACCGGTGACCTGATCGAGCCGGACGACGGCATCCTCGCGGTGGGGAGCGGCCAGGTGGCGGCCCTGGCGGCGGCCCGCGCCCTGCTCGCCCACACGGACCTGGACGCCGGGGAGATCGCCCGCCGGGCGCTGGAGATCGCGGCGGGCATCGACATCTACACCGGGGGCACGATCACCTGCGAGACGCTGGAGTCCTGATCTCCCGCGGAGGTGCGCGATGGTCTTCTACATGCCGGACAGGAGCGGGGCCGGGCCCCTGGACGCCGGGCGGCTCGGCGGGAAGGGGGAGGACCTGACCCCACCCCGGGTGGTCGCGGAACTGGACCGGTTCATCGTCGGGCAGCGGGCGGCGAAGCGCGCGGTGGCGATCGCGCTGAGAAACCGCTGGCGCCGCCGCCAGCTGCCCCCGGAACTCGCCGAGGAGGTCCTGCCGAAGAACATCCTGATGATCGGGCCCACCGGCGTGGGAAAGACGGAGATCGCGCGTCGGCTGGCCCGGCTGACCGGGAGCCCCTTCCTGAAGGTGGAGGCGACGAAGTACACCGAGGTCGGGTACGTGGGCCGGGACTGCGAGTCGATGGTGCGGGACCTGGTGGAGGTGGCGCGGGAGATGGTGCGGCGGGAAAAGCGGCACGAGGTCGCCGCCGCCGCCGCCCGGTCGGTGGAGGACCGCATCCTCGAGGCGCTCGCCGGCCCCCGCTCGACCAGCTTCTCCCCCGAGGAGGCCCGGGAGCGCCTGGCGACGCGGGAAGCGCTGCGCCAGCGGCTGCGGGACGGCGAGCTGGAGGAGGAGCGGGTCGAGATCGAGGTCAGCGAGGAGGCGCCTCCGGCGTTCCGGATCGCCGGCGGGCCGGGAATGGAGGAGATCGACGTCCGGCTCGGGGAGATGATGCCCGGCCTCTTCGGGGGCCGGCGGGCCCGCCGCCGGGTGACCGTCCGGGAAGCCCGGGAACTCCTGCAGCGCGAGGAGGAGGACCGGCGCCTGGACCGGGAGGAGATCGCGCGGGAGGCGATCCGGAGGGTGGAGCAGACGGGCATCCTGTTCATCGACGAGCTGGACAAGGTGGCGGGGTCCGGGGGCGGAGGCGCGGGACCGGACGTCAGCCGGCAGGGAGTCCAGCGGGACCTGCTGCCGATCGTCGAGGGGACGATCGTCCAGACCAAGCACGGCCCGGTGCGCACGGACCACGTCCTGTTCATCGCCGCCGGGGCCTTTCACGTGGCCCGTCCGTCCGACCTGATCCCGGAGCTCCAGGGACGGTTCCCCATCCGGGTGGAACTGCATCCCCTGTCCCGGGAGGACCTGGTGCGGATCCTTACCGAGCCGGAAAACGCCCTCGTTCGCCAGTACCAGGCGCTCCTGCGGGTCGACGGGGTGGAGCTGGAGTTCACCGGGGACGCGATCGAGGAGATCGCCCGCCTGGCGGAGGAGGTCAACGAGGCGACGGAGGACATCGGGGCCCGGCGGCTGGCGACGATCCTCGAGCGCATCCTCGAACCGATCCTGTTCGGTGCGCCGGACGAGCGGACGGGCCGGGTCGTGATCGGTCCGTCGGAGGTCCGGGAGGCGGTCGGCGAGATCTCGGGAGACCACGATCTCGCCCGCTTCGTCCTCTGAACCATGGCGACCCGGCGGTCCGTTTTCCCGGTCCTCGTCCTGGTCGGGGCCCTCGTCGCGCCCGGCTGCGGGCACCGCGGGGCTCCCCGCCCGCCCCTGCCGCGCATCCCGGAGGCTCCCCGGGACGTCCACTGGCGCCAGCGGGGAGACCGGCTGGAGGTGGTGGCGGAGTACCGGCTGCAGGCGCTCGGTGGCAGGGCCCTCGCGCCGCCGGCGCGCCCGGTCGTTCTCTGGGTCCCGGCACGGTCCCCCGGGGAGGCGGAGTCCTGGCGGGCCCGGGCCCGGGCCGGGGAGTTCCGGCGGACGGCGGCGGAGATCCCGCTGGCGCCCTTCGCCCCCGGGTCCGCGGGGACGCGCGCGAGGGCGCGGCGCGACCTCCCCCTGGATTCCTTCGGGAAGTCTGCCGCGGTCGTCCTCGCCCTGGCGGTGCGGGATCGCCGGGCGAGGTCGTTCCCGTCTCCCCCCGAGGCGTGGGTGCCCGTGCGCCCGCCGCTGCCGGTGCCGGACCGGGTGACGGTCACGCCGGAGGAGGAAGGGATCCGCCTGCGCTGGGCGCGTCCCGCGGATCCCCGCGCCCGGTTCCTCGACGTCTACCGGGCCACCGGCGCCGGGGGGGAGTTCCCGCCCGGGCCCTGGCGGCGGGTGGACGCGGCCGGGAAGGAATTCCTGGACGGGGAGGCACGCTACGGGGAGCAGGTCCGGTACGTGGTGGCGTACGCGGCCGACGTGCCGGGAATCCCGGTGGAGTCGCCCCCGGTGAAGGCGGGCCCCGTCGACTACCGGGACGTCTTTCCACCGCGGCCCCCGCGGGACCTGGACGTGGTTCCCGAGCCGGGAGGCGTCCGGGTCCTCTGGAGGCCCGGCGGGTCCCGGGACGAGGTCCGCGTGGAGGTGTACCGCCAGCAGGAGGGCGGCCGGGGCTGGGTCCTGGCGGGAACGGTGGACGTGCCCGGCGCGACCTTCCTGGACCGGGGGCTGGACCCGGGGCGCCGGTACCGGTACCGCCTGGTCGCCGTCGATGCGCGGGGCAACCGGTCGGACCCGGCGGGTCCCACGCCGTGGGAGCGCCCGCGGGGAGAGACCCGGTGAACGCCGGGTTCCCGTTCTGGAAGCTCGACGGGGCGGGGAACGACTTCGTGTTCCTCGATGGCCGGGCCGGGGGGCTCCCCGCCGATCTCTCCCTGCTGGCACGGGCCCTCTGCGACCGGCGGCGGGGGGTCGGCGCCGACGGGTTGCTGGTCCTGCGGGAGGCGACCGGGAACCGGGTCCGGGTGGGGTACTGGAACGCCGACGGCTCACCGGCCTCGTTCTGCGGCAACGGGGCCCGGTGCGCGGCCCTGCTGGCGGTGCGGGAGGGATGGGCGGAGGCCACGCTGGACGTGGTCTTCCCGGGGCTCGTCGCCCGGGCGGACGTCGCGCCCGGCGAGGGGCGCGTCCGGCTGGCGCTGCGGCCGCCGAAGTTGCTCGGGGAGATGGTCCTCCCCGTGGCGGACCGCCGGTTCGCCGCCAGCACGTGGAGGGTGGGGGTGATCCACGTGGTCGTGGAGGTGCCCGGTCCGGAGCTGGACCGGCTCCCACTGGAAAGGTTCGCCGCCGCCACGGAGGATGCCACCACCGTCACCGATCCGAACGTGACCCTCGTGGCGGGGTCCGGCGAGCGCCTGCGGATCCGGACGCGGGAGCGCGGGGCGGGAGAGACCCTGGCCTGCGGGAGCGCGGCACTGGCCGCCGCCGCCTGGCGGGGAACTCCCGGGATGCCGGTGGAGGTCGTGCCTCCCGGCGGGACCTCCCTCCGGGTGCGCGTCGACGGATCGGCGGAGGCCGTCCTCGAGGGCCCCGCGAGAATCGTGTTCAGGGGGACCTGGGCGCCCTTCCCGGCCTGACCGCCCAGAGGATGCCGGCCATGACCAGGACGGCGCCGATGACCTCCCGCCGACTCATGGTCTCTCCCGCCAGCCGGGCGAAGATCGCCGCGAAGACCGGTTCGAGGGAGAACAGGAGGCCGGCGCGGGAGGGGGTCGTCCGCTCCTGGCCCCAGGCCTGCAGGCCGAGCAGCAGGGCCGTCGCCACGATGCCGAGGAAGGCGACCTCCGCCACGACCGCCGGGCCGAGGTTCATCCGGACGGGGCCCGCGAGGGGCACGAGCAGGGCGGAAAGGACGGCGGTGCCCCCGACCTGGACGGTGGACAGGGGCAGGGGACGGTGGTGGTCGAGGGCGCGGTGCAGCGCCACCATCTGGCCCGCGAACACGAGGGCGCAGGCGAGGGTGAGCATGTCCCCGGTGATGCTGGGGCTGGCCAGGCCCGCCCCCGTCATGATGCCGATGCCGGCGAGGGCGACCAGGGTTCCGGCGAAGATGCGCGCGGGGGGGCGCTTCCCGGTGACGGCCCACTCGAGGGGCGGCGTGAACAGGGCGTAGAAGGCGGTGAGGAAGGCGGAGCGGGCGGCGCCGATCCGCTCGAGGCCGAGGACCTGGAGACCGAATCCCGCCGTCAGCAGGACCGCGAGCAGCGTTCCCCGGCGGAGGGCGCCGAGGAGTTCCCCGGGACGGCGGAGGGCGAGCGGCAGCAGGACCACTCCCGCCAGGGTGAACCGCAGGGCGTTCAGGAGCAGGGGGCTGAGGGCGGTCAGCGCGTGGCGGGCGGTGATGAACGTCGCTCCCCAGGTGAGGGCGCAGAAGAGCAGCGCGGCGTCCCCCCACGGTGATCCCCCCGCCGCGGCGCGGGCCTGACCACGGGAAGCTGCCGTTCCGGCCTGTTCCCCCGCCTGGGCCAAGGACGAGACCTCCCCCCGGATCCGGGAGCGGCTGCCGCGCGGCGGCGGGAGGGGGCCCGCCGGCCACGCGCCGCCCCGTCAGGCTTCCTGGCCTTCCGGCTGTCCCAGGAGATCCGGGTTCCCCTCGGCCAGGACCCGGATCATTTCTTCCTCGAACCAGGCCATGCGCGCCGGGTGGCTGTCCGGAACGCGCTGCTCGTAGAGCCGCCTGGCGTTGGCGATCGGTTCCGCCAGGCGGGCCAGGATGCTCCGGGAGGCGCGGCCCTGCTCGACCTCGCCCCGGTGGTACAGGAGGATTTCCTGCATCAGGAGCCGCGCGAACCGGCGGGCGTCCTCCTCGGCCGCGTCGCCGGTCTCTTCCGCCCCGAGTTCCTCCGGGGTCATGATCTCGAAATCGGTGCCGCCGGCGGTTTCCCCCGTCCCCACCGCGGGCGCGGCGCCCGCCGCCACCCCCGTTTCCGGGCCGTGGTCTTCGCTGCCCGCGGTTTCTTCCGCCGGGGCGCCGGAGTCACCGGCACCCGTACCGGCCGGCGCACCCTCGAGCTCCAGGGCGACCTCCACGGCGTCGAAATCGCCGTCGCTGATCTCCGTTTCCCGCGCCACGGCCGGCGCGGCGGGCGCCGCACCGGTTTCCCCGCTCTCTTCCTTCCCGGTCTCCGGGCCCGCGGTCGCGGGAGGCGGGGCCTCTCCGGGCGCCGTTTCCGGTGCCGCCGCCGTCCCGCCCGCCGCCTCTTCCCCGGGCGGTTCCGGGGAACCGTCGCCCCCGGTGGCGCCGCCGGGACCCGGCGCGGCGGGGGAGGTCGCGGGGGCGGCAGCGGCCGCCTCCCGCGCGCGGGCCGCGGCGAGGCGTTCGACGGCGGCCCCGGCCACCTCGACCAGGACCTCGATCGCGTGCAGGTCGGGTGCCTCCGTCCCGGCGGGATCGACGTAGAGAACCGCGGCCAGCCGGTCCAGCACGCGCAGCGGGACGAGCCACGCCTCTCCCCGCAGGGTCTGGCCGAAGTCCGGGACCGGTGCGTCTCCCCCCACGGTGCAGGGCACCGTTCCGGCGGAGTCCAGCACGCGCCGCACCGCGGGCGAATCCTCCGGGAGCGCCCGGCCGGAGAGATCGCCGGCCAGCTCCGGTTCGTCGTCGAAGCGGGTGCCTTCCCACCCCACGAGGCGCCCGTCGCGCAGGACGAACAGCGCCGCCCGGGCTCCCTGCTCCGCCACCCCCGCCAGGAGTCGCCGCAACAGGTCCACCTGGGCCGGCGCCTCGCGCAGCGAGCGGACCAGTTCGACGAGGCGTCCCGGTGTCGCCGGGGCCGGCAGGGGCACCTCCACCGCGGAGAGCTGCTGCTCGAGGGCGCGGGGAACGGCCTCGAGGGCGCGGGCGACGGAATCGACGACTTCGCGGACGGTATCCGGATCGAGGGAGCGGCTCGGCATGTCGACCTCCAGCGGGGAGAATCCACGGCCCGCGCGCGCCCTCTCCGGGAGCGCGGCGCACCGCCAGGGTGCGGCTATTGTCGGGTCTGCCCGCGCGGCCGGTCAACCCGGAAGAGCCGGGGGTTCGCCCCCGGGTCGCGTTCCGGCGCCGGGGGAACGCCGGCTGAAGGGGAGACCGCATCGCGGGTACAATCCCGCCATGGAACTGCAGAAGACGGTGCGCCGGCCGGTCCACCTGGAGGGGGTGGGCCTGCACCGGGGACGGACCGCTCGGCTGACCGTGGAGCCGGCCGGTGCGGACACGGGCCTGGTCTTCGTCCGCGCCGACCTGGACGGGGCGGAGGTTCCCGCCCTCCAGCAGTTTCGGGCCGGGATGATCCACGCGAGCAGCCTCGCCCGGGGGGCCGCCCGGGTCGAGACGCCCGAGCATCTCCTCGCCGCCCTCTATGCCCTCGGTGTCGACAACGCGCGCCTCGTGCTCGAGGGCCCGGAGGTGCCGATCCTCGACGGGTCGGCGCTGCCGTTCGCCCGCGCGCTGCTCGCCGCCGGGTGCGTCGAGCAGGATCGCCCCCGGCGGAAGATGGTCGTCACCCGGCCGGTCGTGGTGGGGGACGAGGAACGCCGCATCGAGGTGCACCCCGGTCCGGGGGGCCTGGTCCTGACGGCGGGCATCGATTTCGACGACGAGCAGGTGGGCTTCCAGGAACTGACCGTGCGGCTGGACCGGGAGACCGACTTCCTGGCGAAGCTCGCCCCCGCGCGCACCTTCGGACTCCTCCGTGACATCGAGCGCCTGCGGCAGGCCGGCCTGGCCCGGGGCGGGAGCACGGAGAACGCGATCGTTGTCGGTGAAGGGGGAATCCTCGGCGGTCCCCTGCGGTTTCCCGACGAGTTCGTCCGGCACAAGCTGCTCGACCTGGTCGGCGACCTGGCCCTGCTGGGATGTCGGCTGGAAGCACGCCTGCTCGCCTGGCGATCCGGTCACGACCTGCACGGCCGGCTGGTCGACGCGCTCCTCGCCCACCGGGACGCGGTGGTCCTGGAGGGTGACTGGACCTCCCCGGCCCCGCGGGCGCAACCCGCGGCTCCCGGCCGGACCTCCCCCTGAGGAGGAGCCGTGCCGCCCGGCAGGATCCGCACGGATCGGGTCGTCGTCGCGGTGGTCGCGGGGCTGCTCGTCCTCGCGACGCTTCTCTACTACGTCATCGAACGGGGGAAACTGGGAGACACCCGCCTCGCCACGGACAAGACGCTGCTCGCGGCGCTCGCCGCGACGATCGTCGTCGTCTCGCTGTGGTTCGCCGCGGTGACGGTCCGCAACCTCGGGCAGGTCCTGGCGGAGCGGCGGGGTCCGATCGGTTCCCGGCTCCAGGCACGGGTCGTGCTCGGGTTCCTGCTGCTGGTGCTGGTTCCCTCGGTGTTCCTGTTCGTCACCGCGATCACCGTGGTGCACCGGACGCTGAAGGACCTGGCTCCCCCGGACGTCGGCCGGGTCCTCGGGGAGGCCGCCCGTTCGGCGGACACGGTCCGGGGAAGGGAACTGCGGCGGGCAAGGCACTTCGCCGTCCAGGTGGCCCGGGACCTGGCCGGGGGACCGGGCTGCGTGCCCGGGGTCCCGGAGGAGGGGCGCGCCCTGCTCCGCGGGGTGCTCCGGCGCTATGACCTGGCGGCGGCGGCGGTCGTGCCCCCGCGCGGGGAGCCGGTCGCCGTGGCCCTGCGGATCGCGGGAGAGGATCCGGCCGCCAGGAAGGACGAGCTGGCGAGGGTGCCGGAAGACCTGGTGCGGGCCGCCCGGGCGGGGACCGTTGCCGTCAGGGGGGAGCGCCTGCCGTACGGCTGGCGGGCGGTGGCGGTGGCGCCCTGCCGGGAGGGCGGGGAGATCCGCAGCGTCATTCTCGTGGCCGAGTGGTTGCCGGAGCGGGTGGCGCGGCAGCTCGACAGCGTGATGCTGAACCGGGACGAGATCCGGTCCATCGCCCGCCGCCGGCCGGCGGTACAGCGCCTCTACATCGCCCTGTTCCTCCTGCTGACGGTCCTCGTCCTGTTCGCTTCCGTGTGGGCGGGATTCCGGATCGCGCGGCAGGTGACGGGGCCGATCGGGGAACTCTCCCGGGCGACGGAGGCCCTCGCCGCCGGGGACTTCTCGTGGCGGGTCTCCGAGGGCGGGGACGACGAGATCGGCCGCCTGGCCGCTTCGTTCAACCGGATGGCGGAAGAGATCCAGCGGGGCCGCCAGGCGCTCGAGGCGCGGCGGCGGTACATCGAGATGCTGCTCGAGGCGATCCCGGTCGGGGTGCTGAGCCTCGACGGCCGGGGACGGGTGACGCTGGTCAACGCCAGGGCCCTGGAGCTGTTGCGTCTCGAGCGCATGGCGCCGGGGACGCCGCTCGATGTCGCCCTGGGAGACGAGCGGCAGGACCTGCGGACGATCCTCGCGCCGCTCCTCGCGGGAGAGGTGGACCGGGTCGTGGACGAGGTCCCGCTGGACCTGCCGGGGGGACAGGTCTCGCTCCAGGTGACCGCGGAGCGGTTCGCGCTGGCCGCGGACCACGAGGGGATTCTCGTCGTCCTGGAGGACCTGACCTCGCTGCGGCGGGCCGAGCGGACGGCGGCGTGGGCCGAGGTGGCGCGCAAGGTGGCCCACGAGATCAAGAATCCCCTGACGCCGATCCGCCTCTCGGCGGAGCGGCTGCTGCGACGCTTTCAGCGGGACCCGGCGAGCGCCGGCGAGGTGGTCGAGGACGTGGTGGCGACCATCGTGCGGGAGGTGGAATCCCTGCGGAACCTGGTGGGGGAGTTTTCCCGTTTCGCCCGGCTCCCGGAGGTCCGCCTGCAGGGAGGGGACGCGCGGGAAGTCATCCGGGATGCCCTCGCCCTGTACCGGGATGCCCATCCCGGCATTCGTTTCCAGCTGGACCTGGCCCGGCAGCTTCCCGAGCACCGGCTCGACCGCGAGGCCTTCCGGCGGGTGCTGATCAACCTGCTGGACAACGCCGTGCGTGCGCTGGAGGGGAGGGGCACCATCCGGGTGGCCGCCCGGCCCCATCCGGCCCACCATTCGGTGGTCGTCGAGGTGATCGACGACGGGCCCGGGATCCCGCCCGGCGACAGGGAACGCCTCTTCCAGGTGCACTTTTCCCGCCGGCCGGGGGGATCCGGCCTGGGCCTGGCGATCGTGCACCAGCTGGTCACGGAGATGGGCGGCAGGGTGCGGGCGGAGGAAGCCGAGGGTGGAGGAACGCGGATGGTGATCGAGCTGCCGGCGGCGCCGGGAGCTCCCGGCCTGGCCGGGGGGCCGGCCACGGGACAGGGCGGAGGAACGGGAGAAGATGGCGGTCGGTGACGCGACGGGGATGGTGCTGGTGATCGACGACGAGGAGTCGATCCGGCGGACCCTCGGGGAGATCCTGGCGGACGAGGGATACGAGGTCCTGGCGGCCGCGTCCGGGGAGGAGGGGGTGGACCTGGCGGCCCGCCGGGCCCCCGACGTGATCTTCCTCGACGTGTGGCTGCCGGGAATCGACGGGATCGAGGCCCTGCGCCTGCTGCGGGAACGCGGCGTGGCCGCGCCGGTGGTCATGATCTCGGGTCACGGGACCATCGAGACCGCGGTGCGGGCGACGAAGCTGGGCGCCTACGACTTCGTCGAGAAGCCGCTTTCCCTCGACCGGGTGCTCCTCGTCACGGCGAACGCCCTGCGGCATGCCCGCCTCGAGCGCCGGAACCGGGCCCTGCGGGCGCAGTTGCGCCGGGAGGCCGAGTTCCTCGGACGCTCCCCGGCCGTGGAACGGCTGCGGGCCGCGCTGGCCGGTGCGACCGACGGCCGGCCGGTTCTCCTGTTCGGGGAAAAGGGTGTCGGTCGCCGGCTGGCCGCCCGGTGGATCTCCCAGCACGGCCTGCACCCGGACGGGCCGTTCCTGGACCTGCAGGTCTCCGCGCTGCCCAGGGAACGCCTGCTGCGGGCCCTCTACGGGAGGGGGCGGGGCGGGGACGACCCGGGCCGCCTGCTCCTCGCCGACGAGGGGACCCTGTACCTGGAAAACGCGGACATGCTCCCCGCGACCGTCCAGGAATCCCTGCTGGTGGGCATGGAGACGGGAGAGTTCCCGGAGCCGGGGGGGCGCCGCCGGGTGCGGTCCGAGCCCCTGGTCGTTCTCGGCCTGCTCGAGCCCCCGGAACGGCTGGAGGAACGGGGGGATCTTTCCGGCCGGTTCCTGGCCGCGTTCCCCCACGTGGTCGAGGTGCCACCGCTGCGGGAGCGGCGGGAGGACATCCCGGACCTGGTGGAACGTTTCCTGGGCGAGCTCTGCCGCGAGTACGCCCGTGAAACCCTGGAGGTGACCCCCGCCGCGATGCGGGTCCTGCTCTCCTACCCCTGGCCGGGGAACGTCCGGGAACTCAAGCGCGTCCTGGAGCGGATCGTGCTCCTGGTTCCCGGTCCGCGGGTGACGGCCGGGGACCTCCCCGCACACCTCGGGTCCGGCGGCGGGGATGACGCCGTCGTTCGGGGGATCCTGGACGGGTTCGAACGGGCCTGGCTCGAGCGGCACCTGGCCGAGGTCGGGGGGGACCTGGAGCGGGCCTCCCGGCGGCTGGGGATTCCGCCGGACGAACTGCGCCGCCGACTGGAACGGCACGGCGGCAGCGGGGCCCGATGACTGACCGTTCTCGCAGCGGGCGGAGGTGAGGGGGGCCCGACCCCGGTCCCCCGGCAGGCGGGAGGCACACCGGATGCACGACGTCATCGTCTACCTGTCGATCGGCCTGTTTTCCGGGCTCGTCATGGGGTTTCTCGGGGTCGGGGGTGGAATCGCGGTCATCCTCGGCCTGCTGCTGGTGGCGAAGATGCCCCAGAAGCTGGCCCAGGGAACGACCCTGCTGGTGGTCGTGGCCCCGGTTTCCATCCTCGCGCTCGTCGAGTACTGGCGGCAGGGGCACGTCGCCCTCGTGCCGGGCCTCCTCGTGATCGCCGGGTTCGTGCTGGGCGCGTGGGGCGGTGCCCTGCTGGTGGGACAGGTCTCGCCGCTCTTCCTGCGGCGGGTGTTCGCACTGGGCCTCGTGGCGATCGGAATCGTCATGTTCGTCCGCACCCTCATGGTGTAGCGAAGCTTTCAGGAGCCTGTTTCCGGAGTGGCGGGAGGAGGCCGG
>CAZOTT010000074.1:0-14444 GCA_964582785.1 uncultured Acidobacteriota bacterium | reverse complement strand
CACCCAGCAGGCGAGCAGCAGCACCCCGAGCCAGCCGGTTTCCACCTTCCACTCGAGCCAGTCGTTGTGGAGGTGGCTGACGTGGGCTCCCTGTTCCGGCGGCCGGTAGAGGGGGTGGACCCACCGGGTACAGCCGGGGCCGACGCCGAACCAGGGGAAGTCCCGCGCGATCCGCAGGCCGGTCCTCCACATCGCCGTCCGCCCGCCCCAGCCGAGGGAAACCGTCTCGAGGTCTTCCTGCAGCGGGGTCGGCGGCCGCATCCAGATCGAACCGGCGACGAGAACCCCCGCGACCAGGATCCCCAGCAGGAGCGCCGCCTTCCCCCGGGGCGAGCGCAGCAGCCGGCGAACGCCGAGCAGGAGCCAGAGGAGCAGGCCGATCCCCGCCGCCCCGAGCCCCCCCCGGGAGGACGACCAGGTCATCGCGATCACCAGCACCGCCGCCGCCGTGACGCCGAGCAGCAGGCGGGCCCCGCGCTCGAACGGGGTTTCCTCGCCGTGGCGGTGGGCGTGGGCGCTGCGGGCGGCCAGGAGGGCCAGGGTGGCGAACAGCCCCAGGGAAAGCAGGGCGGCGAAGTGGTTCGGGCAGACGAACGTCCCGGAGGGGAGGCCGAGGTAGCTGGTCCGGGCCCGCCAGAGGATGTGGTAGTGGCCGGAGAGGGCCTCGGCCAGCCCGTAGCTGGCCTGGAGAAAGGCGGACACGGCCAGGGCCCCGGCGAGCAGGCGGCGTCCCGGCTCGTTTCCCGCGGCGAGCAGGGCGAGCAGGAACGCGCCCAGGGACAGCAGGACGCGGGTCGTTCCGTCGAGCCTCCCGCCGGCGTCGAGGGCGAGGGGACGGGAGGACGGCGTGGTCCTCTTCGCGCCGGCCGCGGCCAGGAGCCGGGCCTCGGCCGCGGCGAGGGCGGGGTCCTCGCCCGCGAGGGCCAGGCTCTTCCGGGCCTCGACCACCGCCCGGGGCTCCACCCGCGAGAGCAGCGCGGCGGGGAGGGGGACGAAGTAGAGCGCGAGCAGGGCCAGGGTGGCGCCGGCCAGGCCGGCGAAGCGGGCCGGGGGCGCCGGGAGACGCCGCAGGTCCAGGAGGACCAGGACGAGACCCGCCCCCAGGGCCAGGGCGAGCCCCGCCCGCGCCCCGGGGGTGGTCGCCCCGAAGGGGAGGGGCGCCGCCACCGCGAGGAACGCGGCCAGCGCGAGGGCCACCCGGCGCAGGGAGACGGGCATCGGCGCGGGAACGGGACCGGCTCAGAAGTGGTGGAACCAGCCGCCGACCGCCCCCAGCAGGCCGAGGGTCCAGAGCAGGAGGACGCCGCCCAGGAGGACCAGCCAGAGGAGCATCGCCAGGCCCTGGGCGAGGAAGAACGTCTTCAGCCGGCCCAGGAAGGGCGCCATGGACGCCGGCACCCGGTCGGCGGCGCCCTCGAGGGCCGAGCGAGCCCCGAGAGACGCGAACCCCATCACGAGGAGCAGGATCCCCTTGATCAGCCCGATGCAGGACAGGATCGCCAGGAGGCCCCCGAGAATGTCCATGAACCCGACGAAGGTCATCCAGCCACGGAGCCCGTCCGGGATCGCCGCCACCGGCGCCGACGCGGCGGGTGCGGGGGCCGGGGTCCCGACACCGCGGAACTCCTCGATCTCCCCGATCCGGGCCCAGGAATCCCAGCCCTCCCGCCAGGCCTCGTGCTCGGGCCGCAGGAGGCCCGCCACGAGGGCCGCCCGGACCTCCTCGGTGCTGCGGGGGCCGACCTTTTCCGCCGGGGTGCGTCGCCAGTACCAGTCCGTCATCGCGTCCTCCGTCCTCCCTCTCGTGCCCGGGACCGCACCCCATGATGCCAGAGCGGGGTTCCGATGTGCACCGGGCCGGGGCGGAGCCGTCCGTCCCCGTCCGGTGGCCGTGGGCAGGGCGGGGGATCCGGGGTAGATTGCCCCCCGTGATCGACCTCGCCGGCACCGCCGGGACGGCCTGGACCGGGATCGCCGCGGTCTCGGTGCTCGGGGTCCTCTATGCCTACGTGGGCTACCCGCTCCTCGCCCGCCTCCTGGTGCCCCCACGGCCCCTCTCCCCGCCGGAGGCGGGAGCTGCCGAGCCGGTGGTCTCCATCCTGGTGGCCGCTCGGAACGAGGCCGGGGTCATCCGCCGGCGGATCGAGAACCTGCTGGGGCAGGACTATCCCCGGGACCGGCTCGAGGTGCTGGTCGCCTCCGACGCCAGCGACGACGGCACCGACGAGGAGGTCCTCGCGCTGGCCGGGGAGGACCCCCGGGTGCGGTTCTTCCGCCTGCCCCGGCGGGGCGGAAAGACCGCGGCGATCAACCGGATCGCCCCGGAGGCCCGGGGCGAGATCCTCGTCCAGACCGACGCCAACGTGATGTTCGACCGGGGCGCGGTCCGGGCCCTGGCCGCCGCCTTCCGCCACCCCGACGTGGGCGTCGCCCTCGGGGAGGTCCGGTTCGTCAACGAGGACGATCCCACGGTGGCCGGGGGGGAAGGGCTCTACTGGCGCTTCGAGACGTGGACGAAGCGGGTGGAGGCGGAGCGCGGACTGCTCTGCGTGGCCAACGGCGGAATCTACGCCCTCCGGGCCTCCCTGTGGCGGCCCCTGCCGCCGAACATCGCCGGGGACGCGGCCGAGCCGCTGCTGGCGGCCCGGGAGGGGTACCGGACGGTCGTGGCCCCGGGAGCCCTCGCCTTCGAGCGGGCCAGCTCCGGGCTGGCCGAGGAGTTCGCCCGCAAGGTGAGGATCATCTCCCAGCAGGTCGCCTGCGCCCGCTGGATCCGGCCCCTCTCCCTGCCGGCCCGGACCGCCTGGGCCTACGTGTCCCACAAGCTGCTCCGGTACGCCGTTCCCTGGATGGGCCTGCTCGCCGTCCTTGCCGGGAGCATCGGTGCGGGCCTCGGCTCCCCGGCCGGGGGGGCGATCGCGGCGCTGTCCGCCCTGCCGGTGGTCCTTTCTCCCCTCGGGTTCCTGCCGGTGCCCGGGCCGCCCGGGCGCTTGCTGCGGATCTCCCTCTACCTGGTCGTCGTCAACCTCGCCGCCGTGGCCGGGACGTACCGGGGGCTGACCGGCCGGGCGGTCGCCCACTGGGAGGTTCCGGCCTCGACCCGGGAGGCCGCCGCCGGCGGTGACGAGCGGTGAAGCAGGGAATCCTGGTCGCCCTCCTCGCCGCCGCCGGCTCGGCCGGGGGGGCGCTGCTCACCTGGCGGCTCGCCCGGGTGCTCGGGGCGGTGGACGATCCCGCTCCCCGGCGGAAGGTCCACGATCACCGGGTGCCCCGCCTGGGCGGCCTCGCGATCGGCGGCGGGATCCTGGTCGCCCTGGCGGTGGGGGCCCTCGGCGGCTGGCCCGGCGCCCGGCGGGTCTTCTCCTTCCCGCCTCCCCTGGCGGGCCTCGCCCTCGCCGGGGCGGTCATCGCCGCCGTGGGGTTCCTGGACGACGTGTTCGAACTGGGCCCGGCGGCGAAGCTGGCGGGCCAGGGGGTGGCCGCCACCCTGGCCTGGTCTGCCGGGTTCCGCCTCGAGGTCGTCGCGGCGGGCCCCGTGCGCTTCGGCCTCGGGACCCTGGCGCTGCCCGTGACCCTGCTGTGGTTCGTCGCCGTGATGAACGCGATGAACCTGGTCGACGGCCTGGACGGCCTCGCGGCCACCCTCGGGATCCTCGCCGTCGCGGTGTTCGGCATCCAGGCCTCCCGGGGAGGGGGACCGGTCGCGGTGACCGTCGCCTGGGGGATCGGGGGCGCGCTGGCCGGCTTCCTCGTGCACAACCTCCACCCGGCGCGGCAGTTCATGGGGTCGACCGGCAGCCTGCTCCTCGGCCTGCTGCTGGCGGCCCTGTCCCTCGGGACGCTCCGGGGGAGGGTCGGCTGGGACCCGCTGGTCGCCCTGCCGGCCCTGGGGGTGCCCCTGCTCGACCTGTTCCTGGCCTTCTGGCGGCGGGTGGCCCGGGGGACGAATCCCTTCCGGGCGGACCGGGAACACCTGCACCACCGGCTGCTCGACGGGGGACGGGCCCAGGGCCGGGCGGTGGCGATCCTCGCCGCCGTCCAGGCCGGGTTCGCCGCCTGCGGGGTGGCGGCGGTCTTCCTGCCGCCGCCGGCCCGGCCCCTCGCCGCCCTGCCGGCCCTGGCCCTGGCCGTGGCCGTCTCCCTGTGGCTGGGCCGGCCCCGCCGGGAGGCCCGGCGGTGAGCCCGGTGGGGAGCGGGGCCCGGCACCCGGAGGAGGTGCTGCTCGGCGCGATCGACCCCCGGGGAGGGGAGATCGGGGCGGCGGACGTCACCGCGGAACTCGTCTCCCTCGCCCGGGAACACCGGGTGTCGGGGCTGCTGGCCCGGACCCTGGACCGGGGCGGGGTTCTCCCGGGGGTGCCGCGGGACCTCGCGGCCCGGCTCCGCGGCGACCTGCTGGACGACCGGATGGGCCGGGCCCGCCTCGACGCGGCCGGCGCCGCGGCCCTCGAGGCGCTCCGGGACGCGGGCCTGTCCCCGGTGCTGCTCAAGGGAGCGGCCCTGGGGGTGCTCGTCTACCCGGAGCCCTGGCTGCGGCCGATGTCGGACGTGGACCTGCTGCTTCCCCGGGACGCCCTCGGGCGCGCCCTCGAGGCCCTCGGGGACGCGGGATTCCGCCTGCCCCCGGCGGAGCACCGGGAGTTCTGGGAGGAGAGCTGGTACGACCTGCCGGTGGAGGCGCCGGACGGCACGGCGGGAGCCGTCGAACTCCACTGGTCGATCGCCCAGGAGGGACGGCACTTCCCGGACGTGGCCGGGATCCTGGCCCGGGCCCGGGAACTCGGCTACGGGCCGGTGACCGCCCTGGCCCCGGCGCCGGTGGACCTGCACCTGCACCAGGCGCTCCACCTGGGCTACCACTACTTCCAGCCGAAGGGGATCTGGATCGTCGACCTCGCCCTGCTGCACCTGGCCGGCGAGGCATCGCCGGCGGAACTCCTCCAGCGGGCACGTGCCTGGGGAATGCGGGCCATCCTCCTGCTCGCCGCCCTGCACGTGGAGCGCTGCTTTCCCGGGGTCGTCCCCGGGGAGCTGCTGGTTCCGGCCCGGCGGTCGCTCCGCCTCGCCCTGGTCCGCCGCCTTTTCCCCCCGCGACGGCCCGCGGAGGTGATCGGCGGGTGGGATTCCCGCCGCCGGCAGCGGCTGCTCGCACCGCTCCTCGTCGATCGGCCGACGACCGCCGTCCGGGCGATCCTCTCGTGGGCGCGCCGCACGGCGCGGCACGGCGACCTGGCGGGGCACCGCCGGCTGGACGAGTTCCACTGAGGGGCCTCCCCGCCGTCCCGGCAGATGGGCTAGCATCGGGCGGGCCCGCGGCCCGTGGGCGAGGGTGTCGCGGCGGGGGACCCCCGGTGAACCCCGGCGGTCCGCCGCGGGCCGCGGGCAAGGAGGCAGGCATGAAGACGGGTACGGAAGGCCGCCGGTTGTCCCGGGGCATCTTCGCCGCGGGGATCGGCCTCGCCCTGGCCGCGCTGCTCCTCGCCGGCTGCACGCCGAAGGATCCGAAGGAACGCCTGCGGCTCTCCCGGCAGGGATACCGGGTCGAGCCGCTGACCTGGGTCGAGGGGCCCGCCGGGGAAGGGGCGCCGGCCGCCGGGGAAGAGGCCCGGACCGGCCCCGGCGGCGTCCCCGGGACGCCGGGTAAGCGGATCGCGATCCTCTCCGTCCGGGTGGTGAAGACCACGGCGCCCCTCGCCCTCCCCTGCCTGACCATCGACGTGACCTTCGCGGGGAAGAACGGGGAGCACGCCGGCCCGGTGACGGTGGTCCTGCCCCTCGACGGGATCGAGGACGCCGGGGGAGCCCTCGAGCTGACCCGCCGGATCGAGCTGCCCGACTTCCCGGTCGATCACCTGGGGGTCGCGCTGCACCCCGCCCGGGATGACGCGGAGCTGATGTCCCTGTGCGAGGCCCGGGCGATCGGCGGCGGACCTTCCTCGCCCTGACCGGGATGGCGGGACCGGGCCGGGAGCGGACCGCGGGGGAGGAACTGGCCCTCCACCTGGCGCCGCCGCTGGCCGCGGGCCTGATCCGGGCGCTGCGGGCGACCTGCCGGTTGCGGTACCACGGCCTGGAGCACGTCCTGCCTTTCTGGCGGGGGGACCGCCGGTACGTGCACGTCTTCTGGCACGCCCACCTCCTGCTGATGGTCTACGGTTACCGGGGTCCCGGCCTCGCCTTCCTGATCAGCAGGAGCCTGGACGGGGAGCTGATCTCCCGGACCGTGGAGCGGTTCGGTTACTTCCCCGTGCGCGGGTCCTCGAGCCGCGGCAGCGTGATGGGGATGCGCGCCATCTTCCGCGCCTTTCGCGAGGGGAAGGACGTCGGCTTCACGCCGGACGGACCCCGGGGTCCGGCCCGGGTCGTCCAGCCCGGGTGCGTCGCGGCGGCCCGGCACCTGGGGGTGCCCGTCGTGCCGCTGGCGCTGGGGGCCAGCGGCGCGTGGCGGCTGCGGAGCTGGGACCGCTTCATCGTCCCCCGGCCCTTTTCCCGGGTCCTGTTCGCCTACGGGGAGCCGGTGCCGATCCCCCGGGGGATGTCGATCGAGGAGGGATGCGAGCGGGTGCGGGAAGCCCTCCTCGCCGTCGAGACGTTCGCGGCGGACCACGCCGCGGACCCCGGGGTCGGCGTTCCCTTCCCGGGGGAACCGTGACCGGCTCCCGGCGGGTGCTCGTCGTGGCGGGCGAGGCGTCCGGAGACCGCCACGCCGCCGGGCTCGCCCGGGAGGCCCGGGCCCGGGACCCGGCCCTGCGCTTCCTCGGGGTGGGGGGGCCGGCCCTCCGGGATGCCGGCGCGGAGATCCTGGTCGACATGGAGGCCCTGTCGATCATCGGCATCACCGAGGCGGTGGCCGCGCTGCCGCGGGTGCGGCGGGTGATGGCCCGGCTGGAGGGGGTGCTCCGGGACGACCCCCCGGACGCCCTGCTCCTGGTCGACCTGCCCGACTTCAACCTGGCCCTGGCGAAGCGGGCAAAGCGGGCGGGGATCCCGGTGGCCTGGTTCGTCAGTCCCCAGGTCTGGGCCTGGCGGCGGGGAAGGGTGAAGGCGATCCGCCGGCGGGTGGACCGGATGATCGTGCTCTTCCCCTTCGAGGCGGACTTCTACCGGGAACACGGGGTCCCGGTCACCCTGGCGGGCCATCCCCTGGCGGAGGTCCGCCCGGCGGGGATCCCCCGGGAGGAGGCGAAGCGGCGGCTCGGGCTCGACCCGGCCGCCCCCGCCCTGGCCCTCCTGCCCGGCTCCCGCCGGGGCGAGCTCGACCGGCTCCTCGACCCGATGCTCGGGGCCGCCGCCGAGGTCCGGCGCCGGCTGGGGGACGTCTCCCTGCTGCTGCCGGTCGCTCCCGGCCTGGACGCCGGCGAGGTGCGGCGGCGGGTGGGCCCCTCGGGGCTCCCGGTGGCGGTCCTGCCGGGGGCCCTGGACGAGATCGCGGCCGCCGTCGAGGCCGCCCTGGTCGCGTCCGGGACCGCGACCCTGGAGCTGGCGGTGCGGGAGGTCCCGCACGTGATCGTGTACCGCACCTCGCTCCTGACGTACCTGCTGGCCCGGTTCCTCGTGCGGGTCCGGCACGTGGGCCTCGTCAACCTGGTGGCGCCCCGGCCGTTCGTGCCGGAACTGCTCCAGGGAGGGTTCACGCCCGGGCGGGCGGCGGACGCCCTGGCGCCGCTCCTGCGGGAGGGTCCCGCCCGGGCCGCGATGGTGGCCCGGCTGCGGGAGGTCCGCCGCCGCCTCGGGGAGCCGGGGGCGTACGGCCGGGCGGCGGAGGCCCTCCTCCGGGTGCTGGACGGGGCCCCCGGGGCCGGGGAGAATCCGGGGACGGGGGAGACGAGGAGCGGACCGTGATCCGGAGCATGACCGGCTACGGGCGGGGGCGGGCGACCACCGGGGAGGCGGCGCTGGTCGTCGAGATCCGCAGCGTGAACGCCCGGGGTTTCGAGCCGCGGGTGCGCCTCCCCCGGGAACTCCTGGCCCTGGAGCCGGAAATCCGGGGGCGGATCCGCGGGGAGGTCGCCCGGGGGAGGGTGGACGTCCAGGTGGGCTGGGAAGGCCCCCCGCCGACGGCGCCGATCCATCGGCTGAACCCCGCCGGCCTGGACGCGGCCGTGGCGGCCCTCGCGGAGGTGCGGCGGCGGCAGGGAGTGCGGGACGAGGAGGTGCCCCCCGCCGCGCTCCTGGCCCTGCCGGGAGTGCTGGAGCCGGCGAGTCCTCCGCCGGTGGACCTCGATGCCGTGCGGGAAGCACTCCTCGAGGCCCTCGACCGGGCGCTCGAGGCCCACCGGCGCACCCGCGAGGAGGAAGGGGCGCGGCTTCTCGCCGACCTGGCGGCCCGCGGCAGGCGGATCGGGGAACTGGTGGCGGAGCTCCCCGGCCTCCTGGAGGGACACGCGGAACGGGTGGCAGCGACCCTCCGGGAGAGGGTGGCCGACCTGCTGGGAGACCTGCCGGTGGACGAGACGCGGATCGCCCAGGAGGTCGCCCTTGCCGCCCAGCGGGCGGACGTGACCGAGGAACTGGTCCGGCTGCGGGCCCACCTGGAGCGGCTGGCCGGGCTGCTGCGGCCGTCCGCGGAGGGGATCGGCCGCCCGCTGGAGTTTCTCGTCCAGGAGATCCGGCGGGAGGTGACGACGATCGCCTCGAAGGCGGGGGACCCCGGGGTCGACGGCCGGTTGCTGGCGATCAAGGCGGAGCTGGAGAAGATCCGGGAGCAGGCGGCGAACCTGGAGTAGCCGGGGAGGCGGCATGGCGAACGGCGGCGGGACTCTCTTCGTCGTCTCCGCCCCGTCCGGGGCGGGGAAGGGGACACTGATCCGGCGGCTCTTCGCCGAGGTCCCGGGGATCGCCTTCTCCGTGTCCTGGACGACCCGCGCCCCCCGTCCCGGGGAGCGGGAGGGGGTGGACTACCACTTCTGCGACGAGGAAACCTTCCGGGAAAAGGTGCGGCGGGGGGAGTTCCTCGAGTGGGCGGAGGTCCACGGGCACCTGTACGGCACCGGGCGGGCGGAGGTGGAAGAACGGCTCGCCGCGGGGATGGACGTGCTCCTCGACATCGACGTCCAGGGGGCCGCCCGGGTGCGGGCCTCCGGTTTCCCGGCGACGTTCGTCTTCATCCTGCCCCCCTCCCCGGAGGTGCTGGCGGATCGACTGCGGGGCCGGGGCACCGAGAGCGCCGGGAGCCTGGCCCGGCGGCTCGCCGATGCCCGGGCGGAGATCCCGCGCTGGCGGGAGTTCGACTGGCTCGTCCTGAACGACGACCTGGAGGAGGCGTCCCGGGAGTTCGTGGCGGTCTTCCGGGCCGCCCGGGCGAGCCGGGAACGCCGGGCGGACCTGGCCGCCCGGATCGAGGCCGCCTTCCGGGAGTGGACGCCGTGAGCGGCAGGCGCGCTCCGCGGGTCCTCCTCGGGGTGTCCGGGGGGATCGCCGCCTACAAGTCCCCGGAACTCGTCCGGCTGCTCGCCCGGGCGGGGGCCGAGGTCCGGGTGATCCTCACCGGCCGGGCCGAGGCGTTCGTCGCTCCGCGGGCCCTGGCGGTCGTCTCGGGGCACCCGGTCCTGCGCACCGAGTTTCCCGGGCAGCCCGGGCCGGAGATTCCCCACGTGGAACTCGCCGGGTGGGCCGACGCCTTCCTCGTCGCGCCGGCCACGGGGAACGTCCTCGGGAAACTGGCGCGGGGGATCGCGGACGACCTGCTCTCCTCCACCTGGCTGGCCTTCCGGGGGCCGGGCGTCGTGGCCCCGGCGATGAACCCCCGGATGTGGGACCACCCGGCCACCCGGGAGAACGTGGCCCTCCTCGCGGCCCGCGGGGTGGACGTGGTTCCCCCGGGGGAAGGATTCGTCGCCTGCGGAGACACCGGCCCGGGCCGCCTCGCGGACCTGGGGCTGGTGGCGGAACGAGCCCTGCTCGCGGCCCGGCGCGGGGTTTCCCTCGCCGGGAGAACGGTGCTCGTGACGGCCGGCCCGACCCGGGAGCCGCTGGACCCGGTCCGCTACCTGGGAAACCGTTCCTCCGGGAAGATGGGGTTCGCGGTGGCCGCCGCGGCCCGGGCCCGGGGCGCCCGGGTGGCGCTCGTCCACGGGCCGGTGCCGCTCCCGCGCCCCTTCGGGGTGGAGGCGATCCCGGTGGAGACCGCCGTGGAGATGGAACGCGAGGTCCTCGGCCGGCTGCCCGCGGCCGACGTTCTCGTGATGGCGGCCGCCGTCGCGGACCATCGCCCGGCAAGGGTCTCCCGGGAGAAGCTTGCCCGGAAGGGCGAGCCGTTCCGCCTCGAACTGGTGCCGAACCCGGACATCCTGTCGGCGGCGACGGCCGCCCGCCGCCCGGGCCAGGTGATCGTGGGCTTCGCCGCCGAGACCGGCGACGCCGCCCGCCGGGGGGCGGAGAAACGGCGGCGGAAGGGGGCCGACCTGCTGGTCGCGAACGACGTCACGGAACCCGGGTCGGGGTTCGGAACCGAGACGAACCGGGTCTGGCTGGTCGGTCCCGGGGAGGAGGAGATCGAGGCCTGGCCCCTGCTCTCGAAGCGCCAGGTGGCGGAGCGTCTCCTGGACCGGGTCGAGCAGCTCCTGCCTGCCCGGGAGGACGGCGCGTGAACCGACGCCCGCCCGGGGAACAGGCCGCCGCCTGGTTCGCCCTGTGGGGGGAGCTGGGGCTCGACGGTGTCGCCCCCACCCGGCCCCCGGACCCCCCCCGGGCGCCGGGGAGACCGTCCGCCCCGGCCGGCGGCGGGACCCGGGAACGGCGCGACCCGCTTTCCCTCCTGCCACCCCCGGAGACGATCTTCGAGGGGCAGCCGGGCGGCGCCCGGGCGCAAATCCGGGAGGTGGTCGGAGACCCGGACCCGGAACGGGCCCTCCGCCGCCTGCGGGAGGACGTGCTGGGCGACTGCCGCCGGTGCCGGCTCCACGAGGGGCGCCACCGCCTGGTCTTCGGGGTGGGACCGGCGAATGCGCGCCTCTTCTTCGTCGGGGAAGGGCCCGGGGCGGACGAGGACCGGCTGGGGGAACCGTTCGTCGGGCGGGCGGGCAGGCTCCTCGACCGGATCCTGGCGGCGATGGGGCTCGACCGCGACCGGGTCTACATCGCGAACGTCGTCAAGTGCCGGCCCCCGGGGAACCGGGCGCCCCTGCCGGACGAGGCGGAGACCTGCCTGCCCTTCCTCCGGGCGCAGGTGGCGATCGTCCAGCCGGAGGTGATCGTCACCCTCGGCCGGGTCGCCCTCGAGTGGCTCCTCGGGGAGAAGGTGCCCTCGATCACCCGGGCCCGGGGCCGCTGGTTCGCCTGGAAGGGAATCCCCGTGAAGGCCACCTTCCACCCCGCCTACCTGCTCCGCAACCCCTCCGCCAAGCGGCCGGTCTGGGAGGACATGAAGGACGTCCTCGCCCGTCTCGGCCTGCCGGTCCCGCCGGCGGGCCGCCGCTGACCTGACAGCGGCCCCCGGCGATTCCATCTACTTCCCGGAAGGGGAAGCGGTGTCCCGTTCCCCGGAACCTGGCCGAAAGGAGGGACCGCGATGAAGGTCCAGCGGGAGTTCGAGGGGCTGGCGCTCGGCCCCGGCGAAGAGAGGCTGTTCGAGCGGCGCCTCGACCGCCTGGCGCGGCTGGCCCGGGTCTTCCGGCCCGAGCTGGTCCACCTGCGGGTCGTCGTCCGCCGCGAGGGGAAACCGACCGCGCCCCGCTACGAGGGGCGGTTCGTCCTGAAGACGCCCCCCCGGGTCATCGAGACCCGGGCGGAGGCCGGGTCCGTGGCGGGAGTGCTGCAGGAGGGGTTCGAGGAGCTGACCCGGCGCCTGCAGGAAGTGAAGGCGAAGCTCCGCGGCGAGCACCTCTGGAAGCGGAAGGCCCGGCGGGAGAAGCTGCGGCTGCGCAACCGGGCGATCCCGTTCGTCCCGATGGAGGAGGGGCCGCCGGCCCGGCGCGCGGAGACCCGCGAGATCCTGGATCACCTGGACGCGCTCTGGAACCGGGCCCGGAGGGAGATCGCCATCCTGCTCGCGACCGGTGACCTGGACCCGGCCAGGGCCGACGTGGCCGACGTGATCGACGCGGCGGTGGTCCGGGCGGTCGAGGAGTGGGAGGAACGGCCCCCGGAGATCAGCCTCGAGCTGTGGCTCTGGTCCCTCGTCCGTGAGGAGATCCTCCGGCTGGTGGCCGAGTCCCGGGCCCGTCGGGCGGCCCGCTCCCTCGAGGAGGACGTCCCGGAGACCCCGGAGGAGATCGAGGTCAGCACCCTCGGGGACGAGATCCTCGACTTCTGGCAGCCGGACGAGGACCTGCGCCTCGAGGACGTGGTCGACGACCCCACCCTGCCGCTGCCCGAGGAGGTCGCCGAACGGGAGGAGCTGGGGCGGGTGGCGGTCCGGATCCTCGCCGGCCTGCCGCGGGAGTGGCGGGAGTCCTTCCTTCTCTACGCGGCGGACGGCCGGAGCCCCGAGGAAATCTCCTGGCTGACCGGCCAGAGCGTCGAGGAGGTCCGGCAGAACATCCGGGAGGCCCGCTCGTTCCTGCGGGCGAAGCTGCTCGAGTCCGGCCGTGCCGTCCCCGCCGCCGCCGGCGCGGCGTGAGAGGAGGTTCCCGATGAGGTCGAGCGTGACGTGCGAGGAGGTCTACCGGGTTCTCGCCGACTACCCGGACCTGGACCGGGACGAGGATACCGAGGCGATCTTCCGGCACCTGGAAAGCTGCCCGGCCTGCCGGCGACGGGCCGAGGAGTTCTCCTACGTGGACCAGTTCTTCACCTTCTTCGCCGCCCGGCCCCTGCCCGGGAGGGTCCGGCGGCGGGCGGAGGAGCGGATCCGGGAGGCCGGGGGCTGACCCCCGGTCCCGTCCGGCGGGCTGTCCGGGAACCGGACGATCCGGCCGGCAGGGGGAGCGCGCGGGACGGCCGCGGGGGTCCGCGGCCGTTCGCTTCCGGGGGTATCGAGATGGAACGGTGCTTGCTGTCCCGGGGCCCGAAAGGAGATCGACGGATGATCCGGAGAACCGTTTCTGCTGGTCGGTTGTTCCTCCTGCTCGGTGCCCTCCTCTGCCTGATCCCGGGCGAGGTCGCCATGGCGACCGCCGCACCTGGGACGCCACCATCGAGGCGGCAGCGGTCGTCCGGCCCGGATGCGTGCCGTCCCGGGCGGGCGGGCTCCCCGGCGAGGTTCGTTCTCCGCCACGCGGAGCGTGTTTCCCCCGACCTCGTCCATGTGCTCGCTTCGGGGCGCACGGACGGGGACGGAAACTACACGGTTGTCCTGCGGTACGGGGAGGGAGTTTCCCCGAGCCAACTCCTCGCAGGCACGGGGGTAGAGCTGGTGCGAAACCATTCCCGGTTCCACCTCGCTGTCGTTCGCGGAGACGGGGCGGCCCTGGCGGGACTGTTCCAGCGGAACGGAGTGGTCTACGGAGTTCCCGACCGGGAGCTGGTACCGGCAGGCTGGACCAGCGTAGCCACCGACATGGCGGACACGGCGGCCGAGTACGAGACTTTCGCTGTTCCGCAGATGGAGAATCTCACCGGGCACGTGCGGGTAACCACCGGGGCCCAGGCCGCGTTCGGGGAGTTCGGCACCGCCGGGGAAGGCGTTGTCGTGGCCGTGGTGGACTCGGGGATTGCGCGCCACCCCGATCTCGCGGGGCGGATCGCGGGGCGCGTGGACTTCGTCGGCGACGGCAGCGACGAGTTGGACCCCTACGGCCACGGAACCTGGGTCGCCGGGTTGGTTGCCGGGAACGGGCTGAGGTCCCTCGGGGCGGAGAACGGGCCATGGGCGGGGACCGCTCCACGGGCTTCGGTGTTTGATCTCCGCGTCCTCGATGCAGAGGGCCACGGCCGACTTTCCGACCTGCTCGACGCCCTCGAGTGGCTCGACGACAACGCCGAGGATCACGGCATCCGGGTCGTCAACCTGTCGGTCGGGACCCTGACCTGGGAGTCGTTCCGGGACGACCCCCTCTGCCAGGCGGTGGAGGAACTGGTGGAAGACGGCCTGGTCGTCGTCGCGGCCGCGGGGAACCTGGGCCGCACCGAGGACGGGACGAGCGTCTACGGGGCGATCGTCTCCCCGGCGACGGATCCCCTCGTGATCACGGTCGGCGCGGCGAACACCCTGCAGACGGACGAGCGGTCCGACGACGTGATGACGACCTACTCCTCCCGGGGGCCGACCCGCACCTGGACCGGCGAAGACGAGGACGGGGACGGCACGATCGAGGAGGACGAGAAGCACTACGACATGCTGGTCAAGCCGGACCTCCTCGCCCCGGGCAACCGGATCGTCGGGCCGCTGGCCACCGGGTCCACCCTCGCGGAGGAACACCCGGAGATCCTGGTCGGCAGCGACTACATGGAGCTGTCCGGCACCTCCGCCGCCGCCCCGATCGTCGCCGGCATCGTGGCGGACCTCCTCGAGGAACGGCCCGACCTGCCCCCCGCCCTGGTCAAGCTCATCCTGATGCGCACCG
>CAZOTT010000073.1:0-14489 GCA_964582785.1 uncultured Acidobacteriota bacterium | reverse complement strand
GGGACCCCACGCTGTACCGGATCAGGAAGGTGCCGCATCACCGGACCGGCACCAGGTGGTGCATCTACCCGATGTACGACTTCACTCACTGCCTGTCGGACGCCATCGAGCGCATCACCCACTCGCTCTGTACCCTGGAGTTCGAGAACAACAGGCCGCTCTACGACTGGGTCCTCGAGGCCTGCGATGCCGAGTGGCGGCCGCAGCAGATCGAGTTCGCGCGGCTCAACCTTTCCTACACGGTCCTGAGCAAGCGGAAACTGCGCCAGCTCGTGGAGGAGGGTTACGTCGACGGATGGGACGACCCGCGGATGCCGACCCTGGCCGGGATGCGCCGCCGCGGTTTCCCCCCGGAGGCGATCCGGGCCTTCTGCGAGCGGATCGGCGTGGCCAAGCGTGACTCCCTCGTGGATGTCACCCTCCTGGAAAACGCCGTGCGGGATCACCTGAACCGGGTGGCACCCCGGTACATGGCGGTCCTGCGCCCCCTGAAGCTCGTCATCGAGAACTACCCGGAGGACAGGGTCGAGTGGTTCGAGGCGATCAACAACCCGGAAGACCCGTCCGCGGGCTCGCGAAAGGTCCCGTTCTGCCGGGAAATCTGGATCGAGCGGGCCGATTTCCGGGAGAATCCGCCCCGGAAGTTCTGGCGCCTGGCGCCGGGCCGGGAGGTGCGGCTGCGCTACGCCTACCTGGTCACCTGCACGGACGTGATCAGGAACGAGAAGGGGGAAGTGGTCGAGCTCCGCTGCACCTACGATCCGGAATCCCGGGGGGGGGACGCCCCGGATGGCCGGAAGGTCCGGGGAACACTGCACTGGGTATCGGCACGGCACGCGGTCGAGGGCGAGGTCCGCCTCTACGATCGTCTCTTCTCCGTGGAGGACCCCGACAACGTGCCGGAGGGGAAGACGTTCCTCGATGTTCTCAACCCGCGGAGTCTCGAGGTCCTGCGCGGCTGCAAGCTGGAGCCCCTGCTCGGCGGGCTCGAGCCCGGCACCCGGGTCCAGTTCGAGCGGCAGGGATACTTCGTGGCCGACACGAAGGACTGGAGCCCGGAGGCCCCGGTCTTCAACCGGGCCGTCACCCTGCGGGACTCCTGGGCGAAAATCGAGAAAAAGCTGGCCGCGGGTTCCTGAAAGCTTCGCTACACCATGAGGGGGCCGGCCCCGCGGGGCCGGCCCGTCTTTCCGGGGGGCTTTCGTTCCGCCCCGGCAACCTTCGGCGAGATGCGGATCAGAACCGCAGGGTGTACGTGCTTCCCGGCGGTGTCGTGACGTACAGGAAGATCGGCTGCCCCTCCTTCACGTAGTCCAGCTTCTCCGGTTCCGTGCGGAGGGTCACCTCCGAGTTCTGCTCGACCGTGATCTTGTCGGGCAGCCGGCGGTTGCAGGTCCGCGGGGCGTGCACCCGGTACGTCCCGTAGGGGATCGCCTGGAGTTCCCGGACCGGGAGGCCGTTCAGGCTCAGCTCCGGCAGGCAGCGCTCGTCCTGGGACGCGATCTCGAAGGAGAACGTGTTGGGGTTCAGAATGATCGGGTCCGGGACCCCGCCCTGGAGCAGCCGGAACTCCAGGGGATGGATCGTCTGGTCGCTCGATTCCACCCGGTAGGTTCCCGGCGGGAGCACCACGCGGAACTCCTCGAGCCCCGCGGCGACCCGCTGCTGGAAACGCCTTGCCGCCAGGTCGAACGCCGCCTGGGAGAAGGCGTCGGTCCGCCCGCCGATCCGCTTCAGGTAGAGGGTCCGCCGCTGGTCGGGGGTGTACTCCCGCACCTTGAACCGGGTGACCACTCCCGCCGCCCAGAAGTGCTTCAGGTCCTCGACCGCCTGCCGCGGGGTGGCGATCTCGAAGACCACCTCCCCGGCCTCGGGGAGCAGCCCGGGCCGACCCGAGCGTTCGATCGGCTCTTCCCACTCCACCGGGTCGTAGCCCAGCAGGTCGATCACCTTCTCGTACTGGCTGATGGATCCTTCCAGGTCCACGCCCCGCGCGTGCATCAGCGCCGCCTCGAAGTGGGCCTTGGCCACAACCTTGGTGATCTCGTCGAGCGCCCGGTGGTCCTCGACGAAGAGCTTGTCGGTGGCGTACCGGTTGTCGAGCTCCCGGACGTAGTGCTCCACGTCGAAGAGGGCGGCCTCCACCTGCTCCCGGGTGACCCCTTCCCCCTGCAGCAGGACGTGGTAGCTGGTGATCGCCCGGTAGAGGTCATGGACGCGCTGGAGCTCGGCCTGGACCGGGTCCTTCCCCGCCCGGGCCGCGGGCTGGAGCGCGAGCACCGTGACCACCGCCACGGCGAGGACGACGAACTTCCCGTGCCTGCGCATCGTCTCAGCTCCCCTGGCCTTCCGCCTCGATCTGGGCCGCCTTGGCCGAGAGCCCGAACTGGCGGAGGATGTTCACGTAGTTCTGCCGGAACGGCTGCAGCTCGGCGCCCTGGTACTTGCGCCGCGCCTTGTCGTAGGCCTTCTCCGCGTGGCGGAGGGCGTTGATCTTGTCCCCGAAGTTCGCCTCCGCCCGGGAAAGGTCGAAGTAGGCGACCTCGTCACCGTCCCACTCGAAGGAGGTGGCCTCCCGGGCCGCCTTCAGCGCCTCCTCGAACCGGCCCTGGTTGTAGTGGGCGTAGGAAACGACGTGCAGGCTGGTCCCGTACTGGGCCTGGATGTCGGGGTTCTCCGGGTCGAGCTTGAACGCCATCCGCCCGTACTCCACCGCCTGCAGCTTGTAGGCGTGGCCGTCCTGCCGCGAAGCGTAGTCCGCCATCTGGCGGTAGATCTCGGCCCGCTCCTTGTAACCCCGGGTCGCCCGGGCCGCCTGGCGGAACACCTCCAGCACCTCGTCGGGGGACGCCTTGCCGGCGTTCATCATGTCGAGCCCGGTCTGCCACAGGACCCCCGCGAGGACGTTGCCGTCGTCGAACCCGACCACCCGGTAGAGCTGGGCGAAGCGGTCGTCGTACTTCGAACCGAAGCCGAGCCGGCACGCCTCGCGGACGCGCACCAGGTACACCTGGGGCACCCGGGAGTGGCGTGCCATCTCGAAGCAGCGGTTGATGTAGAGGAGCACGTACTTGACGAAGGCGGTGTACTCCTTGCTGTCCCGCGGCTTGTCCTGGAGCTCCTCGGACCGGGCCAGGAGGGCCTTGTACAGGTACCAGCTGGCGCGGTTCTCGAGGGCCGGGTCGCGGAAGTGCTCGTGCTTCAGCTTCTCGAAGTACGCCGACCCGAGAATGTTGTACTTGAAGAACGGGTCGTCCTGCAGGATCTTCAGCGAGGCCTGCATCGCCCCGAGCACGTCCTTGTCATAGTCCCACTTGAACGTGTCGGGACTGCGTTTCCAGAGCTCGAACTTCGCGTGGCCGCCGATGAAGGCGACGAGAGCGAAGTCGGCGCCGGCGTGCGGCAGGCCCCGGGCGTCGAGGGCGCTGACGAAGGCGTCGGCGGCCTCGGCGGCCGCGTTCCAGTCGCGCTGGTTGTACGCGTCCACCGCCGCCTGGCGCAGCGTCTCGAAGTCGACCGCGGGCGCGTCCTTCGCCAGCGCCGGCAGGAACGCGGCGAGGGCGAGGACGAGCACCAGCGGCCCGATCACGGGCAGAGTCGGACGGCAGGTTCCCTTTCTCACGATGCACCTCGGGCGTAGCGGTAGAGAGCGCTCCGCGCGCTCTCGGCTTCCTGGACCTTGGAGACCACGGGACGGGCCCCCTTCGAACGGGCGACGAACAGGGCGACCAGCCCGTCGTCCGTCGGGACGATCACGTGGACGATCCCGTCGCGGTAGCGGATGATCAGGCTCTTCCCGTCCCGCTCCACGGAAACCACCTCGTCGCCCGGCCCGCCCCGCCAGGAACCGAGGCCCCGGGTCTTCCGGACGAGGTCCGAGATCTCCGGGAGCAGCAGGTTCCAGCGGGCGGCCTCGGTCGAGCGCCGGCCCAGGTCGTTGACCGAGACCAGCGGCAGCCCGTACTTCCGCGCGAGGGTCGCCCGGATCCTCTCCACCCGGGCCGCGCGGCGGGAGACCACCCTCCCGGGGGCGGTGCTCCCCACCGGCGCATCGGCCGGGGCCACCGAGTACTTGAGCCCGGTCGCGCCGCCCTTCGTGGCCGCCAGGCGGGGAGCGGCCCCGCCGCGGGTCGCCTTCCGGGGCGAGGCGACCGCCACTTCCGGGGCGTTGCCGGGCGCCGTGTCGTAGACGACCCGGGTGCCGGTGACCGCCCCGGACACCGCCACCGGGGCCGCGTGGTTCGGGCGCGCGGTGTTCCCCCGCGGCACGTCGACGGCGGGCGCGTCGAGGGCGGGCTTCACGGCCACCCCGGTCTTCAGCTGCTGCGAAACCGGCAGCAGGCTGGGCCGGTCGGCCCGGCGGGCGCTCGGGCGGGGAGTCGCCACGTCCACGTCGGGGGCGTCGACGTCGTGGAAGGTCTCGACAGTGGCCGCGGCGACCCGGATCTCCTGGGCCTGCGCCTTCCGCGGGACCAGCTTCGGGACCGCCACGTTCACGTCCTCGACGGGCCGGGAGATCTCGTCCGGCAGCTTCTCGACGGCCACCCGGGGGCGGTCGGGGCGCGGCCGCTGCTCCCGCGGCACCTCGACGTCCGGGACGTCCACCCGGGCGCGGAGGTCGACGGGACGGGCATCCGCGTCGAGCTTCACCCGCTGTTCCGGCCGCTGCTGCTCGGGGATCTCGATCTCGGGCTCCTCGAGCAGGGGCTTCAGCTCGGCGACCTCGTGCACCTCCGGTTCGGGCGGGGGCTCGGGGCGCGGCTGCGGGCGCGGCTTCGGCTGCGGGCGCGGGGGGAGCGGGGGCGGCGGGGGAAGGGTCTCCGGCGGGACGCGGACGATCTTCACCGGCCGGGGCTCCGGTTCGCGGGGTTGCTCGCGCTCGAGAAGCCGCGGGATCCAGTCCGGGGGAAGCAGGAACAGCGCCGTCGCCACCGCGAGGCAGATGCTCGCGTAGCGATAGAACCGCTCCCGGCCGAGCCGTTCCCTCGGGGTCATCGCCGCGCGATCCTCTCTTCCTCGAAGATCACCTGGGGAGTCACCCCCCGGTCGAGGCAGGCCATGATCGCGTTCAGCGCCGCTCCCGCGTACGAGCGCCGATCGGTCGTGATGAAGACGTCCACCCCCTGCACCGCCTGCTCGAAGGGGACTCCCGGTCTCTTCTCGGCGACCCAGTTCTCGATGGCGTCGCCGATCTTCCGGTACGCGTCCACCGAGTTCGGGTCGTCGACCAGGATCTCCTCGTGGTCGACGGCGATGCGCGAGTCGGGGTAGATCGTGATGTCCAGCCGTTCCCGCTCCTGCTGGCTCGTCGCGACCGCCCTGTCCGGGTCACGGGAGGGCAGCGCCAGCTTCTCCCGGACCGTCTTGTCGAAGGAGGACGCGACGAGGAAGAAGATGATCAGGAGGAAGACGACGTCGACCGCCCCCTCGAACCCGTCCTCCGCGTCGAATCCCCACTTCCCGGCCCTGCGCACGGCAGTCCCTCCTCACCGCGACTCGAAGAGCCGCTGCCAGGCCAGCACGACTTGGTCCTCCCGGCGCCCGATCGACTGGATGACGAGGGTCTTCATCAGCATGGCGAACGTCTTGATCACCAGGCCGATCACGGTGGTGATCAGGGCGATCTGGATCGACGTGGCGAGGTCGGCCGGGGTGACGGTGTCCTTGATCGAGATCTCGTAGAAGGCGGCCACCATCCCGACGGCGGTCCCGAGGAAGCCGAGGGCCGGGGACATGATCGAGGCGAGGGAGAAGTACATCAGGTTCCGCTTCACCCGGTCGAACTCCTCGTCCTGGATCGCCTGCCACACCTTGCCCGGCCGGGGCGCGGCGAAGCCGTTCTCCGCGAGGAACCGGCGGAAGATCGCGCCGAAGAGCGTCACGTCGTCCCGCAGGAGCTGCTGGACGGCCGCCATCCGCTGCTCCGGCGGCACGTCCTGCGCATGGAGGGCGCGGGCCAGCTTCCGCGCCCGTTCCTCGTCGTAGACGTACCGGTCGCGCAGCTCGAAGAGGTAGTAGTGGAGGAAGAACCCGGTGATCAGGGAAACGATCACCGCGAAGGCGAACATGATCAGGGCGTTGATCGGCACCACGAAGCGGGTGATCACCCGCGCCATCATGTCGATCATGCTCTCGCCGCGGACGAAGGAGATCCCGAGGAGCGCGAGCCCGCTGAGGGTGATCGCGAGCAGGAACACCGTCCGCGCGCTCCCCGCCTGCTGGTAGGAACGATTCATGGCCGTTTCTCCCGGTTGCAGGACGGTCCCGCGGCCGTTCCCGCGCGACGGCTCCGCCGCGCGGGAGGGGCCACCGCGGGGTCGTCTACTGGTCGTTCTCCGGCTTGGTCGTGGTGCGCACCACCGTCACCCGGTGGAGATCCGAGACCCGCCCGTCGGTGCCCACGGCCCGGATGAGCAGGTCGTTGGCGCCGATGTCCGGCAGGCCGGCGTCCGGCACCTCGAAGTAGGTCCGGAACGGGGCGTCGGTCGCCCCCGGGGGCACCTTGGCCAGCTTCACCAGGTCCTTCGGCTCCGCCGGCCGCAGGAGCGCCGTCCGCTCGCCGACCGTCACCCGGTCGATCGGCGCGTGCGAGAAGACCACGCCGGTCACCGTCACGAACGCCGCGTCGGTCACGAGCGGCAGCTCGTGGAGGACCACCCGGGGGCGGAAGATCTCGGTGTTGAACGGGGAGCGGTGCTGCTTCGCGTCCCGGGGCGGGTCGGCCGCCAGCGCGAGCGGGATCACCGTGACCAGCAAGACGAGCAACGAGACTCGAACTGCGCGCACTTCCCTTCTCCTTTCCGGTTCGTCAACCCTCCGAGGGGCAATATGGGTCCGGGGAAGGGAGGAGCAAGCGCCGGGCCGGCCCGGTTTTCGCGGCGCGGCAACGACTTGGCCCGCGCTCCCGGGGGAGCCGTTGCGGGCTCGTGACCGGCCGTGACGAAACCGTGCCGGACCGTTCCGGGAGGGAACACCCCCGGGAGATGCCGCCGGCCTCCGGCCGGGTCCGTCAGCTTCCCGGGTCGTTCCCCGGGGGCAGCGGCCGCAGCTCGAGGCGGAGGATCCGGGGCCCCTCCGCCACGGCGACGACGAGCTCGTGGGCCCGCCCGAAGGGGACCCGGTCCCCGGCCCGCGGAATCCTGCCGAGGAGCGACTGGACGTAGCCGGCGAGGGTGTGGACCTCGGGGGGGATGTCGGGCGGCGAGGAGACCAGCTCCGCCGCCCGCCGGACCGGGAGGACGGCGTCGAGGCGCCAGCCCCCCCCGGGCAGGGGCGTGATCTCGTCCGTTTCCCCGGCGTCGAACTCGTCCCGCAGCTCGCCGACCAGCTCCTCAAGGACGTCCTCGAGGGTCACGATCCCCGCCGTCCCCCCGTACTCGTCGGCGACCACCGCCATGTGGCCCCGGGACTGCTGGAAGAGGCGCAGCAGGCGGCCGACCGGGAGGGTTTCCGGGACGATCCGCGGGCGCCGGGCCAGCGCCCGCAGGTCGAACCCGCCGGGAACCTCCCCGCCGGCCCCCAGGCCGCGGAAGAGGTCCTTGACGTGCAGGATCCCGAGGATCCGGTCCAGGTCGTTCTCCTCGACCACCGGGTAGCGGGAATACCCCTCCTCCCGGATCAACCGCAGGACCTCCGCGGCCGGCAGGTCCGCGTCGAGGGCGACCACCCGGGCACGGGGAACCATGATGTCCCGGGCCCGTCGGCCGGCGAACCGGACCAGGTTGTCCGCCAGGTCGACCACGACGGGACCGATGGTCCCCCGCCGGGCGCTGGCGCGCAGGAGCTGCCGGATGTCCTCGAGGGTGTGCCCGGACGATTCCTCCAGGGTGCGGTACCCGAAGGGGCGCAGGAGGGCCTCCGCCGACCCGTTCAGCAGGAAGACCAGCGGGGTGGCCGCGTACCAGAAGACCTGCAGCGGAAGCGAGATCCACATCAGGATCCGCTCGGGGCGGGCGATGGCGAGGAACTTCGGGGCGGTCTCGCCGAAGGCGACGTGCAGGAAGGTGATGAAGAGGAATGCGGCCCCCAGGGACAGGGAGAGGGCCGCGGGGCCGATCCAGGACGCGAGGGGGTCGAAGGCCAGGGCGAAGAGCGCCCCGAACGCCGGCTCCCCGAGCCAGCCGAGGGCGAGGCTCGCCAGGGTGATTCCCACCTGGCAGACCGACAGGCCGTCGTCCAGGCGGCGGACCTGGGCCAGGGCCCGGGCGGCACGGCGGTTCCCCGCCCGGGCGAGGGCCTCCAGCCGGGAGGGGCGGGCCCGGACCAGCGCGAACTCCGCGGCGACGAACATCCCGTTGGCGGCGACGAGGAACAGCGCGGCCCCCAGGGCCAGCGGCATCGGGAGGGAACTGGCGCTGTGCGGGTCCATGGGAGGGGGTATCATACCCGCCATGAGCACGATCTACTGGGAACTCGGAGCGCAGGCCGATCTCGCGGACGTCGACGGGGCCCTCTACTGTCCCGGCACCCTCGGCATCCGCCCCGTCCTCCGGCGCCTGGCCGGGGAGGCCCGGTCGAGGGGCATTCCGCGCCTCGCCACCCTGGTGTGCCACCGGCCGGACGACCCCGACCTGGTGACGGAGGGGAAGCCCGACTTCCGGGAAACCTGGCCTCCCTTCTGCCTCGAGGGAACCCCCGGCCAGGCCTGGATCCCGGAGGCGAGGGCGGAACGGGCGACCGAGTTTCCCCGGGACGCCCGCTCGGACCGGCTGATCCGGGAAGCGCTCCGGGCGTTCCGGGAGGGGGTCGCGGGGGAGGCGCTCACCGTCGAGGTGCCCGGCTTCGATCCGTGGAGCCGCCCGGCCATGGACGCGATCTTCGCGGCCCTCGCCCCCGCGCGGGCGGTGGTCTACGGCGTGCCGGCGGATCGTTTCCTCGCCCCAGCCGTGGAGGGCCTGCTGGAACGGGGGATCGAGGTGACGGTGGTGGAGGACGCCATCCGCCCCTTCGACGGCAGGAAGTTCGCGAAGGAGGTGCGGCCGGCGTGGGAAGAGCGGGGGGTCGGTTTCACCGCGGCGGCCGACCTCGCGGAGGCCGCCGCCCGCTGAAGGCCCGCTCAGGCGCCCCGGGCCAGGGACAGGATCGCCAGGCCGAACGCCAGGACCGGCAGGAGGCCGGCGAGGACTGCGGCCACCGTCCACGCCCGTTCCGCCCCGGGGGACGATCCCGGCTCCCGGCCCAGCACCGCGCCGAGGGCGATCCCCGCCACGAACCCCCCGGCGTGGGCCGCGTGGTCGATCCCCGGCACCAGCAGCAGCAGGAAACCGAAGATCGCCCACCGGACGAGCTCGTCCCGCAGCGCGCCCGCCCGGCCGCCACGTTTCCACCCGCAGGCGATCCCGCACCCGATCAGCCCGAAGAGGGCTCCCGAGGCGCCGAGGCTGGGGACGGAGGGCATCAGCACCGCGGAGGCGACGAACGAGGCGATGCCGGTGGCCACGAAGACGACCAGGAACCGGCGGGAGCCGACCGCGTCCTCGATCGCCGGGCCGAGGTTGGCGAGGGCGTACCCGTTGAAGGCGATGTGCAGCAGGTTCCCGTGGAGGAAGATCGCCGTCACCAGGCGCCACCACTGGCCCGCCAGGATCGCCGGTGTCCACTTCATTCCCAGCGCGAAGAGAACCCGGCGCGGGGGTTCCCAGAAGGACCCGTCGGGGGGGCCGATCGCGGTCGCCAGGTAGACCACCACCATGGCGGCCAGGAGGGAGGTCGAGGCGGACCCGAACGACGGCAGGAGGAGACCGGCCGCCCGGCCCAGGCCGCCCCGGGGGATCCCCCGCATGGAGGCCCCGCAGGCGGGGCAGGTGGCAAGCTCCGCCGGGACCAGGGTTCCGCACTCCCGGCACATCCGGTAGCGGGCCCGGACCGCCCGCCGGAGGTTCTCCCGGGCCGCCGCCCGCTCCGCCCGGCGGCGCTCCCGCCGCGCCTTCCACCAGGCCGCGCCTCCCGGGAGGAGGCCGAGGCGGGCGAGCCCGTCCAGCAGCAGGTCGCGGGTGTCCCCGAGGAACCGCCGCAGCGGGCCGATCATGGGTTCGGCGGGCCCTTCACCAGCTCCCAGAACAGGTTGAAGGTCACGACCAGGACCAGCCAGGCGGTCACCGCCAGCACCCACCCCCGCGAGGGAAGGGGAGCGCCGGGGGGGAGCGCCAGGCCGAGGAGGGCCGGGGCGATGGAGGCGAGCGGCATCGGTTTCCTCCGTCCGGGGCGGAGGAGGATTCTGCCACAGGAGCGGGTACCATGGCAGGCGCGGGGCGCCACCGGCGGACCCCGCGGGAGGAGCGCGATGCGCAGGTGGTGGATGCTGCTGGTGCCGGTCCTCGTGCTGCCCGGGGGCGCGGTCCCCCCGGCCCGGGCCGCCCTCCCGTTCGTGCCTCCGCGAAAGGAGCCGACCCGCATCTGGGCGGGGACGGCGCCCGGTCGGCCGGCGGGCGTGCTGCTGGTCCGCGACCGGCGGGAGTGGGACCGGGTGACCGCGGGTCTCGACCCGGCCTACGCGGGCGAGATGCCGGACTTTTCCCGGGAGCGGGTCCTGCTCGTCATCGGCCGGAAGCGGGAGAATCCCTGCCGGGCGACCGTGCTCCGGGAGGTCGGCGTCCATGCCGGGGAGGCCCGCGTCTCCCTCGAGGAACGGGTTCCCGCCGCCGGGTGCGACTGCCCGGGCGGTCCGCTCCCGCCCCTCGCCTGGCTCGTGACCGTGCCCCGCTCGGTGCTCCGGGTCGGCCGCTCCGTCACCGACGTGGTCGATCCCTGCGCGGACGCCCGGGCGACCGCCCGGAGTGCGGCCGCCCGCCCGGTCCCGGTCCTCGAGGCGACCTGGGACGAGGCGCCGGGGGCGCGGCTCCTGGTGACCCCCGCCCAGGTGGCCGAGGTGGCGAAGCGGCTGGGAAAGAAGCTTCCCCCGATCGACCCCGCCCGGGAACGGCTGGCGATCGTCACCGGACGGCCCCGGAGCAACGGTTGCCGGGCGACCCGGGTGGTCGAGAGCGGGATCGACGGGAAGACCGCGCGGTTCGTCGTCGAGGAACGGTACCCGGCGCCGGGGCAGACCTGCGCCATGCTCTACCGGCTCCCGGCGGCGTTCGTCTACCGGGTCCCGGCCAGCGTGGAGAAGGTCGTCGTCGAGGTCCGGGAAGCGCGGTCCGCCCCGCGGCGCTGACCGGGCGCCGTTTTCCCCGCGGAAGATCGGCTGGCCGGCATCCCCCGGGCGGCGAATCTTGTGGGGGACGCCGCGGGCGCGGGGAGGAGGCTGCCGGATGGTTCCTGGCGGACGGGGCGGTCGGTCGCTGCTCGTCGTCGGTGCCGGGATCCCCGGCGCGGTCGTCGCCTGGCTCGCCAGCGTCGCCGGGTTCCGGGTCACTCTCGCCTCCCTGGGGCGTCCCGGTGGCAGGTCCACGGCCCTGCACCCGGGCGTGGTGCACGGGGCCGGCCCCCCGTGGCCTCCCGCCCGCTGGCCGGACCTTCCCCGGGAGGTGCTGGAGACCGCCGCGCGCCGGGCCCGGGAGGGAAGGTCTCTCCTCCACCGGTTCCTCCTCGAAAACGACGACCCGGTGGGCTTCCGGTTCCTGCCGTCCGGGGTTCCCCTTCCCGGCGGGGGTGCGATCGACCCGGCCCGGCTCTCCGCCCGCCTGGCCGAGGCCGGTTTCCCGGTGCGGCTGGACGGGAGCGTCGGCGGGCTGCCGGTGCTGGGCCGGTCCCGGGACGCCCTGCTGGTGCCGCGGCGCCTGGTCTTCGCGCTCCTTCGGTCCGCCCGGGACCGGGGGGCGGAGATCCTCCTCGGGAGCCCGGTGGAGGGCTGGCGACGCGGGCCGGGGGGCGGGCTCGTCGCCCGCGTCGGCGGGGAAGAACGGGCCTTCGACCACCTGGCGTGGACTCCCGACCGTCCCCCTCCGGGGACGGCCCGGCAGGGACGCTGGCGGCCCGCGATCGTCCTCTTCCAGGAGCGCGCGGAGGGCCCTTCGCCCCTCGGGCGGATCCTCCACGGCCCGGGCGGGGGAGAGGTCCTCGCCCCCCACCCCGCCCGCCCCGGCCGGGTGGTCCTGGTCCGGCGGAGCCGGGTGGACCCCGCCGGGGAGGTGGAGTGGCCCCCCCTGCCGGCGGCGTTCCAGCCGTTCCTCGGGTCCGCCCGGCGCCAGCGGCTGGCGGAGGTCTTCGAGGGGCCGGCCGACCGGGAGTTCCCGGGGGACGAGCGGGTGGCCGTCCTGTCGGGGCTGGCCGGGTGGCCGGTGGCGGCCGTCTTCGGCCTGGGGGCGGACCTGCTGCGGTCCTGGGGCGGGTCCCTGCCCGCTCCCGGCGGGGGCTGAGGCGGGGGAACTGCCCGCCCGTTCCGGGTCCCCGGGCGGGGCGGACCGGTTTTCGGGTATGCTTGCCCGGCCCCTCGACCGGGGGTCAAGGCGAACAACCTCGACGAGATCCAAGGAGGGAGAGAGATGCGTTCCTGCACGCGGTTTCCGGGGCTCCCGGCCCTGGTCCTGGTCCTGGCGATGTCCGTTCCGGCGGCCCTCGCTTCCGGTTTCCACGTCTACGAGCAGGGGGCCAAGGCGTCCGGCCAGGCGGTGGCGTTCACCGCCCGGGCCGACGATCCCTCGGCCAACTGGTACAACCCGGCGGGGATCGTCTTCCTGGACGGGAACGACCTGTTCTCCGTCGGCGTTTCCGCCGTCTTCATCGGGGACACCCGGTTCGATTCCCACATGGACGCGGTCAGCCCCTTCCCCGGCTTCTACGACGGCGGGAAGACGGACATGAAGGACAACACGGGAACGCCGATCCACCTCTACTACGTGCACCGGTTCGGGGACGGGCCGTGGGCCATCGGCTTCGCCCTGACGACCCCGTTCGGCCTCAAGACGGAGTGGGACCGGCACTACGACGGCCGGTTCGCCGCGCGGAAGACCGACCTGGCGACGTTCGTCTACAACCTGAACGTCGCCCGGGACCTGGGGAACGGCTGGTCCGCCGCCGTCGGGATCGACTACATGGACGCCGAGCTGAACGACTTCGGGCACATGACGAGCCTGCTGCCGGTCGCCGGGGCGCTGGACCCGGCATCCGCGGCCTACGCCGAGCCGTACGTGAACCTGGTCGGCGACGGGACCGACTGGAGCTGGAACGCCGCGATCCGCTGGGCCGGCGACAAGTGGGCGGTCGGCCTCAGCTACCGGGACGGTTGGTCGGTGGACGTGGACGGTGACCTGGAGGTGCACGGAGTGCCCGACGCCAACATCGACCTGGGCCTGCTCGGCGGGGGCCCCCCCGGTGTCCTCGTCGTTCCCCTCGCAACCCAGCTCCATACGGTCGGAGCCTCCGGGGTGCTGAACCTGCCGGCGAGCTGGACCCTCGGCGTCGCCTACCTGGGCCTCGAGAACTGGCAGTTCGAGTTCGACGTGAACCGGATCACCTGGTCCGACTTCGACCGGATCGACGTCCACCTGGCGAAGGAGACCGCCCTGATGACCGGCACCACGGTCAGGGAAAACTGGGACGACACGACCTCGTACCGTCTCGGCGCCTCCTGGGACCTGGACGAGCACAGCCAGGTCCGGTTCGGCGCCTACGTCGAGGACTCCGCCATCCCGCCGGACCACCTGCGGCCCTCGATCCCCGACGCGGACCGGCAGGCGTTCACCGTGGGGTACGGGTACCGGGCGGAGAAGTACTCGGTGGACTTCTACTGGATGCACATCGAGCTGGACGACGTCACCGTCCCGCTGTCCGCCTACGCGAAGGACCCGACGGTTCCCGCCGGGAAGTACGAGTCGAAGCTGAACCTGGTCGGCTTCACGGTGAACTTCGGCTTCTGAGCGGTCCCGGCCGCCGGCGCCACGGGCCCCCTCCCGGGAGGGGGCCCGTCGCCGTCCCCGGTCCCGGCGTAGAATCCCCTCCCCGCGGCCCCCGGCCGCCAAGGAGGACCCCGATGAAGAACCTGCCCCGCGAAGCCCTGGAGACCTGGGCCGACTGGCTGCTCGACCATTCCCTCGGCGGTGTCGGCCCGGGGGACGTGGTCATGATCAAGGGGGAGCGGATCACCTGGCCCCTGCTCTCGATCCTCCAGGACAAGGTGATCCGGGCGGGCGCGGTTCCCGACGTCAACCTGGTCGCCCCCGACAACGACCGGGGCAAGGTCTGGGGGGCGGCGATGGCCCGGTACGGCACTCTCCGGCAGATCGAGCAGGTCCCGGCCTGGCACGGGGACCGGTACCGGGCGATGACGAAGTACGTGGAGTTGCTCGGCGCCGAGATGCCCGGGCTCTTCCAGGACCTGCCCGAGGAGACCTCCCGGGCGATCATGCGGGTCGACGAGCCGTACAAGGAGATCCGCCTGTCGAAGCCGTGGGTGATCACCCTGTTTCCCACGCCGGGGTTCGCGGCGATGGAGGGGATGCCGTACGAGGAGTACGTGGAGGTCATCCTCGCCGCCTCCACCGCCGACCCCCGGCAGCTGGAACGGATCGGGGAGCCGATCCGGGCCGCGATGGACCGGGCCCGGACGA
>CAZOTT010000072.1:0-15037 GCA_964582785.1 uncultured Acidobacteriota bacterium | reverse complement strand
GGGCGCGGGCCCGCCCCGGAACCCGGGCCGCGGCTGGTCGGGGGGGAGGAGCCGTGAGCGGGGGACCGGTGGTGCGCGTCCCGTGGGGGGCCTGGGTCCTCGAGGAGACCCGGGAGTTTCCCCTGCCTCCGGGCTGGACCGTCGAGGAGGCCTCGATCCGGGGCGCTCCCCGGGGGGCCACCCTCGAGGAGGCCCTCGCCGACCCGGTGGAGGCCCCGCCGATCGAGGAACTCGCCCGCGGGGCGCGGACCGCCGCGATCGCGGTGGAGGACATCACCCGGCCGGCGAAGGCGGGGCCGGTGCTCGAGGCGATCCTGGCCCGGCTGGCCGCCGGGGGCGTTCCCCCGGAGCGGGTGCGCGTCATCATCGCCCTGGGAGGGCACCTGCCGCTCCGGCGGGACGAGCTGCTGGCCAAGCTCGGGCGCCGGGTGATGGAGAGCTGCGACGTCTGGAACCACCACCCCTACGAGGACCTGGTCGACCTGGGGGTCTCCCGGGGCGGGATCCCGATCCACGTCAACCGCCTGTTCCACGAGGCGGACCTCCGGCTGGCGGTCGGGTCCGTCGTTCCGCACCCGTACGCGGGCTTCGGGGGCGGGGGGAAGATCGTGCTGCCCGGGCTGGCCGGCATCGAGACCCTCGAGATGAACCACCGGCCGGCGGTCACCGGCCTGTCCGGCGCCGGCCTCGGCGTGGTCGAGGGGAACCGGGCGCGGGCCGAGATGGAGGAGATCGCCCTGGCCGCCGGGCTCCGGGCGGTGGTGAACATCGTGCCCGGGCCGCGGCGGGAGGCGCTGGGACACGTCTACGGGCACCCGGTCGCCGCCCACCGGAAGGCGGTCGAGCTGGCCCGGCAGGTGTTCGACACACCGGTTCGCCCGGGGGCCGACGCGGTCGTGCTGAACGCCTACCCGAAGGACATGGAGCTGTTCCAGGTGGGGAACGCCTTCAACGCCTGGCGGACCCTGGATCCGCCGCCCGCCCGCGAGGGCGGAACGGTGATCGTCACCGCCGCCTGTCCCTTCGGGCGCGGCTGGCACAGCCTGCACGGCCCGCGGATGCGCCTGTATCGGGACCCGGTGGAGCGGCCCTGGCTGGCCGGCCGGGAACTGGTCGTCTTCGCGCCGACCCTCGCGGAGCACGACGTCCGGAAGTCGTTCTGGAAGGGGTACCCCCACGCCCGCACCTGGGACGAGGTCCTCGAGATCCTCGCGCGGCGGCATCCCGGCGGCGGGCGGATGGTGGTCTTTCCCACCGCACCGCTCTCCCTCGCCCGCGCGGTGGTTCCCGGGGAGGGGGAAGGAGGGGAACGATGACGACGGAGGAACGGGTCGGGGGGCCGGTGCCCCCGCCGCCGGACACCTTCTACGCCCGGGTGGGAAAGCGGATCCTCGACCTCGCGATCTCGGCGCTGGTCCTGCTCCTCGCGGGCCCCGTGATGGCCCTGATCGCCCTCGCGATCCGGCTGGAGGACGGGGGCCCGGTGTTCTACCGGCAGGAGCGGATCGGGCAGGGAGGCCGCCCGTTCCTGCTGACGAAGTTCCGCTCGATGGTCGTCGGCGCCGAGCGGAAGGGCGCGGGGATCCTGGTGGAGAAGAACGACTCCCGGATCACCCGCGTGGGGAAGATCATCCGCAAGCTGAGCCTGGACGAGCTGGCCCAGGTGTTCGACGTGATCCGGGGCGACATGAGCATCGTCGGGCCGCGGCCCGGTCTCCGCTACCAGGTCGAGCTGTACGACGACGAACAGCGCCGCCGGCTCTCCGTGCGGCCGGGGATCACCGGGTGGGCCCAGGTCAACGGGAGGAACTCGATCCCCTGGCCGGAACGGATCCGGCTCGACCTCGAGTACATCGACCGGCTCTCCCTCTGGATGGACCTGAAGGTGATCCTGCTGACGATCCCCTCGGTGCTGAAGGGATCCGACCTGATCGCCGACGCCGACTACTGGAAGAAGAAGCGGGAAGAGCTGGCGGCCCGCGCGGCGCGGCAGGAAACGGTTCCCGCGGAGGCGGGAGGGAACGCCCCGGCCCGCCCCGGCGAGGAGGCCCGGAAGTGACGCCCCGCCGGGTGGTGCTGGTCGGCGCCGGGGGTCACGGGCGCGGGACGCTCGAGATCCTGCGGGCGCGCCGCGCCGCCGGCCTGCCCTGCCCGGAGCCGGTCGGCTTCGTCGACGACGATCCCGGCCGGTCCGGGGGCGAGGTGGGCGGGCTGCCGGTGCTCGGACCGGTGGAACGGCTGCTCGCCATGGCGGACGGCGGGGAGACCGGGGCGATCCTCGCCATCGCCGCGGCGGAGGCGAAGCGGTCCCTCGCCGGCCGGATCGAGGCCGCGGGGATCCCGTGGGTCACCGCCGTCCATCCCGCGGCGATCGTCGGGGCCGGGACGACCGTCGGGGCGGGGGCGATCGTCGGGGCCGGCGTCGTCGTGGCCTACGACACCCGGATCGGCCGCCACGTGACGGTCAACCTGAACGCGACGATCGGCCACGACTGCGTCGTGGGCGACTTCTCGACGATCGCCCCCGGCGTCAACGTGACCGGCAACGTGACGATCGGCCCGGGGGTGGAGATCCAGACGAACGCCACGGTGGTCCCGGGCGTGACGATCGGGGAAGGGGCGCGGGTCGGACCGGGCAGCGTCGTGCTGCGGGACGTGCCGCCCGGGGAACTCGTCTTCGGCAACCCGGCGCGGAAGATGCCCCGGCCGGGGGCCGGGAGCCGGGCATGAGCCTCCTCCACGCGGTTCGCCGGGGGATCGGCGTCGCCGGCCTGGGGGCGGCCGTGGCGGGCGCGGCCGGGCTGGCCGCCGGGGCCGGACCGGCGGCGGCGGGACTCCTCGCCGGCGGTCTCCTGGCCGCCCAGGGGGTCCTGCTCGACTTCTGGCCGGTGAAGGTCCCGGTGGTGATGCTCCACTCGGTGTCCGGTTTCCGGCCGGACCGCCCCGCGACGTTCCCCGTCTGGTGCCCTCCCGAGATGTTCGAGGGGTACCTGGCCTACCTCCGCCGCCGGGGCTACACGACGATCACCCTGCGCCGGCTCCACGACCACGTGGCGGAAGGGGCTCCGCTGCCCCCCAAGCCGATCGTGCTCACCTTCGACGACGGTTACCTCGACAACTGGGTCTACGCCGTGCCCCTCCTCGAGAAGTACGGGTTCACGGCGACCGTCTTCGTCCCGACCGACTTCATCCAGCCCGGGGACACGCCCCGGCCGACCCTCGCCGACGTCTGGCGGGGCCGGCTGCGGGAAGAGGATCTCGAGGTCTACGGGTACCTGAACGAGGCGGAGATCCGGGAGGCGTCCCGCCGCGGCGTTCTCGACGTCCAGTCCCACGGCAGGACCCACACCTGGCTCCCGGTGTCGGACGAGGTCGTGGACGTCCACCGGCCGGACCTGCCCCTGCGGCAGCTCCGGTGGACCTGGTGGAACCGCTTCCCGGAGCGGAAGCCGTTCTGGTTCCACGAGATTTCCGCCCGCGACATCCCCTGGGGGGCGCCGGTCTACCGGAGCGCCCTCGCCCTGTCCGCCCCCGCGGTCCGGCCCGATCCCGGCCTCGAGGAACGCCTGGTGGCCCACGTGGCGGAACGGGGCGGCGAGGCGTTCTTCCGGGGAAAGGGCTGGCGGGAGGAGGTCGGCCGGGTGGTCGCGGAATGGAAGCGGGAGCACCCGGACCCCTTCCCCCGGGAGACCGCCGAGCAGTTCCGGGAACGCCTCCGGGAGGAGCTGACCGCCTCCCGGGAACGGCTCGAGGCCCTGACCGGCCGGGAGGTCCGCTTCATGTGCTGGCCGAACGGGGGCGTCTGCCGGGAGGCGTTCGACCTGCTGGGGGAATGCGGGTACCTGGCCGCCACCCTGCCGAGCCGGGCGAAGCAGCCCCGGAACCACCGGGGGACCCGCCCGGACCGGATCGGGCGGATCTCCGCGACGTCCTACTTCCGGGGGAGCAGGCGTCCCTTCCCGTGGGTGCTGTCGTTCGCCCTGAAGGTGGAGCGCAACCGGGGCAACCGGTGGATGGAGCTCCCGATCAAGGCGATCTGGCTCTGGCGGCGGTTCGTCCCGGCGGGGGGCAGCCGCCCGATCGGCGCGGAGGGCTGAGATGGGACGACGGGTCGCCGACCTGCTGGACCGGGTCATCGAGCGCCGCACCGGCCGCCGTTACCGGGCGGTCCTGGCCGGGTACCGGGAGATGGAACGCTGGTCCCGGGAACGGCTCGAGGCCTGGCGCTGGGAGCGGCTCCGGGCGCTCCTCGACCACGCCTGGCGCACCGTCCCCTACTGGAAGGAGGTGTTCGACGGCCTCGGTGCCCGGCCGGAGGACTTCCGTTCCCCGGACCACCTGCGCCTGCTGCCGCCGATGACGAAGAAGCTGATCGAGGAGCGGGGCGACGACCTGCTCAGCACGGCTCCCCCCCGCGGCCCCGTGTCCCTCCGGTCCACCGGCGGGTCCACCGGGCGGAACACCTGGTTCCGGCTCGACCGGGAGACCCACGACCGGCGCCGGGCGGCGGGGCGCCTGACGGAGGAATGGGACGGGGTCGTTCCCGGGACGCGGACGGCGATCCTGTGGGGTGCCTCCCTCGAGACGCGTCCTTCCCGGGCGTCCCGGCTCTACGACCGGCTGACCGGGCGCTTCTTCTTTTCCGCCTACGGGATCGACGAGGAGGACGTCCGGCGCTGGTTCGATCGCCTGGAACGGTTCCGCCCCGAGGTGATCTCGTCCTACCCGTCGATCCTGCTCCACGCGGCCCGGCTGGCGGGGCGGGAGCGGTGCCGCCGGCTCGGGGTGCGGCTCGTCTACACGTCGGCGGAGGCCCTCTACCCGCCGGTGCGGGAGGAGCTGGAGGACCTGTTCGGGGCGCCGGTCCGGAACCGGTACGCCTCCCGGGAGTTCGGCGTCATCGCCTCGGACTGCCCCTCCGGGGAAGGTCTCCACCTGATGGACATGCGGCTGATCGTCGAGGTGGGGGAGAGCCCCCTGGTCGAGGGGCCGGGGGAGCTGCTCGTCACCGACCTCGACAACCTTCCGATGCCCTTCATCCGGTACCGGATCGGCGACGTGGGCACCCCGCTCCCCGGCGCCTGTCCCTGCGGGCGGCCCTGGGGGCGGCTGGCGTCGGTGGAGGGACGATCCCTCGACGTGATCGTGACGCCGGAGGGGAAGGCGTTCGGCGGGACGTTCTTCACGATCGTCTTCCGTCCCTTCGACCGGGCGATCCGCCAGTTCCAGGTCGTCCAGGACCGGCCGGACCGGATCCGGGTGAAGCTCGTGCCCGGCGAGGCGTGGTCCTCGGCGCGCAGGGCGGAGATCCTCGCCCTGCTGCGGGAGAAGCTCGGCCCCCGGATGATCATCGACCTCGAGGAGGTCGGCGAGATCCCGCCCCTCCCCTCCGGGAAACGCCGCTTCGTGGTCTCGGAGATCGGGCAGGCCCGCCCGGGGGCGGGGGTTCCCTGAGGCGATGGCGCCCATCCCCGCGGTGCTGGTGACCGGCAGCCTCGGGACCGGGGGCACCGAACTGGCGGTGATCGCCCACGCCCGGGGGTTCGCCCGTCGCGGGCGGGTGCGGCCCCACGTGGTCGTGCTGGGAACGGGCGGCGACCACGCCGCGGCCCTGCGGGAGGAGGGGATCCCGGTGGTGGAACTGGCGATTCCCCGGGGCCGGCTGCGGAGCCCGGCCGGGCTCGCGCGCCTGGACCGCCTGCGGCGGCTGGTGCGGGGGCTGGGGGGACCGGTCGTGCACACGTTCCTCTTCGACGCGGACGTGTACGGGATGCTGGCCGCGCTCCTCGGCTCGCCGGGCGCCGTCGTGACGACCCGGCGGGCGATCAAGCGCCACCGGCCCCACCATCTCCGCCTCTACCGCCTGACGAACTTCCTGGTCGACCGGATCGTCTGCAACTCGGAGGAGGTCCGGCGCTTCACGGTGGAAGTGGAGGGGGCGGATCCCTCCCGGGTCGAGGTGATCGTCAACGGCATCGACGTGGAGCGGTTCGCCGGCGGGGACGGGCGGGCCGCGCGGGAGCGGCTCGGTCTCCGCGGGGAGGAAACGCTCGTCGGGGCCGTGGGTACCATCCGGGAGGTCAAGGGACAGCGGGTGCTGCTCGAGGCGATGGTGCCCCTCCTCCGGGAGCGGCCCGGGCTGCGCCTCGTCCTCGCCGGGGACCGCTCGAGCCGGTACGCCGCCGCGCTGGTGGAAGCGGCCCGGGAGGCGGGGGTCGGAGACCGGGTACTCCTTCCCGGGCCGGTGGCCGGCGTGCCGGACCTGCTCGCCGCCCTCGACGTCTTCGTGCTGCCGTCCCTCTCCGAGGGGATGAGCAACGCCCTCCTCGAGGCGATGGCGGCGGGCCGCCCGATCGTCGCCACCCGGGTCGGGGGGAACGCCGAGGCCCTGGCCGGCGGGAAGGCCGGGGTGCTCGTCCCGGCCGGGGATGCCGGCGCCCTCCGGGCCGCGATCCGGGAGCTCCTCGAGGACCCCGGCCGGGCCGCCGCCCTCGCGACGCGGGCGCGGGGCCGGGCCGGGACCCACTATTCCCTCGCGGGGATGATCCGGAAGACCGAGGCGTTGTACGCTGGGCTCCTCGGGCTGCGGGACGGGAGGTGACCGTGACGGGCAGCACGCTGGTGGAACCGAGCACGGAGCGGGTCGCTTCCCGCGCCGGGACCGGGTCCTCCGCGCCCCGGCGGGGACTCGCGGTGGAGCGCGTGGAGGTACCGGCTCTCCGGGACGAGTGGGACGGGCTCCTCGCGCGTTCCCGGACGAACAACGTCTTCGTCACGTGGGACTTCCTGGCCACCTGGTGGGAGCACTTCCGGCGGTCGCGGAAGGGCGCGACGTTCCTGGTCCGGGAGGCGGACGGGCGCCCGGTGGCGATCCTTCCCTTCTACCTCGAGCGGCTGCCGACCCGCTTCGGCGAGGCCCGGGTCCTGCGGAACGTCGGCTACGGGGACGTGGTGAACCCGGATTTCCTCGATGTCCTCGTCGAGGAGGGCCGGGAAACCGAGGTGGCCGACCTGGTCGCGCCGCTGCTCTTCGACGACCCCGCCTGGGACTACGTGGAGTTCTCGGAGCTGGATCCCGGCGGGTCCCTGGCCCGGATGGCCCGCCGCTGGGCCCGGTCGCGGGGCCTCGAGTTCCGGGTCGAACCCCGCGCGACCTGTCCGTGGGTGCCCCTGCCGGGGACCTTCGAGGAGTACCTGGCGGGACGGAACGCCCACTTCCGCCACCAGCTGCGCCGGTACCGGCGCAAGATCCAGCGGGAACTCGGGGTCTCCTGGAAGCGCGTCGGGGTGGACCTCGATGTCGGGACCGGGATCTCCCACCTCGCCGCGCTCCACCAGGAGCGGATGGAGGCGACGGACCGGGGCGGGAACTTCCGCAAGGACGACTACCGGCACTTCCACCGGGTGCTCGCGGAACGCCTCCACCGCTCCGGCCGGCTCTACTTCTGGGTGCTGTTCGCGGAAGGTTCGCCGATCGCGACCCACTACGGGTTCCTCCACGGCGGCGTCTACTTCGGTTACCAGATGGGATTCACCCACCGGTTCGCCCGCTACTCCCCGGGGCACTACATGACCGGGGTCGTCCTGGAAAAGCTGATCGAGGAGGAACACGCCCGGGAAATGAACCTCCTGCGGGGGACCGACGCCTGGAAGTACCGGTGGACCGACCGGGAGCGGGGCACGGTCACGGTGCGGCTCCTGCCGGACTCCTGGCGGTCCCGCTGGGCGTACCTCGGCGCGGCCCTCAGCCAGTCGCCGCCGCTGGTCCTGCGGTTCCTCCTGGGCCGGGAGAACTTCGAGGAGATCCGCCGCTGCTGGAAGGAGGCCCGGGCGAAGATGGACCCGGGGCGGGCCCGGCCCGCGAAGCGCCGCGGATCGAGGTGAACGGCCCCGGGCCGTTTTCAGCGGATACGCGGGTGTGGTAAACTCCCCCGTCCCGAGGAGCGCGGGCGGGGGTGGCTTCCGTCCGCGGAGGAGGAGGATGGAGATGCGCAAGCTGCTGGCGGTCGCCGCCGTCGCCGTGCTGGCGGCGGGGCTCGTGGCCCTCGGCGGGGGGAACTCCTGCGAGGACTGCCACGCGAAGATGACCCCGAACCTGGTCAAGGACTTCCACCGGGGCGCGATGTTCGAGTCGGGGATGGTCACCTGCCAGACCTGTCACGGGAAGGACCATACCGGGCCGAACGACGTGGAGAAGGCGAAGCTCCCGACGGTCCGCACCTGCCAGAAGTGCCACCCCCAGCAGGCGAAGCAGTACCTGGCCGGGAAGCACGCCAAGGGCCTGCTCGCCATCGAGGCGCTCCCCTTCACCCATGGCCAGCCGCAGGCCTACGTGGCGGGGCAGAAGGGTTGCGGCGGCTGCCACACCCTCGGCCTCGTCGACGATGCCGCCCGCAAGACCGAGGGGCGGAAGTACTACCGCTACGGCATGGACTGCCAGAACTGCCACACCCGGCACGCCTTTTCGAAGAAGGAGGCCCTGGAGCCCGAGGCCTGCCAGACCTGCCACATGGGCTTCGACCATCCCCAGTGGGAGATGTGGTCCGGGTCGAAGCACGGGGTGGCCTACCTGCTCGACCGGGAGGCCCACCGGGGGCCGAAGTGCCAGGACTGCCACATGCCGGGCGGAGACCACCGGGTCCGCACGGCGGTCGGCTTCCTCGGCCTGAACCTGGTCACCGACGACGAGGAACTGAAGGGGTACCAGGCGACGATCCTCAAGGGTCTCGGGGTGCTGGACGAGAAGGGGAACTTCACGCCGCTCCTCGACGTGGTCAAGGCCGGGGACATGGTCCGGCTGGACAAGGCGGACTTCGACGCCGAGCGGAAACGGATCACCGACGTCTGCCGGAAGTGCCACACGCCGAGCTTCGTCGAGGCGAACATGAAGAACGCCGACCTGATGCTCAAGGAGGGTGACAAGCTGTTCGCCGAGGCGATCGAGATCGTCGCCGGGCTGCGCCGGGACGGCATCATCAAGGTGAAGAAAGGCGAGGGGGTCTACCCGCAGCTGCTGCAGTTCTACGAGGTGGACACGAAGGTCGAGGAGATCCTCTACGAGATGTTCATGGACCACCGGATGAAGCAGTTCCAGGCCACCTACCACATGAACCCGGACTACGCGACCTGGTACGGCTACGCCAAGATGCGCAAGGACCTGACCGAGATCCGCGAGCTGGCGGAGGAGATGCGGGCCCGGGCGAAGATGGCGCAGGCCCACTGACGGAAGGCATCCCGCGCCGGCGGGGCGCGGGGGAGATCCACGAGCCGCGCGAAGGCCACGAAGCGGTGAATGGCTCCCGGGCGGGGGCGGGCGAGGGCCCGCCCCCGTTCCGTTGTTCCCGGGGATCGGCGTCCGGTGCAGTTCTTCCCGCCGCCGCAGCCCGGGCCCCGGGCGCAGCAGCAGCCGGCGCCGCGGGAGCCTGCCGCCGGGACCCTGTCCCACGCTTCCGGGAGTTCGAGCCGGGGTTCCGGGGACCGCGGTCCACCGTCGCGGAGCTCCTCCCCGATCAGTCACGAACAGGATAGACAGGAGAAAGGCCGGGCATGTTCGACCACGCAGGAAGATTCACGACGCTTGTCGCGGGGCTCGTGGCCCTGGCGACCGTTCACGCCGCCGCCGGGGACGGGAAGGCCGCCTCGCTGCAGGAACTCCTCGCCGGGGAGAGGGTGTCCCGCCGACCGGTGACGATCTTCGTCGCCAGGAAGCTCGTCACGATGTCCCCGACGGCATCGGGCGAGGCCGTGGCGGTCAGGGACGGGGTGATCGCCGGTATCGGCTCCGTCGAGGAACTGGAAAGGAGGTTCCGGAAGGAGGGCGCGGTCGTCGACCGCCGCTTCGCCGGGAAGGTGATCACGCCGGGCCTGATCGATCCGCACATGCACCTCTGGCTCTTCGCGCTCGTGTCCAACGCGAAGTTCATCACCCCCGCGGACTGGTCCCTGCCCTGGGGAGACGAAAAGGGTGTGACGGGGCATGAGGCCTACATGAAGCGGCTCAAGGAGTACGAAAGGAGCCTCGCCGACCCTGAAGAGCTGCTCTTCACCTGGGGCTATCACCGGTATTTTCACGGCAGGATCAACCGCAGGATTCTCGACGAGCAGGTCTCGGACACCCGTCCGATCATCGTCTGGCAGCGGTCGGTGCACGAGATGTACTTCAACACCAGGGCCCTGGAGATGCTGGGGCTGAAGAAGTCCGACTGGGAGAACAGGGGCGAAGCCTCCGCGATGGCCGACTGGGAGGAGGGGCACGTCTGGGAGAAGGGGCTTTACCTCGTGATGGAGAAGCTCTTTCCCGTGATCGCTTCGCCGGACAGGTACAGGCTGGGGATGGAGAGAGCGAGGGACTATGTCCACGCGGGAGGGATCACCGCGTGCGCCGATCCGGGCGTCCAGTTGAGCAGGGAGTTGATCGCCGCGATGATCCGGATCCTGGAGTCCAGCCCGTTGCCCTTCGAGTACGATCTCGTACCGGCGGGCAACACGATCTACGATGCCAACGGAAAGGACCCGGCCAGGACGCTGGCAGCCGTCCGGGAGATGGCCAGGCATGGCGGCGAGCATGTGCGGTGGGTGCGGAACCAGGTGAAGCTGTTCGCCGACGGCGCGGTCTATTCCCAGTTGATGCAGATGAAGGACGGGTACCTGGACGGACACGAGGGGGAGTGGATCCAGACACCCGCGGACCTGGAAAAGTGTGCCCGTCCCTTCTGGGACGCGGGATACCAGGTCATCGTGCATGTCAACGGCGACCTGGGGATGGAAAAGACACTCGACATCCTCGACCGTCTGCAGGGGGAGTTTCCGCGATTCGACCACCGCTTCAGGATCGACCACTTCGCCTTTTCCACGGAGGACCAGGTGAGAAGGGCGGCCCGCCTGGGTGCACTGATCAGCTCCAATCCCTTCTATACCTACGTGCTGGGCGAACAGTACGGCAGGTTCGGCATCGGGCTCGAGAGAGCCGAGGTCATGGCGAGAGGCCGGACGGTGCTCCGGAACCACATCCGGCTCTCGTTCCACTCCGACTCCCCGATGGCTCCCGCGCGCCCCATGCTGCTGGTGTGGGCGGCCGTCAACCGACTGGGACTCTCCGGGACGAGGGTGCTCGGTCCGCGGGAGCGCATCACGCCGGAGGAGGCGTTTCGGGCCGTGACCATCGATGCGGCCTGGGCGATGGGGAAGGAGAAGGAGATGGGTAGTATCGACATCGGGAAGAAGGCGAATTTCACCGTCTTCGAGGAGGACCCCCTGGCGATCGAACCGGGGAAGCTCAAGGATCTCGCGCCGGTGGCCACCGTCTTCGAGGGGAAGGTCTACCCGATCCGGGCGCAGGGACCGACGAGGGTATCGGGGAAGGTCATGCGACGGCTGATCGCCGGGTCGGGGGCCGGGGGGCGCCATCGTGGTGGTGCGTGCATGGCGAACCAGGTCCTGCAGGGGAGCTGGAACAGGTTCGGGAAAAGGGGGAGGAGCAGGTGACGGTTCCCCGGGGCGGCGGTTCCCCGGCGGACGCCGGTCATCGGAAACCGGAGATCCGGAAAGCGGAACGTCGGGTGCGACGACGAGGTGCGGTCGCCGGCTACCGCTCGGTACAGTCCGCGGGCGGGGCGGAGTAGTCGCAACCGGTCCTGCAGTTGGCGGAGGCGCTGACGTCCGGGGGATCACCCTGACCGGGTCCCCACCTTCTTTTCTACCCCCCCGGCCCCTGTCAAGGGCCCCCGGCGCCGCTCGGCGGGAAACGACCGGTCCGGCCGTCGGCACGGGCCCGGAGGGCGAGCAGCCGGGCCCAGGCGGCGAGGGTCCGGTCGACCATCGCGTCGAGGCCGTACCGGGCGGCGAGACGGGGGAGGTCCTGCCGGACCCGGGCCCGGAAGGCGTCCCGTTCGGCGAGGACGTTCCCCAGGGCGGCGGCCAGTTCCCCCGGGGAGCCGGGGGGCACGACCCGGCCGGTGACGCCGTCCCGGACGATCCGCGGCACGTCTCCCACCGCCGTGGAGACCACCGGCACGCCGGCGGCCAGCGCCTCGACGACCACGTTGGGAAACCCCTCGGAGCGGGACGTCAGCAGCAGGGCGTCGGCATCCCCGAGGAGCGCCGGCACGTCGGGACGGGGGCCCAGCAGGTGCAGCCGCTCCCGGGGCAGTGCGGCGAAGAGCGGGTCGCGGGCGTCTTCCCCCAGCCCGATCCCCGCGACGGCCCCGTGGAGGGAGGGATCCGCTTCCATGGCCAGACGCAGGGTCGCCGCGAGAAGGGGGATGTCCTTCACGGGGGTGCGCTTCCCGACGTAGAGCACGACCGGGGCCCCGGCCGGGATTCCCCGCTCGCGCCGCAGGACGGGTGCGGCCGCCTCCCGGGCGATCGCCCCGAGGTCGAACCCGTTGGGGATCACGTCGATCACCCCCGGGGGAATGCCCCAGGCCGTCTCGACGGCTTCCCGGCCCCGGTCCGAGTTCGCGAGGATCACCGGGGAGCGCGAGAAGGCGAGCGCGTAGAGGAGACGGCGAAGCCGGCCCCGGCCGGTGACCCCGCCGCGAACCGTCGGCAGGACCGGCGGGCCTCCGCCCCGTGCCGCCAGCCAGCAGTAGCCCGAGGCGAGGAGGTGCACGGCGTGGCAGAGGTCGATCCGTTCCTCCCGGAACAGCCGGCGCAGGTGCAGGAGCCGGCGGAGGTCGAAGCTGCGGGCCCGGGGGAGGACCCGGAGGGGGTAGCCCAGGTCCCGCAGGGCGGGGCCGTAGGGATCGAGGTCCTCCGAGAGGCAGGCGACGAGCACCGGCCGCCAGGGGTGCCGCCGCTCGGCGAGGCGGCGCAGGAGGAGGAAGTGCTGGCGCTCGGCTCCCCCGAGGCCGAGCTGGGTGAACACCACGGCGATGCGCGGTTCAGCGGCCACCCCAGCGCCCCAGGAGCCGGAAGAGCAGGCGTTCCTGTTCCCCCGCGTAGACCCCCAGCCGCGGGAGCTTCAGCCAGTCCACGTCCGGCGTCACCGGTCCCGGGACCGACGTCACCGCGGTGAGGAAGCCGGCCCGGGCGGCCGCCGCCCGGGCGGTCTCGTTCACCGTTCCCCCGCCGGAGGGGTTCGGCCAGGCGAAGTGCGCCACCGGCTCCCCGAGGACCTGCTCCAGGTCCCGCCGGGAGCCCGCCACCTCGTCGTCGTGGTGCTCCGCCGGCAGCCGGTCCAGGTGAGGGTGGGTGCGGGAGTGGGCGCCGACCGCCATGCCGGCAGCCCGCAGCGCCCGGACGTCCTCCGGGCGGAGGAAGGTCCCCTCGAGCCCCTCGCCCCGGGCGAGCCCCGCCCGCCCGGCCAGGCGATCGAGGACCTGCTGGCGGACGCCGTCCGGGACCTCGGACAGGCGGCGCGTCACGCGGCGGCGCCACTGCTCCCGCTCCCCGGGGTCGGCGGGGACGTCCCCGGGGACACCCGCGGGGAGGTCCACCCGCCCGGGCGGGACGGCCCGGGCGAGGCGCCACAGCTCCGAGATCCAGAAGGGCGCGTGCCCGAGGAGGGGGGAGGTCGTCACGTAGAAGGTGGCCGGGACTCCTTCCTCCCGCAGGATCGGCAGGGCCACGTCGTGGTTGTCCCGGTACCCGTCGTCGAAGGTGATCGCGACGAACGGCCCGCCCCGCCGGTCCCCCGCCAGGATGGCCGGGATCTCGTCCATCGTCACCGGGGTGGCCCGGGCGGCGAGCAGCCTCACCTGCTCCCGGAAGCGGCCCGGGGGAATCGAGAGCCGGGGATCCAGGTAGCCGTCCACGGCGGCCGGGTCGCCCACCGAGTGGTAGCGCAGGATCACCAGCGGAACCGGGGCGGCGAGGCACGGCCGGTAGATCCGGCGCCTCCGCCAGGCGAGGTAGAGCGAGCGCAGGAACACGCGGAATCCTCCGGTGGACCGCACGCCTCCCTTCCGGGAAGCTTCCCGGAGAGTCTATATTCCCCGCGGGGCGGGGGACACGGGGAGGCTCGGTGGGCCAGGGCGGCAGGCGGACGGGCGACGAGGACGCGCGGCGGGCGCGCCGCCGGGCGGAGACCCGCCACCTGCTGCGGGCCAGCGTCGTCGTCTCCGGTCTCGGGGTCGTCTCCAAGGGCCTCGGGATGCTGCGGGAATCGGCGGTCGCCGCCATCTTCGGGGCGGTCCGGGCGATGGACGCCTTCCTCGTCGCCCTGGCGATCCCGAACATGTTCTCCACCTGGGTCCGGATGCCGGTCCGGGCCGCCCTCGTGCCCCTGTTCACCCGGCACCTCCACGAGGAGGGCGAGGAGCGGGCCTGGGCGATCGCGAGCAACGTTATCAACACCCTCGCCCTGGGCCTCGTGCTGCTGGTCGGCGTGCTCTGGCTGGCGGCACCCCTCCTCGTGCGGGCCCTCTCCCTCGGGTTCCGGGACGAGGCGAGCTGGCACGAGGCGACCCGGTTGACCCGGATCCTGGTCCTGTCCATCGTCTTCACCGTCCTGGCGGTCGTCTTCGGTTCCCTGCAGAACGTCTATCGCCGGCAGCACTGGCCGGCGATCGCCCGGGTCGTGCAGACCGGAATCGTCGTCGCCGCCGTGGTCCTCCTGGGTCCGCGGATCGGGCTGACCGGGTACGCCCTGGGGATCCTCGCCGGGGCGGGGGCGTCCTTCCTCCTCCAGGGCACGATCGTCTTCTCCCACCTCCGCTACTGGCGTCCCGTCGTGCGTCCCTTCGCGCCCGAGGTGCGGGAGGTGGTTTCCCTCGCCCTGCCCCTCTTCATCGGCCTGACCGGCACCCGGCTCGACGTGATCCTGGACCGGAACTTCGCCTCGTTCCTGCCGGCGGGCCAGTTGACGATGCTCTGGTTCGCCTTCGCCTACTCGGCGGTCTTCACCGACCTCGTGGTGATGGTCAGCCAGGCGGTGTTCCTGCCCCACTTCGCCCACCTGGCGGCGGAAGGACGCCGGGAGGAACTGCGCCGCCGCCTGGGACAGGCCCTTTCGGCCTACCTGTTCCTCACCCTGCCGGTGGCGGCCTTCCTGGTGGCCGGCGCCGGGCCCGTGATCGACCTTTTCCTCCGGTGGGGG
>CAZOTT010000071.1:0-15542 GCA_964582785.1 uncultured Acidobacteriota bacterium | reverse complement strand
ACACCGCCTGGAAGTTCTGAGCCCCCCACCGCGGGAAAGACGCCGGGGGCGGCTCCCGTGGGGGCCGCCCCTTCCGCACCCGGGACCCGCGGGCCGTCCCCCGGAGCGCGGGGTCAGTCCCGGGCGGGGCCGATCGTCGCCACGGCGTGCTTGAAGACGAGGTGCTCCGCCCCGTTGTGCTCGAGGACGATCGTGAAGCGGTCGTAGGCGAGCACCCGGCCGACCAGTCGCTTCCCGGAGACGAGCCACACGGCCACCCTGTCCCCCTCCGCGCGAACCCGCGCGAGGAAGCGCGCCTGGTGATCCAGCCGGCCGCCCTCGTTCATCGGAACCAGTATACTCCCCGCCGCGCCCGGAGGAACTCCAGGACCTCCTCCACCAGGGCCTCGAGCGGGCGCCGGGCATCGAGGACGAGATCGGCCGGCTCTCCCCGGAACCATGTCCACTGCCGCTTGGCGTAGCGGCGGGTGCTCCGCTGCACCCGGGCGACCAGGGTGAGCCCGTCCCCGGCCGCCTGTCCCCGCAGGGAGTCCACGACTTCCCGGTAGCCGATCCCCTTGAGGGCGTTCGCCCCGGGGGACACGCCGCGGGCCTCGAGGAGCCACCGCACCTCGGCAACGAGGCCGCGGGCGAAGAAGCGCTCGACCCGCCGGTCGAGGCGGGCGTACAGCTCGTCCCGGGGCATGTCCAGCATGACCCGGAACACGGGGAACCGGTCGGGCCCCCGCCACGCGTTTCCCTGGAGGGCCGAGAGGGGGCGTCCGGTCGCCAGGCGGACCTCGAGGGCGCGGACGATCCTCTTGCCGTCCCGGGGGCGGATCCGCCGGGCGGATGCCGGGTCGAGGCGCCCCAGGACCCGGTGGAGCCAGGGGACCGAGTGCCGCTCCGCCAGCTCCCGGAGGCGCGCCCGCAGGGGTTCGTTCCGCGGGGGAGCCGGGGCGACGCCCTTGAGGAGCCCGCGCAGGTACATCCCCGTCCCCCCGGCGACCACCGGCACCCGACCGGCGCGCCAGGCCCAGCGGCATTCCTCCTCGGCGGCCCGCACCCACCACCCCATGTCGACGTCCCGGGTCGGCTCCACGGCGTCCACCAGGGCCCAGGGGTGGCGCCGTTCCGCCCCCTCCGGTTTCGCCGCCGCGGCCCGGAGGTCCCGGTAGACCTGGACGGCGTCGCAGGAAACCAGGTGCACCGGCAGGTGGTCGGCCAGCCGCACCGCGAGGGCCGTCTTCCCCGTCCCGGTCGGCCCGAAGATCGCGACGAGCGGACCGCTCACCGGGAGATCCCCACCCCCGCCGAGAACAGGCGCACCGCCAGCCGCACCGCCAGCAGGACCAGGGCCAGGACCGCCAGGACCAGCAGGCCCCGCGCGACATCCCGCTCGACCGGGCCCGGTGCGCCCCGGTTCATCTCCCCTCCCCGGGACGGAACCGCACGATCCGCACGCCGGTGTAGTAGTGCCGGAGGATGGCGCGGTAGTCGGCGCCCCGGGCCGCCATCCCGTACGCCCCCACCTGGCACATCCCTACCCCGTGGCCCCAGCCCCGGCCGTCGAAGACGACGCGGCGCACCAGGCCGTCCGGGTCGTGCTGGACCACCAGGGAAAAGAGCGTCTCCCGGAGGCCCAGGGCCCGCCGGAGCCGAAACCCGTTGACCACGGCCCGGCCGGCCGTTCCGACGAGTTCGATCGCACCGACCCGACCGGAGATTCCCCGCCGCAGGACCCGGATGTCCAGCAGTCGGCCCACGGGAGCCACCCCGGAAAGGGATTCCTCGATCTGCTCCCGGGTGCGGGTCACGGTCCAGCGGTAGTGCCGACTGAACCGGTCGTCCGCGAGGGCCTGCCGGCCCCGCAGGGCGAGCAGGGCGAGTCCCCCTCCGTCCCCCCGCGGGACCCACAGGACCCGGTCCCCCGGCCAGAGGACCAGCCGGCTCACCGGGTGCCATCGTCCGCCTGTACGGGCGTAGAGAAGCGGCGGGGGCGGCCCGGTGGAAAAGGACCGTTCCGTCCGGCGCTCCCGGAGGACCAGCTCCCCGGCAGCGCTCCCCCGTCCGACGGTTCCCCGGTGGACCGGGATCGCGTCCAGGCGCCGGGCCTCCCGGGCGAGCAGGGCCAGCACCTCGGCGCGGGAAGGCGTTCCCCCGGGAAGGAAGAGCCCGTCCGGGCCGGGCCGCAGCAGGTGGCGCGCCACCAGCCCCGCCACCAGGCGGCGATCCTCCCCCGGGAGCTCGGCGAGCTGCGCGGGTGTCAGCAGGGCCCGCTCGTCCCCCGGGCCCAGGGCCGCGTCCGTCCCGCCCCCGGCGAAGACCAGGCGGGCATGGCGCCAGGTGGCGAGGCGGGTGGGGGCCCCGAGGAACGGTGGCGGGGCGGGCAGGCCCGCCCGGCCGGCCAGGGCGGCGAACCACCGGGCGATCTCTGCCGACTCGACCCCGCCCGCCCGGGTCTTCGCCGCCAGCACCCGGGGGCCGACCACCCCGTGGGCCACCAGCAGGCCGAGATCCAGGGGATCGGGCGCGTCCCGGGGCGCGGGAAACGCTCCCTCCCCGGGGACCGGCCGACCGGCAATCTCCCGGCTCCCGGCCAGGAGGGCCTCCTCGTCCGGGATGCAGGGCACCCCCCGCAACCAGGGGGCATCCATCTCGGGAAAGACGACGGCGGCGTCCTCCGTGTGCCCCCCGCAGGTCGAGGTGTACAGGGCGTTGATCGGCCGGTCTCCGAAGGCGAGGAACTCCCCCCGGGTCTCCTCGACGGCCCGGTCCGACAGGGGATGCTCGCTGCCCATGCCCCCGTAGACCTGGCAACGCGGGGTGTCACACAGGTCGTACCCCTCCGCGGCGTACTGCCCCCGGTTCCCCAGGGCGTAGGTCCTGGCGGCCACCGCCTGCGCCTTCAGGGCGGCGAGCTCCGGCCAGGCGGCAGGCCCGAGTTCCTCCGGCACCACGCCCCGCAGGTAGTCCTCGAGGTTCAGTTCGTTGACGAGGACGACCTTCCCGGCCGGCGAGAGGAACGCCTCGAGCAGCCCCCGGTAGGGCCGGCCGCCGGCGGTGAGGTGCTCCCCGTCCCGCGGAACGAAGACGAGCCGCGCCGCGGACGGGTCGAACACCCGCCACCGCGGCCCGACCAGGCCGAGCCGGGCACCCCGCAGCACCGGTTGCCGGTCCCCGGTGATCCAGGCATCGGGCCAGCGCAGGCGAAGCTCCCGCAGGAGCGTCCCCAGGGGCCCCGGCGACCGCGCCTCGCCGACCAGGACCCGCCAGACCATTCGGGCCGCGTCCCAGCGGATCGCGGCGGGCTCGCCGGTCCCCTTCTCGATCCCTTCCGCCAGTTCCCGGGCGGAGTCCGCGGAACGGAACGAGCCCACCTGGACCCGGTACACCGCGCCGCCGGGGGAGGCGTTCCCCCCGGCGGCGACCACCCGGACCGGCCCCCGCGCAAACCCCTCCGGGACGATCGGCCGGCCGGTCTGCCCGTCCAGGATCCGCGGGGTACCGCCCCCGGTGGTGCCGATCTCCACCGGGCGGGGAACCCTGGTCAGGGCCACCCGGATCCGCGGGGGCGGCACCCGGACCCCCGGGTCGATCCGGTCCAGGATTCCCGGCGCCGGGGCGGGAAGGCGCACCGCCCCCCCGCCGGCGTCCGCCCCCGGCAGAACCGGGAACAGGACCAGGAGAAGGATCAGCGCCGCGGGCCGGGAAAACCGCGAGGGAACGTCCACCACGGGGCCCGCCCGGGTCACACGAAACTGGCGATCGCTTCCTGCTCGGTCGGGTAGATCTCGAGCACCTTGACGAGCTGCGTGACGTGGAAGGCGTCCGAGATCCGCTGGCTGGCGCCGCAGACCTTGAGGTCCCCGCCCGCCTCGCGGACCCGCTTCAGGTTCGCGACCAGCTCGCCGAGGCCGGCACTGTCCATGAAGCGGACCCCCTCGAGGTTCAGCACGAAGTGGCGCTGGCCCGCCTCGATCTCCCGGCGGATCGCCTCCTTGAGCGCCACGTCTCCCTCCCCGATCTTGATGTCGCCGCGGGGACGGAGGATCGTGACCCGGCCCTGGTGCACGGTCTCCAGCTTCATCGTCGTCTCCTCGCCCGGCAGGGGTGAACCTTCCCGCCACCTTCCGGTACGGACGTCACCCCGCGGGGGCCAATTCTACAGGTCCGCCGCGCCACCGCACCCGCCCGGCTCCCGGGGGCGGGATCAGGGCAGGACCAGCCGCTCCAGGTCCTCCCGGATTTCGCCCCGGCGCTCGACAGTCACCAGGCGGTGACCGGTCTTCTTCGCCCCCCGGACGGAAAGGCAGAGATGTTCCGCCTCGAGCACCACGATCGCGCCCCGCGGCCGGAGAGCCCGGTCCAGCTCGTCCGCGATCGCGGCCGTCAACCGCTCCTGGAGCGTCAGCCGACGGGCCAGGGTGTCCACGAGTCGCGCGATCGAACCGATCCCCACGTGGTGAGCGCCCGGCAGGAACCCCACGTGGGCCTCGCCCCGGTAGGGCAGCAGGTGGTGGGCGCAGACCGAGACGAAGCGCACCTGGCGCAGGACCACCGGCCCCGAGCCGCCCGCGATCTCGATCGGGGCGAGGTGCGCGGACGGGTCCTCCGCGTAGCCGGCGAGCAGGTCGTCGGCGAAGGCCCGCGCCACCCGGCGGGCCCCCTCGGCCAGTTCGCGCTCCCGGTCCGCCGGGGACAGGGCGCGGAACTCCGGGTCGTCCGCCCGGAGACCCGCGAGGAAGGTCCGCAGGCCCTCCTCCATCCGCTCCCGGTTCACCGGTCCTCCCCCGCCGGCGCCCCGGGGGGCAGGGACTCTCCGCGGCAGGCCACCGACGCGCCCTCCATCTCCCAGACCTCGACCTCGACCAGGCCCGGCAACCGGGGCGACAGGGTGCGCCAGATCCAGGCGGCGATCCATTCGGCCGTCGGGTTCTCCAGCAGGTCGTTCAGGTGCCGGTGGTCCAGCCGGGGCAGCACCCGTTCCCCGACCAGCCGGTCCAGGTCCTCGAAGTCCATCACCATCCCGGTCACCGGGTCCACCGGGCCCTCGATCGTCACCCGGAAGCGGTAGGAGTGGCCGTGGATGTGCCGGCACCGTCCCCCGTGGCAGGGCAGCTGGTGGCTCGCCTCGAAGCGGTAGTCCCGCCGCAGGATCATCCTTCGACCTCCTCCCGGGCCATCTCCACCTCGACCGCGACGTCGTCCACCATCCCGTCCAGCACCGGGGTTTCCTTGTGCACGACCACCTCCACCCGCGGGACCGGGAACTCGCGCAGCAGTTCCCGCGCGAGGCGCACGGCCAGCGTCTCGATCAGGTGAAAGGAGTTCTGGCGTCCCACCCGCACGACCAGGTCGTGGACCGACCGGTAGTCCACCGTGTCCTCCACCCGGTCGCTCGCCGCGGGAATGCCGATGTCATGGTGCAGGACCACGTCGACCCGGTGCCGCACTCCCACCTGCCGCTCCAGGCGCGTCAGGCCGTGGAAGGCGTGGAACCGGATGCCCGACACGCGCACCGCGCCCCTCATCGGCCCTCCTCCCGGAAGATCACCCGCAGGAACCGCCGCTTCCCCACCTGGAGCAGGTGCTCCCCTTCCCGGGCCAGCTCCGTTTCCTCGGAAACGACCCGTTCCCCGTCGAGGCGCACGCCCCCGCCGCGGATCAGGCGGCGGGCCTCCCCGCGGGACTTCGCCAGCCCCGTTTCCTGGAGGAGGCGCGGCAGCCAGAAGGGTTCCCCTCCCGCCGGCAGCACGACCTCCGGGATGTCGTCCGGGAGTTCCTTCCGCGCGAAGACCTGCCGGAAGTGCTCCTCCGCCCGGCGGGCGGCCTCCTCCCCGTGGAACCGGGCCACCAGCAGCCGGGCGAGGGCCATCTTCTGGTCGCGGGGGTTGACCCCCTCCTCGGCGACCCGGCGCCGCAGGGCGGGCACGTCCTCGTCGGTCAGGAGCTCGTACCAGCGGTACATCAGCTCGTCGCTGATCGACATGACCTTCCCGTAGATCTCCTCCGGGGGCTCCGTGACGCCGACGTAGTTGCCGAGGGACTTCGACATCTTCTCCACGCCGTCGGTCCCCTCGAGGAGCGGGAGCGTCATGATCACCTGCGGCTCGAGGCCGTACCCCGGCATGATGTCGCGGCCGACGTTCAGGTTGAAGAGCTGGTCCGTTCCGCCCAGCTCCACGTCGGCGGCCAGGGCCACGGAGTCGTAGGCCTGGGCGAGGGGATAGAGAAACTCGTGGACCGAGATCGGGATTCCCTTCTCGAACCGTTCCCGGAAGTCGCGCCGCTCCAGCATCCGCGCGACCGTGTAGCGCCCGGCCAGGCGGATGATCCCCTCCGCACCGAGGCGTCCCAGCCACTCCGAGTTGAACCGGGTCTCGGTGCGGTCCTCCCGCAGCACGAGGAACGCCTGGCGCGTGTAGCTCTCGGCGTTCGCCCGGATCTGTTCCGGGGAGAGGGGAGGACGGGTCTTCGAACGGCCGGACGGGTCCCCGATCGCGGCGGTGAAATCGCCGATGACGTAGACCACCCGGTGACCCAGGTCCTGGAAGTCCCGCATCTTGCGCATCAGGACCGTGTGCCCCAGGTGGATGTCGGGAGCGGTGGGGTCGAACCCGACCTTGACCGTCAGGGGCTTCCCCTCCCGGCGGGACCGCTCCAGCTTCCGAGCCAGTTCCTCCTCGGACACCAGGTCGACGACGCCCCGCTTCAGCCGCTCGATCTGCTCCGCCACCGGTGCGAAGGTTCCCATCCCGACCTCCCGCCGCGTCAGCGGCCCGCGTACCTCTCCCGCGCGGGAATCCCCAGCCGGTCGCGGACCTCCAGCATCGTCTCCCGGGCGATCGGCCGCAGGGTTTCCGTCCCCGCCGCCAGGATCTCCCGGACCCGCCCCGGGTGGGCCTCCAGTTCCGCCCGCCGTTCCCGCATCGGGGCCAGCACCGCGTCGATGTTGCGGGCGAGCAGCTGCTTGCATTCCCGGCACCCGATCCCCGCGGTGCGGCAGCCCTCGGCCACCCGGTCCCGTTCCGCGGGGGAACTGAAGAACGTGTGCCAGCGATACATGTTGCAGTCCTCGGGGACGCCGGGGTCGGTCCGCCTCTTCCGCCGCACGTCGGTCTTCGCCGGCGCGATCTTCTTCCAGATCGTCTCGGCGTCGTCGTTGAGCCCGACGTGGTTGCCGAGGGACTTCGACATCTTGCGCTCCCCGTCGAGTCCCATCACCCGCGGCGCCGGCGACAGGATGGCCCGGGGCAGCGGGAAGGTTTCCCCGTAGCGGTTGTTGAACTTCTGGACCACGTCCCGCGTGAACTCGATGTGCTGGACCTGGTCCTCCCCCACCGGCACCCCGTCGGCCCGGTAGATGGTGATGTCGGCGGCCTGGAGTACCGGGTAGTCGAAGAGGCCGACGTTGACGTTTTCCGGCTGGGTCCTCGACTTGTCCTTGTACTGGGTCATCCGCTCCAGCAGGCCCATCGGCGTCACGGTGTTCAGGATCCAGGCCAGCTCGGCGTGCTCCGGCACCGTCGACTGGACGAAGATCGTGGCCTTTTCCGGGTCGATCCCGGCGGCCAGCCAGCCGAGGGCCATGTCGAGGATCCTGCGAGGCATGTCCGCGGGATCGTAGACCTGGGTCAGGGCGTGCAGGTCGACGATGCAGAAGATGCAGCGGTAACGCTCCTGCAGCTCCACCCAGGTCTTCAGCGCCCCGAGCCAGTTCCCGATGTGCAGCTCACCACTCGGCTGCATGCCGCTGAAAACGAGGGAGATCGGAGCCTCCCGGCGGCCCTCGCCACCGGAACCGCCGGCGCCCGTGTCGCCGTCCCCCGGTTCCCGGGGACGCACCTGGGGGTCAGGGTTCACCTCGGTCCTCCTCTTCCCCGCACGGGGGTCCGGAGAGTATATCGGCCCGCGGGGACCCGTGGTGGAGAGGGCGGCGCCTCAGAGGTGCCCGGCCTCCCGGAGGGAGACCATCCCCCCCCGGGCCACGACCAGGTGGTCCAGCAGCTGCAGGCCGAGGAGTCCCGCGGCCCGCTCGACCCGCCGCGTGAAGGCGATGTCCTCCGCCGACGGCGTCGGGTCGCCGGACGGGTGGTTGTGGGCCAGCACCAGACGCAGCCCCCCGCACCGGACGACCGGTTCGAGCACGTCCCGCGGGCTCGCCGAGACCGCGTTCACCGCCCCGATGGCGACCGTTTCGCGGGCGAGCAGGCCGGAGCGGCCGTCCAGGCAGAGAACGACCAGCCGTTCCCGGTCCAGGCCGGCGAGGAACCCCAGGTGCGCGAGGGCCTCCCCGGGGGACGTGACCCGGGGACGCGGCCCCGCGGCCAGGGGTGCGAGCCGCCGGGCCGCCTCGAGCAGCAGCCGGGCGCGGCGCAGGGCGGCCGGGCCCAGGTGGGCGGCCTCTCCGTCCCCCCGCTCCACCCCGGCGAGCAGGGCAACGAGCCCTCCGGCCGCCTCCATCCCCCTCGCCAGGCCCGCCGCCGCCCGCGGGCCCAGCAGCTCCCGCACGAGTTCCCCGTCCTCGAGGGCGCTGGCGGGCCGCGTCCGCGCGACCGGGCGCCGGACGGGAGCGGGACGGGACCTGGGCAGGCCGGCCATGGCACGAGGATCGCCGGCGTCGCCCGGCGCCGCCACCCCCGCCTCCCTTCCCCGGGAGAACCTCAGCAGTCGGGGGCGGGCGAGACGAGGGAACCGGGCAGCCCGGGGTCCTCTCCCGCGAGGAGAACCCGCCGGCCCTCGACGCGGAGCCGTCCCTCCGCCAGCCAGCGCAGCGCGAGGGGATAGATCCGGTGTTCCTGGACCAGGATCCGGGCGGCCAGCGTGTCCTCGTCGTCTCCGGGAAGGACGGGGACCGCCGCCTGCACGATCACCGGGCCGTGATCGACCTCCGCGTCGACGAAGTGCACGGTGCACCCGGCGATCCGGACCCCGTACTCGAGGGCCTGGCGCTGGCCGTGCAGCCCCGGGAATGCCGGCAGCAGGGCCGGGTGGATGTTCAGCATCCGTCCCTCGTAGCGCTCCACGAACCCCGGCGACAGGAGCCGCATGTACCCGGCAAGGCAGACGATCTCGACACCCGCCTCGTCCAGGACACCGGCCACGGCCCGCTCGTGGTCCTCCCGCCGGCCGCGGTATTCCCGCCACGGGACCGCCACCGCCGGTACACCGAGGGACCGGGCGCGGTCGAGGCCGGGAGCACCCGGGCGATCCGAGACCACGACCACCGGTTCTGCCGGGACCTCCCCGGAGCGCATCGCCTCGACCAGGGCGACCATGTTCGAGCCCCGGCCCGACAGCAGGATCCCGACCCGCTTCCGGGTCATGGCAGTTCCCCCGCGAAGAGGACGCCCCGCCGGCCCGGCACCACCCGGCCGATCTCCCACCACGGCTCCCGCCGTGCCTCCAGGTGGGCGGCGAGATCCGCCAGACGCTCCTCCGGCACCACGGCGACCATCCCGATGCCCAGGTTGAAGGTCCGCAGCAGGTCTTCCCGCGGCACCTCCCCCGCCCGCTGGAGCAGGCGGAACAGCTCGGGGACCGGCCAGGAACCCAGGTCCACCCGGGCGGCGCAGCCCTCTGGGAGAACCCGCTGCAGGTTGTCCGGCAGGCCTCCCCCGGTGACGTGGGCCAGGGCGTGGATCCACCCGGCCCGCAGCGGCTCCTCGAGGACCGGCAGGTAGCTCCGGTGGACCGCCAGGAGGGCGTCGGCGACCGTCCGGCCCGTCCCGGGCAGCTCGTCGTCCACCGAGAGTCCCAGCACCTCGAAGACGATCTTCCGGGCCAGCGTGTAGCCGTTCGTGTGGAGGCCCGTCGAGGCGAGTCCCACGAGCCGGTCCCCCGGCCGGACCCGGGAACCGTCCAGGATCCGGTCCCGCGGGACGATCCCGACGATCGTGCCGGCGAGGTCGTACTCCCCCGCGGGGTACATGTCCGGCATCTCGGCGGTCTCTCCCCCGAGGAGGGCGCACCCGTTGGCCCGGCAGCCGCGCGCGATGCCGGCCACCACCTGCTCCGCCACCCGCGGATCGAGCCTGCCGACCGCGTAGTAGTCGAGGAAGAAGAGGGGCCGGGCCCCCATCACCAGGATGTCGTCGACGCAGTGGTTGACCAGGTCCTCGCCGACCGTGTCGTGGCGCCCGGTGAGGAAGGCCAGCTTGAGCTTCGTTCCCACGCCGTCCGTGGAGGCGACCAGCACCGGGTCGTCCACGTCCCGCGGCACCCGGAAGAGCCCCCCGAACGACCCGAGGCCCGAGAGGACCCCCGGGGTCCGGGTGCTCTCCAGGTGCTGCCGGATCCGTGCCAGTGCCCGGTCCTGGGCCTCGATGTCGACCCCCGCGTCCCGGTAGGTCAGGCCCTTCTTCTTCCCTTCGCTCATCAGTGGATCCCTCGCTCCACGGGGTACTCGTACCGGGGCGGACGCGGCGGGATGCGGGCCGCTCCCTTCCAGTCCATGCGCGCCTGCACGCCGTCCCGGGTCACCGCCAGCAGCAGCTCCCGGGCCACCGCGCGCCGGTCGCCGCCCAGGAGGGCCTCCCGGACCCCCGCGGACACGACCGGCAGGTTCCCGGGGTCGAACCGCCGCGCCCCGCCGAGCAGGGCCGCGAGCCCGTTCGCCGTCACTCCGAGGGGAGACGAGCGGCCGGCGAGGGAGACGACCAAGTCCAGGGCCCGGGCGGCCTCCTCCCGCTCCCCGCTCCCCGTATCCCCCGCGAGCAGGGACCCGGCCAGGGCCGCCCAGGCGGCAGCATACGCGGGGACCTCTCCCACCGCATCCCGCAGGCGCTCCCGACCCCGGGGCGACGCGGGATCGGCGAGGAGGAGGCGGCGGCCCGCCAGGAAATCGAAGAGGGCGCCGCCACCCCCCCGGGCCTCGCCGGCGGCGGCGGGGGGCGGGACTTCGCCGCCGGTCTCGACGACCAGGTCCCGGGCGAGGCGCGCGGCGGGGCTGCGCCGTCCCGCGGGACCCAGGCCCGCCAGGAGGGCCGCCGCCCGGTCCCGTTTCCCGGAGAGCGCGGCCAGCACCGCGAGGCGGGGGATCGCCACCCGGTTCGCGGGCGTCACCACCACGGGTTCCTCCGCCGCCACCGGGCCGCCCGCGTGGTGCCGGCTCCACGGCAGCCGCCGCAGGGTGAGGTAGCGCCGCAGGTACTCGTCGAGCCGGGAGGGCGCGTAGCCGAAGCTGGCGCGGAACGCGCGATCGAACGGAACCCCCTCTTCCAGGGCATCCAGCAGGTCCTCCAGCTTCTGCTTGTGCCCGTACCCCCCGGCGAAGATCCAGTGGACCAGGAGCCAGGACTGGGCGGTGAAACGCAGCCGGCGGCGCGGGTCGAGGGATTCCACCGCCGCCTCGTCCATCGTCATCAGGTCCCGGACCGGCAGCAGGGATCCTTCCCGCAGCATCTCCACGTACGAGGGGATCGGGCGGCCGATGTCGATCGCGTCCCCGTCCACCCGGAGGACCCCGTAGTACTCCCGCAGGCCCGCGCGCAGCCAGGGAGGCCGGCGGGTGGGGTCCAGCTCGAGCAGGAGTCCCATCGCCGCCCGCTGGAGGCTGACCGCGGCGTCCTGGTTCCGGGCCCGCACCAGCACGGCCAGGGCCAGCAGCCACGGATGCCGACCCCAGGCCGACACCGCTTCCGGACCGCCGGGCATGCCGCCCAGCCAGCGCTCCGCGCTCCGGCGGTCCCGGAGCGCCAGCACGAGGAGGGGCGCCGGCAACCGCGTGGAAAGGCCGTGTCCCCTCTCCTCCAGCACCCGGTAGAACGACTCGAGGTCCCCGGCCAGCCGCCGGGCGACGCCCTTCCGCGCGTCGGAGATCACCCTGAAGTGGGAGGTCTCCACCTGGACGAGGGTGGGCGCACCCGCGGCCACGGGGCGGTCGACGGCCGGCAGGACGCCGAGCAGGACGATGGAAACGAGGACGCAGGTGGATCCGCGCATGCCGCACCTCCGCAGCGGGACGCCCCGCGCCCGGGGCGCGGGGCCCCCCGCGATGCTATCACCGCAGGGCGCGGCGGAGGATCGCGGGCACGTTCCGCAGCAGCCGGTCGAGGTCGAACGCCTCCCGCACCCCCTGCTCCCCCAGCCGGGCGACGATCCGCTGGTCGTCGAGGCAGGCGGCGAGCAGGTCCGGGAACTTCCCCTCCCACACCTTCATCGAGGCCGCCTGCACGAGCCCGTAGGCCTCCTCCCGGGTCAGCCCGGCGCGGACGAGGGCGAGAAGGAGGGTCTGGCTGAAGGGAAAGCCGCGGGAGTTCCGGAGGTTGCGCTCCATCGCCTCGGGGTAGACGTGGAGGTCCCGCACGATCCCGGTCATCCGCGCGAGCATGAAGTCGAGCAGGATGAAGCTGTCCGGCAGAACAACCCGCTCCACCGACGAGTGGGAAATGTCGCGCTCGTGCCAGAGGGCGACGTTCTCGAGGGCCGCCATCGCGTTCGACCGGACCAGCCGGGCGAGGCCGGTCACGTTTTCGCAGCGCACCGGGTTGCGCTTGTGCGGCATCGCCGAGGAACCCTTCTGCCCGCGGCGGAACGGCTCCTCCACCTCCCGCACCTCCGTTCGCTGCAGGTGCCGGATCTCCACGGCGACCCGCTCGAGGCCCGCCGCGAGCAGCGCCAGCACCGACAGGATTTCCGCGTGCCGGTCCCGCGGGACGACCTGGGTGGCCACCACCTCGGGCCGCAGCCCCAGCCGCGCCAGCACCTCGCGCTCCACCGCCGGCGGCACGTGGGCGCCCGTCCCCACCGCGCCGGACAGCTTCCCCACCCGGACGGTCTCCCGGGCCCGCACCAGCCTCGCCCGGTTCCGCTTCATCTCGGCGTACCACCCGGCGATCTTCAGCCCGAACGTGATCGGCTCCGCGTGGATCCCGTGGGTGCGCCCGATCATCGGCGTCTTCGCCCACCGGCGCGCCTGCTCCCGCAGCACGGCGAGGAAAGCGTCCAGGTCCTCGAGGAGCAGGTCGACGGCCTCGACCAGCTGGAGGGCGAGGGCCGTGTCGAGCACGTCGGACGACGTCAGCCCGATGTGAATCCACCGGGAATCGGGCCCCACCTTCTCCGCGATCGCGGTGAGGAAGGCGATGACGTCGTGGTGCACGGTTTCCTCGATCTCCCGCGCCCGCTCGACGTCGACCACCGCCCGGCGCCGGATCGTCCGCAGCGCCTTCCGCGGCACCTCGCCGCGCTCCGCGAGAACCTCGAGGACCGCCAGTTCCACCCGCAGCCAGCGCTCGAGGCGGGCCTGGTCGGTGAAGAGGGCTCCCATCTTCGGCCGGGTGTACCGCTCGATCATCGTTCTCGGCTCCTTCCGGAACCCCGGCTCATCGCGCCACGACCGGGGGGGCGGGGGCGTGCTGGCCCGCCGGGATCACCGGGATCGATTCCCTGCCTGCCCGCGCGAGGGCGGCCCGGACGGCCGCCGTGGCCAGGCCGGGGCGGTTGTTCGTCTCGGAAAGGTGGGCGAGCACGAGGCCGGCGAGGCCCCGCGGGAGGAAGCGGGCGAGGGCATCCGCCGCCTCCCCGTTGCTCAGGTGGCCGACCCGCGAGGCGACCCGCTGCTTGGTGGGCCAGGGATAGGGACCCGCCATCAGGAGGCCGGGGTCGTGGTTCGCCTCGAAGACGAGCGCCCGGCAGGCGGAAAGCCGCTCGGCGACGAGCCGCGTGACGGTCCCGAGGTCGGTCGCGTACCCCACCGTCACGCCCCGGGCGGACAGGAGGAAGCCGACCGGCTCGGCGGCGTCGTGGGGCACCGGGAAGGCGAGAACGGCGAACGGCCCGGCGGCGAAGGGCCGACCGGTCTCGAACGGGATCGTCTCGACCCCGTCTCCCAGGAGCGGCGCCGCCGCGGCAAGCGTCCGGGCGTTTCCCAGGACCGGGATCCCGAGCCGGCGGGCGAGGACGCGCACCCCGCCGACGTGGTCCCGGTGCTCGTGGGTCAGGACGATCGCCTCGACTCCCCGGGGGTCTTGGCCGACCGCGGCCAGCCGGCGGAGCACCTGCCGCGCCGAGAGCCCCGCGTCGACCAGGATCCCGCCGCCGTTCACCCGGAACAGGGTGGCGTTCCCCCGGGACCCGGAACCGAGGACGCGGATCTCGACCATCAGTCGATGCCCGTGTGCCCGAACCCGCCGTCCCGCCGGGCGGTCTCGTCGAGAGCGTCCACCGCCACCACGTCGGCCCGTGCGACCGGCGCGATGACGAGCTGGGCGACCCGGTCCCCGCGCCGTACCGTGAACGGTTCCCGGCCCCAGTTGGTCAGCAGGACCTTCAGCTCTCCCCGGTAGTCGCTGTCGATCGTCCCCGGCCCGTTCGGGAGGCCGACCCCGTGCCGGAGGGCGATGCCGCTCCGCGCCCGGACCTGCCCCTCGAATCCCGGGGGGATCGCCACCCGCAGGCCCGTCGGGACCAGCACCCGCTCCCCGGGCCGGATCGACAGCGGTTCCTCGACGGCGGCCCGGAGGTCGAGGCCGGCGGACCCGCCGGTCGCGTAGGCGGGAAGCGGCAGTCCCCTGCCGTGGGGGAGCACCTCCACCTCGACCCGCACCCGCACGATGCCCTCCTCCCTTTCAGAGATCCAGCTGCTCCGGCCGCAGCCGCAGGCGGGAGGTCTCCCCTACCGCCGCCAGGCCCGCCCGGACGCCGGTGAACAGCCTCCCGGCCAGGGCCCGCACGTGCCCGGGGGTGACCGCGTCGATCTTCCGCGTCAGTTCATCCAGCCCGATGGCGCGGCCGTAGATCATCTCCTCCCGGGCGGCCCGGGTCATCCGGCCGGAGGTGGACTCCAGGGCCAGCAGCAGGTTCCCCTTCAGGTGGTCCCGCGCCACCTCGACCTCCTCCCCGGTCGGCTCCCGTTCCGCCAGGTCCCGCAGCTCCGCGAGGGCGAGCCGGACCACCTCTCCGGCGTTCCGCGGCGCGGTGCCCACGTAGACGGAGAACAGGCCCGCTCCCGCGTAGGTGTGCACCTGGCTGCTGACGGCGTAGGCGAGACCCCGCTCCTCCCGGATCCGGTGGAAGAGGCGGGAGGAAATGCTTCCCCCGACGATCGTGTTCAGGACGTGGAGCACGTACCGGTCCTCGTGACCGGCGGGCAGGGCCGGGACGCCGAGCAGCAGGTGCACCTGCTCGAGTTCCTTCCTCCGTTCCCGCACGATTCCCGGCCGCCAGCGGGGGGGCCGGCCGGTCCGGGCCGGCCGCCCCCCGGGGAGATCGCCGAACGCCGCCCGGATCCGGCGCCGCGTCGCCGCCGTCACGTGGCCCGCCGCCGCGACCACCATGTTCGGCGGAACGTAGGCCCGCCGGAACCAGCGCCGGACCGTGTCCCGGGTCATCCCCGACACCGTCTCGATGGTGCCCTGGATCGGGCGGCCCAGGGGGTGGGCCGGCCAGAACGCCCCGGTGAACAGGTCGAAGACCCGGTCCTCCGGGGAATCCTGGACCATCCGGATTTCCTCCAGGATGACGTTCCGCTCCCGCTCCAGTTCCGCCGCGTCGAACCGGGGATGGCGGACGATGTCCGCCAGCAGGTCGACGGCGATCGGCAGGTGCTCGGCCAGGGC
>CAZOTT010000070.1:0-15831 GCA_964582785.1 uncultured Acidobacteriota bacterium | reverse complement strand
GACCTCCTTGGGGTCGAATCCGCGGGCGGCCAGGTCCCGCCCGATCTCCTCGAGGCGGGCCCGCAGCTCCCGGTCGACCAGGGACTCCGGGACCGGGACCGGGTTCTTCTCGCGAAGCACCTCCAGCATGCGGCGCTTCGCCGTGCGGTCCGCCTCCGCCTCCAGGTGGGCGCGGATCGCCTCCCGCACCTTCTGGCGCAGGTCGGCGACGGTCCGGACCTCGTCGTCTCCCGCGATCTCCCGGGCCAGCTCGTCCGACCACTCGGGAACCTCCGGCACCCGGACGGCGCGGACGGTCCCGCGCATCGTCACCGTCTTCCCCGCGAGCTGCTCGACGGGGTAATCCTCCGGGTACGTCACGGGGAAGGACACCTCGTCTCCTTCCCGGCGGCCGACCAGGTGCTCGTTGAACGCCCCGATGTTGTTCTCGTCCCCGAGGGTGATCGACTGGGCCCGCTTCTCGAGGAGCACGTTCCCCTGCTCGTCCCGAACTTCCATCTCCACCAGGAGGAAGTCCCCGTCCCGGCTCGGCCGGTCTCCCGGCTCGACGAGCCGGCGCCGGGACTGCCGGATCTTCTCCATCTCCCGGCCGACTTCCTCCTCGTCCAGTTCCACCGCCGGCCGGGCGACCCGGATCCCCTCGTAGTCCCGGACCTCGAACTCCGGGAGCACTTCGACCTCGAGGACGAACCGGTAGGGCGAGCCCTCCACAGCGGGGGGAAGTTCCTTCCCCTCCCCCACGTCCACCCCGACCCCGCCCTCGACCGGCCGCACCTCTTCCCGGGTGAGCGCTTCCCGGGCGAAGCGGTCGAGGATCCGCTCCGCGGCCTCCTTCCCCAGGCTCGGTCCCATCATCCGGCGCACGATGTCGAGGGGCGCCTTCCCCGGACGGAACCCGGGAATCTTCGCCGTCTTGCGGTACTCCCGGAGCACCTCCTCGATCACGCTCTGCACGTCGGACGCGGGCACCTCCACCTCGAGGCGCTTGCGCGTCGGGTTCACGTCCTTGAGCTCGGTCTTCATGAAACCTCGCCTTCGCCGGGTCCTCCCCGGCGCCGGGCCCCGGGTTCGTCCGGGACCTGTCGTCCAGTATCACCCGATTCCCGGCGCGGCGCCCGCCACCGCCTCCCGGTGCCGCGGGGTCCTCCCGGCCCCCGGGAGCCGCCCGCTCTCCGCGCCTGGTGCGAAAGGGGGGACTCGAACCCCCACGGCACGCGGCCACGAGATCCTAAGTCTCGCGCGTCTACCAGTTCCGCCACTTTCGCACCCGGGAGTTCCGATCGAGAGAGAAGGTGGTGAGCCGCCAGGGACTCGAACCCCGAACCCGCAGATTAAGAGACTGCTGCTCTACCAGTTGAGCTAGCGGCCCACCTTGCACCGCGACCCGCCTCGCCGAACGGGCCGCGCCATCATAGGGCCCGTCCCCCGCGGGGGCAAGCCCGTTTCTCGCGCCGGGGAATCCCCGCCGCCGGCCCCGGCGCTGGCGCGCCTGAAGGGACTCGAACCCCTGACCCGCTGCTTAGAAGGCAGCTGCTCTATCCGGCTGAGCTACAGGCGCACCCGCGCCTCCGGGGGCCGTCCCTCCGTTCCCGGACGCGGTGGCGCGGCTGGCAGGATTCGAACCTGCGACACCCAGCTCCGGAGGCTGGTGCTCTATCCCCTGAGCTACAGCCGCGTCTGCCCGGTCCGGAGGCGTCCGGGACCGGGCGGCATCATACCGCGTCCCCCGGGCCCCGCAACCCCCTTCCGCGCCGGCGGGCCGATCGCAGGAGAGCCCGGCCGGCAGGGAGGGGATCCCGGCCGGGACACCAGGGGCCGGGGACACGGGCACGAAGGCCTTGCCGCCGTGGCCCCGCCCCCCTCTTCCGCAACGGCAGGCCGACCGCTACAATGTCTCGCCGCCCGGCGCTGCCGGGCGGGAACGGGCGCGGTCGGGGGAACCAGCGGGGAATGGAGGAGTGTGCGAATGCCCCAGGGCAGACAGCGGGACCGCCAGCTCGGGCTGCGCATCCCTGCCGGCCTGCGCCGCGATCTCGAGGAGATCGCCCGGCGCCGGGGAACCACCCTCTCGGTGATCGCGCGGCAGGCCCTCGAGGCCTACGTGGACGCCGAGCGGAAGATCCCGGTTGCCCCCCACCTCGCCCCCCCGCCCGAGGTCCGCCTGTACGGGGAGTGGATGCTGCGGCTGCCCGCCGACGCCCGCCGCTTCGTCTTCGGGCTGGGCGAGCTCCTCGCCTCCCAGGATCCTCCCGACGAGCTCACCCTGCGCTGGATCTCCTTCCTGCGCCAGGGGGAGATCGCCACCTGGTGCCTGGAATTCGAGGAGCCGGTCCCCACGGACCTGCCCACGGACGAGCAGGTGGCCTGGATCTACCGCACCGGTGTCGTGGCCGACTGCAACGGTGCGATGGCCCGCCTGTACGGCCACGACGACCCGGCCGAGCTGCGGGGCATGCGGGTCGGCACGCACTTCATCAAGTACGACCCGAAGAACATGGAATTCGTCCGCCGCTTCATCCGGGGCGGCTACCGGATCGTCGCCGGGATCAGCCGCGAGACGGACACCGAGGGGCGGACCCACACGTTCCTGAACAACGCGGTGGGCGAGGTCCGCAACGGGAAGCTCTTCCGCGTCTGGGGCATGCACCAGGAACTCTCCGAGGAGGAACTCGCCCGCCTCGCGCGGGATCGCCGGCCCTGAGACCCGTCTCGCGCAGCGTGGGCGGTTCCCCGGTTGCGTCCGCGGGCGGTCCTCCCGGGCCCGGGGACCTTGCCGCCCACCACGATGCCCCTTCCCCCGGCCCACGTGCCGGGCCTGCTTCCGACGATGGAGTGGACCTTCAGGAGGTGGGGCGAAGCCGCCCGGGCCCCCTCGGAAGGTTCACGGGCAACGCGACCGCGCTCGGATTTCCCGCCCGACCGGTCCCGGGGTCCGGCCGCTCCACCTGAAGGGTCCGGTCCGCCACGCCTGCTCCCCGGCGGGGAGCCTCGTCCCGCGTCGTTGCCTGCTCCCGGGCATCTCGGGCAGAATCCCCCCTCCCGCTGCCCCGGTCGGGGCGTAGCGCAGCCTGGTAGCGCACCTGCTTTGGGAGCAGGATGTCGCCGGTTCAAATCCGGCCGCCCCGACCAAAGCTCCCGCTTCGCGCACATGCAGGTTCCCGGAGACCGGGCCGGGGAACGGCCGGAACAGCGGGAAGCGCCGGCCCGCCGCCCGCAACGGTCGGTGTCACCGGCGGCCGGTCGAGGCTCCGGAGCCCCCCGCGGTGCCTCCTTCTTCAGTCCTCGCCCGGTCCCTCTTCCCCCGCGGTGCGCCGGTGGACGAGGTACTCGCCGGAGACGATCCGCTCCCACCAGTCCCGGTGGTCCCGGTACCAGCGGACGGTGTCCCGCAGCCCGTCCGCCAGGGGAACCCGCGGCTCCCAGCCCAGTTCTTTCCGGGCGCGGGTCGCGTCCACCGCGTAGCGGCGGTCGTGGCCGGGCCGGTCCGGGACCGTCACCACCCGCCCCCCGCGGACACCGCACTCCTCCTCCACGAGGCGGAGCACGTCGCGGATCATCACGAGGTTCTCCCGGTCCGCGCCGGTACCGAAGTTGTAGACCCGCCCCGGCTCCCCCTTCTCGAGGGCGAGGAGGATCCCCCGGCAGTGGTCCGTCACGTGGAGCCAGTCCCGGCGGTAGAGCCCGTCGCCGTAGACCGGCAGTTCCCCGGCCTCCATCGCCCGGACGATCATCAGGGGAAGGAACTTCTCCGGGAACTGGTAGGGACCGTAGTTGTTCGAGCAGCGGGTGACGACCACGTCCGCCCCGTAGGTGCGGCCCCAGGCGAGGGCGAGCAGGTCCGCCGCGGCCTTGGAGGCGGCGTAGGGAGAGCTGGGCCGCAGGGGGCGTTCCTCCGTGAAGGGCGGCTCGTCCGGGTCCGCGAGGGCCCCGTAGACCTCGTCGGTGGAGACGACGACGGCCCGGACCCCGCGACGCCGGGCCTCGTCGAGCACGACCCGGGTCCCGAGCACGTTCGTCCGGAGGAACGCCTCCGGGTCCTCGATGCTGCGGTCCACGTGGGACTCGGCGGCCAGGTGGAGGATCGCCTCCGTCCCCTCCGCCGCGGCGGCGACCGCCGCCCCGTCCGCCACGTCTCCCCGGACGAAGCGGTAGCGCGGGTCGCCGGCCAGGTCGGCCAGGTTCTCCGGGTTCCCGGCGTAGGTCAGGAGGTCGAGGTTGGTCACCGCGACCCCCCGCTCGCGGACCAGCATCCGGACCAGGTTGCTGCCGATGAACCCGCAGCCCCCCGTCACCAGCACCCTTCCGGGCAGGCTCACCGGTCCCTCCGGTCCCAGTCGAAGGGGATCTCGTTGGCCACCGGGTGCCAGCGTTCCTCGTCCGGATCCTTCGGGTCCCGGGGTCGGTCGGTCAGCACGACGACGATGGCTTCCTTCTCCCCGTAGCCCTTGAGCCCGAACCAGACGCCGGGGGGAATCGTCACCCGGAGCGGCTGGTGGTCCCCGAGGAACAGCTCCATCAGCTCCCCCCGGGTCCGGGACTCCCCGCGCTCGTCGAACAGGCCGAGCCGGACCATCCCGGAGACCACGGCGAGGACGTCGGTCCGGCGGCGGTGCCGGTGCCAGCCCTTGATCGCCCCGGGCAGTACGGTCGTCACGTGGACCTGCCCGAACGGGGGGAGATCGTCCTCGTCGGCCCGGAACAGTTCCGCCAGGCGGCCCCGCTCGTCGGGTTTCCAGCGGACCTGCTCGATCCTGACTCCCTCGATCATCGCATCCTGCCCTCCGGGAGGTCTTCCCGGTTCGCCCCGCCGCGCGCGACCAGGTTCTGCGCCCGCAGCAGCGACTCGAAGGTCCCGGCATCGGTCCACCACCCGGACAGCACGTCCCACTCCAGGCGGCCCCGGGCGAGGTACGCGTTGTTGACGTCCGTGATCTCGTACTCGCCCCGCGCCGACGGGGTCAGCCCCCGGATGATGTCGAACACCTCGCCATCGTAGAAGTAGACGCCGGTGATCGCGTACCGGGAAGGCGGCCGGGCCGGCTTTTCCTCGATGGCGACGATCCGCTCCCCCTCGAACCGGGGAACCCCGAACCTGCCGGGGTCCGGGACCTCCTTGAGGACGACCCGGGCGCCTCCTCCCTGCCCGAGAAACGCCCGGGCGATCGGCGCCAGGTTCCCCTCGTAGAGGTTGTCCCCCAGCACGACGGCGATCGGCCCGCCGGCGGCGAACGGCTCCGCCAGCCGGAGCGCGTCCGCGATCCCCCCCTCTCCCTCCTGGTAGGCGTAGGTCACCGAACGCAGCCCGAGATCCCGGCCGTCGCCCAGGAGCCGCATGAAATCGCCGGCGGAGGTCCCGCCGGTGACGAGGAGCACGTCCTCCACCCCCATCAGGCGAAGGCACTCGATCGGGTAGTAGACCATCGGACGGTCGTAGACCGGCAGCAGGTGCTTGTTCGTCACCTTGGTCAGCGGGTAGAGCCGCGACCCGAGGCCCCCGGCCAGCACGACCCCTTTCAGCATCGTTCGCTCCTTCCGGGGCAGGCTAGGGCCCACCTCCCCGGCCCGTCAACCCGGCGGGCGTCCGCCGACCCCCCTCCGTAGAATGGCGCCCGGCAAGGAGGTCCTCCATGGAGATCGCGCTCTGCGGCCTGCCCCGTTCCGGCAAGACCACCCTCTGGACGATCCTGACCGGCATCGAGGTGCCTCCCGGGGCGAAGTCGGAAACGCGGCGGGGCGTGACGCGGGTACCCGACCGGCGTCTCCTGCAACTGGCCGAGATGTACCGCCCGCGGAAGACGACGCCGGCGACGGTCACCTACGTGGACGTGCGGCCGGTGGAGCGGGGCCAGGGCCGGGCGGACAACCCGATCCTCGCCGAGCTGCGGCCCGCGGACGCCCTGCTGCTGGTGCTCCGGGCCTGGGACGACCCGGCCGACCCCCACCCGGAGGGCTCCGTCGACCCGGCCCGGGACCTCGAGCTGGTCGAGACGGAGTTCCTCCTCGCGGACCTGGACGTGGCCCAGCGGCGCCTCGAACGCCTCGAGGCGCTGGTGAAGAAGGCCGGCCGCGCGGAAGACCGGAAGGAGCGGGACCTCCTCGCCCGCGTCGTCGCCTGGCTCGAGGGGGAGCGGCCGCTGCGGGAAGCGGACTTCTCTCCCGAGGAAACCAGGGTCCTGCGGGGGTACGCCTTCCTCACGGCGAAGCCCCTTCTCGTCGCCCTGAACCTGCCGGAGGACCGCACGGCGGACCTCGGAAAGACCGCTGAGAATCTGGGCCTCGGGAACATCGAGACCCGCGCCGGGCACGACTTCGTCGCCCTGTCGGCCAGGATCGAGCAGGAAATCGCGGCCCTCTCCCCCGAGGACGCCGCGGCCTTCCGCGCGGACCTCGGGATCGAGGAACCGGCTCTCGACCGGCTGATCCGGGCGAGCTACCGCCTCCTCGGGCTGATCTCCTTCTTCACCGTGGGCGAGGACGAGTGCCGCGCCTGGTCGATCCCCGCCGGGTCGACGGCCCGGGAGGCGGCGGGGGCGATCCACACGGACCTCGCCCGGGGGTTCATCCGGGCGGAGGTGATCCCGTGGGACCGGCTCCTCGAGGCCGGCTCGATGGCCGCGGCCCGGGAGAAGGCCTGGCTTCGCCTGGAGGGCAAGGACTACGTGGTGCAGGACGGGGACGTGGTCCACGTGCGCCACTCCTCCTGACACGCGTCCCCACGTCGCCCGGTGCGCCCCCTGTTCCGGCCGCCCGGGATCCCCGGCAGGCGCCGGTGAAGGCGCACGCGACGGCGGCCGACTCCGGCGACCTGCGGTCCGGATCCCCCCGCGGGGCCGGCAGCGACAGGGCGCGCGCCTGCCGGACCACGGGGGGCAGGCGCCCACAGGGAGGCGGGCCGCCGGGAGCCGGCCGACTCCGGCGACATGCAGCCCGGACCCGGATGCGGGGTCGGCAGCGACAGGGCGTGCGCCTGCCGGACCACGGGGGGCAAGCGCCCACAGGGAGGCGGGCCGCCGGGAGCCGGCCGAGACCCGGCAATCGCGGGGTCCGGAGCGGCAGGGGCACCGAGTGGTGGCTGCGTGGAGCTCGGCGGCGGGCCGCCGCGCCACCTGGTCGGGCGCCCGCCGGGCGGCCTGCGGCCCCCGACGCGCGCACCGCTCCGCCCCCCGTCACCGGGTTGCGCAACATCTCCCCCCAGAATGTCACCCGGCAGGACACATCCCCCCCGTCGTGTCCCCTTCCCGGCCGGGAGGGGGCCCCGCGGAAACCCCGACGCCGGAGCGCCGAAAATCACAAGTCGCTCTGTTGGAGCAGGTTACCGAAACGGCGAACCCGACCCGCCACGGCTCGCGGCCCGCGGAAGGTCGAGAGAAACCGCCTGGAGAGGACATTCGCGGGGGGGATGTGCGGGTCGGGGTGACACGAAGAGGGGGGATGTGACGCAACGGGAGTCCGGGCCCCGTGTGCCGGGGTGGCGGCAGCCGGACGCCGCACACCTGCAGCCTGCAAGCCGCCAGGCGCGAACGACCCCGCGACCGCCGCCGGTCGAGCCGAGGAAACGGCAGGAGGCCGCATCCGGCGGCCCATGCCACTTGCCCCCGGTTCCACGGGACTCCGGTCGAGCCCGGGAAACCGCGAGGCCGCACCCCGGCAGCCTGCGAGCCGCCAGGCGCGAAGGACCCCGCGACCGCCGCCGGTCGAGTGGGCGGGACCGCCGGCGACCGCACCCTGGCGGACCGCCCCTGCCCTTCCCCAGCACCGCGCACGGGACAGGCGGCCCGGCGCCCCTGTCCCCCCGGTGCCACGGGACTCCGCTCGGAAGATCGAGGCCGCCGGAGGCCGCACCCCGGCTGCTCCGTACTCCTTCAGCTGCCGCCGAACTCGCCGGACGGCCGACGGCCTGCCCCTCAGTTTCCTCCCGCCCGGGCCGGGGCGAGACAGGAAGCGAGCGCCTGGGCGACCTCGGCAGCCTCCCCCGGGAGGAGGGTCCGGGGGTCCAGCAGCACCTCCCCGTCCCGGGCCCGGGCCACCACCGGTGGCTCCGCCCCGCGCAGGGCGGCGAGGAGTCCCTCCTCGCCCGGGGGGTCGGGGGGGCGGACGGCGACGAGACGGGTGGGCAGGTCCTCCTCGGGGGCGGCCCCGCCGCCGACCCGGGAAGCGCCGGGAATCACCCGGACCGCCACGCCGGCGGCGCCCGCCCGGGCCAGCGCCCGGCGGACCCGCCCCGCCAGGGCCCGGGCGGCGCGGGCGAGTTCCTCTTCCCCCAGGGACAGCATGCGGGCGGCCGGCAGGCGGGCCCCGGGATCGTCGGACAGGTGGGCCCGGCATGCCGCCGCCAGGGCGGCGAGGGTCAGCTTCCCGGGGCGCAGGGCCCGGGCGAGGGGGTTCTTTCCGCAGGCGGCGACGAGTTCCGGGCGGCCCACCAGGACGCCCGCCTGGGGCCCGCCGAGCATCTTGTCGCCGGAGAAGCAGACCAGGTCCGCTCCCTCGGCGAGAAGCTGCTCCACGGAGGGTTCCGACGCCGGTCCCGGCGAATCGCGGAACAGGCGGCCGCAGCCCTGGTCCGCCACCAGCGGAACGCCCCGCGCCCGGGCGAGCCGGGCCAGTTCCCGGAGGTCGACGGTGCGGGTGAAACCGACGACCCGGTAGTTGCTGGGCCAGACCTTGAGCAACAGGCCGGTCCCCGGTCCGATCGCGGCCTCGTAGTCCCGGAGGTGGGTCCGGTTCGTCGTGCCCACCTCCCGGAGCACGGAACCGGACCGTTCGAGGATCTCCGGGATGCGGAACGAGCCGCCGATCTCGATCAGCTCTCCCCGGCTGACGACGGTCTCCTTCCCCCGGGCGAAGGTGTTCAGGACGAGCAGGACCGCCGCCGCGTTGTTGTTGACGACCAGCGCGGCGGATCCCGGGAAGAGCAGCCCGAGCAGGTCGTCCACGTGGTCGTGGCGATAGCCCCGCGCTCCCGCCCCCAGGTCGTACTCGAGGTCGCAGTAGCCGCGGGCCGCCTGGACCAGGTCCGCCAGCACGTCCGGCCCCAGGGGAGCCCGGCCGAGGTTCGTGTGCAGCACGACCCCCGTCGCGTTGATGACGCGCCGGGGCCGCGACCGGCGGAGGCGCGCGCAGGCCTCCCGGACCGCCCGGACGATTTCTCCCTCCCCGGGGGCCGTGCCCCCCCGCCGGGCGCGGTCCCGCGCCGCCGCCAGCACCTGCCGCACCACGGCGACGCGGGTGCGCCGGGACAGGCCCCGGAACGCTTCCTCGAGGGCGGCATCGGCCAGGAGACGATCGACGGCGGGGAGCCGGCTGCGGGGATCCATCGGCGGGTCCTCCTCCCGGACGGGCCGGGACGCCATTCTCCCCGCCCCGCGCCGCCGCCGACAAGCCGCGGGGCGGCGGGAATCGAACCGGGGCGGAAGGTTCCGGCCCCCGGGACTGGCCGGGAAGGGGGCCGGGACCCACGTTCCCCGGGGGGGATCCCGCCGGGGCCGGGCGGCCCCGGGCGACGAGGGACCTGCGGTGGGCGACCAGATCTTCACCCCGACGGACGTCCGGAGCGATCTCGACCACTTCGAGAAGCTCTTCAAGAGGCTCTCGACCGAGTACGAGATGTTCTTCATGGACGCCGCGAAGATGCCCCCCCACCGCACCATCGCGGAGATCGAGGCGATCGTCCGGCACTACACCCGCCATCCGCCCCGGAGGACCGCCGACCGGTTCCGGTTCAACACCCTCGTGCACCGCTACCGGACGAACATGGAGCGCTGGGCGCGGCGCATGCGCCAGGTGGAGCTGGAAGGGGGGCGCTCCCGCACCGGCCGCGGCCCGGGCGGGCGGGAAGAACTCGACCCGGACCGTCCCCAGGTGCTGGCCGCCGTGCGGGCCCGCAGAGGGCGGCCGAACGGGAACCAGCTGCGGGACCTGTACCTGGCGTACCGGCGGGCGCGGCGCGCCCGCGGACAGAATGTTTCCGGCCTGGCCTACGAACCGTTCGCCCGCCGGCTCCAGGAACGCCTCGAGGAAGCCCGTCGCCGGGCGGGAGACCGGGACCTGGAGTTGCGGGTGGACGAGGTCGGTGGCAAGGTGAGAGTCGCCGTGCGCCCCGTCCGGACCCGCGGACGCGGCCGGTGATCGGCGCCCGGCCGGAGACGTCCATGCGCCGGTTCGTCCTGTTCGCCCTGGCCCTCGCTCTCGCCGTCGCCCCGGCCACCGCCGGCCGCCGCGCGCATCGCGACAGGGAAAAGAAGAAGGCGGAGACCGCCGCGGCAAGAGAAAAGGCCGCCTTCCAGCTCCGGTCCGAGATCCTTGCCCGGATGCCCGAGGTGGCCGCGGCCCTGGACGCGGTCCGGTCGGCCCCGGACGACGTCAGGGCGTGGCGCACGCTGGGCCGCGTCCTGTCCGCCCAGGGCGCCCACGAGGATGCCCTCCGGGCCCTCGAGCACGCCGTGGAGATGGACCCCGAGGACCCGGACGCCCTCGTCGACTACGGCGCGGCGCTGGTCCGGGCCGGGGAGCTCCGGCCCGCCACCAGGGTCCTGCGGAACGCCCTGCACATCGAGCCGTTCCACGCCCTCGGCCACTACGATCTCGGCCTCGCCCTCCAGCGGCTCGGCCGCCACGACCAGGCGCTGGCCGAGTTCGAGGCGGCCCTGCTCCTCGAGCCGAAGCTCGGGGATCCGAAGGTCAACCCGGGGGCGGTGAACAATCCCGACCTGCCGTACGTGGAGCTGCGGGTCTACATGCGGACGGTGGGAGCGACGCCGGCCCTGTTCACCGGGACCCTCGGCGGCGACCACTGAGCGCCGCTTCCGCCCTGCGCGCAGCGAGCAGACCGCGAACCCTCGGCGGCGACCACTGAGCGCCGCTTCCGGGCCTACGTGCCGGGAGCCGACCGGGACCCTCGGCGGCGGGAGTCGAGCGCCAGTTCCAGGGCGAGGAGAGCCGCCGCCGCCAGCATGAACAGCCCCAGCAGGTCGTAGACCGCGTCGAAGGCCCACGAGGTCGTGGCACGGAGGACGAGCGCCTTCCCCAGGAACCGGGCGCGGAGGGGATCGGCGTTCCCGGCCGCGGCGAGCACCGCTGCCAGCGCCGGCCGGTCCGGCTCCAGGAAGCTCCGGGTCGCCTCCATGTACTCCGCGGTCCGGGCGGAAAGGGTCGCGGTGGCGAAGGCGGTCCCGACCGACCCGGCGACGAGGCGGACGACGTTGACCAGGGTGGAACCGTCGTTCACCTCCCCCTCCCGCAGCCGCTCGAGGGCAACGACCGTGACCGGGGCGAAGGTTCCGCCGACGGCCCCTCCCCACAGCACGTAGCAGAAGACGAGCACGTGGAGGGGGGTGTCCGGGTCGGTGCGGAAGACGAGCGAGGCGACGGCCGTCGCCACCAGGAAGGCGATCCCCACCTTCCGCGGGTCGACCCGGTCCGAGAGGACCCCGGAGGCCAGGGTCGTCCCGGCGGAAACCAGGGCCCCCGGCAGCAGCACGAGCCCCGCCTGGAGGGTGGTCAGGCCGCGCAGGCGCTGGAGGAAGACCGGCAGCAGGAGAAAGAAACCGTACGCGTTGATCGACAGGAGGACCATCGTCCCGAGGGACAGGACGAAGGGACGGACGGTGAAGAGCCGGCGGGGAAACAGCGGGTCCCGCGCGAGGGCGAGCCGCACCACGGCCAGCGCCCCCCCCGCCACCGTGATCACCCCGAGCCAGACGATCGCGTCGGACGTCCACCACCCGAGTTCCTGGCCCTTGCCGAGCAACACGATCAGCGCGCCGATGGCGAGGGAGAGGAGCCCGAAGCCGGCCGCGTCGAACGGTCGTTCCTTCCCGCGGGGCAGGGGCGCCAGCAGCGCGAGGATCAGCAGGGCATCCAGGAGACCCACTGGCAGGTTGACGTAGAAGACCCACCGCCACGACAGGTGCTCGGTGATCAGGCCGCCGAGGGTGGGGCCGAGGGCGGGGGCGAAGGAGGCCGACAGGCCGTAGAGTCCCATCGCCGCTCCCTGCTCCTCGGGCGGGAAGACGCGGTAGAGAATGATCAGCCCCACGGGGACGATGATCCCCTCGCCCAGCCCCTGGACGAACCGGGCGGCGAGCATCGCCGCCAGGTTCCAGGCGACTCCGCACAGGGCCGAGGCCCCGACGAAGAGCAGCAGTCCCGCGACGTAGAGGCGGCGGGGTCCCACCGTCTCCGCGAGGAAGGCGGCGGCGACCATCGCCACCGCCGAGCCGATGAAGTAGACGATGACCACCCACTGGACCCCGTAGAGGTCGGTCTCCAGGGACGACATCATCTTCGGCAGGACGATGTCGACGATCGTCGTGTCGAGGAGCGCGATGAAGATGCCGGCCGACACGAGGCTGCCGGCCAGCCACTTTCCCGTCCCTCGCGCCGGCGAATTCCCGTTCACCGCTCGTCCCGCCCTCCCTTGCGGGCGGCAACGGTGACGGACAGGCCGGGCAGGAGCTTCTCCCACCGATCGCGCTCCCCCGGAAGGAACGAGATCTCCACGGGGACGCGCTGGGTCAGCTTGGTGAACTCTCCCGCCGTAACGTCCCGCGGGATCAGGGCGAACTCCCCGGCCGCCGCCCGGTGGATCACCCGGATCCTCCCCCGCAGGGGTTTGCCCGGCAGGGCATCCAGCTCGAGGGTGACCAGCTGGCCCGGCCGGAGGTGGCGCAGCTTCGTTTCCTCGAAGCGGGCCTCGACGTAGAGGGTGGCCGGGTCGTAGACCGCCACCACCGGCCGGCCCGGGGTGGCCAGGTCACCGGGCTCGGGGAAGACGCGGGCGACCACACCTCCCACCGGCGCCCGGATCTCCGCCTTGTCCCGGGCGACCCGCGCCAGGGACAGGGCGTCCCGCGCCGCCGCGAGTCCCCCCTCGGCTTCCGCCAGGGCGCCCTCCGCTTCCGCGATCTTCGCCCGCGCGGCCTCGGCCTCCGCCAGCCGGGCCCGCGCGGCGGCCACGCCCGCCCGCGCCGCCGCGAGCTCGGCCGCGGCCGCCTTCCACCCGGTCTCGATCTCCTCGTACCGCGCCCGGCCGATCGCCTCGTCCTCCAGGAGGCCGCGGAACCTGTCCCGCTGCCGGCGCAGGTACTCTTCCCGGGCCCGCGCCCGGTCCTCCGTGCGGCGCGCCGCCTCGAGGGCCGCCCGGGCCGCCCGGATCCTCGCCGGGACCTCCCGCCGGGCGAGGGAGAGCTTCGCCCGGTACCGGGCGACCTTCCCTTCCATGACGGCCACCTTCCCTTCCGCCACCTTCACCTGGTCGTCCAGGGAAGCCCGGTCGAGGACGACGAGGAGCTGGCCGGGCGTCACCCGGTCCCCCTCGTCCACGAGGATCTTCTCGATCCGGGCCGGCACTTCCGGGGAGACCAGGGTGATGTCCGCCTTGACGAAGCCCGCGTTCGTCACCACGTGCCCGAGGCGCCACGCGAGCCAGCGGACCGCCACGAGGAGGGCGATCACCACCAGGACGGCGACGAGGGCGATCTTCACCCCGCGGACGACGGCCTCCCGCTTCATGGCGCCTCCTCCCCCGGAACCGGCAGATCCTCGCCGACGAGAACCAGGGCGGCCCACCGGGCCGCCGCCCGCCCGGCCCGGGCGGCGGCGAGCATCGCCCGGGCCCGCGCCAGGTCTTCCTCCGCGTCGAGGAGTTCCCGGCCGCCGATCAGCCCTTCCCGGTAGCGGGCCCGGGCCGCCTTCCACGCGGCGGCGGCCGCCTCCCGGGCCGCCTCGGCGGCCCGCACCTGCTCTCCGGCCGCCCGGTCCCGGGCCAGGGCCTGCAGCACCTGCTCCCGGACCAGGCGCCGGGCCTCCTCGCGTTCCGCCGCCAGTTCCCGGGCCCGGGCCCGGGCCCGCGCGGCCCGGGCGGCGATCGATCCCCCGGTCGCCAGCGGCACGCGCACGGTCACGGCCACCGCGGCGTTGTCCCGGCGGGCCTGCCAGCGGTCATCGAGCCGGTGCGCTTCCCCGAGGAGCCAGAGGGAGGGCCGTCTCTCCCGGCGGGCCGCCTCGGCCAGCGCCTCCGCCGCCTCGCCCCGCGCCGCCAGGGCCGCCGGCAGGGGCCGCCGCGCCAGGGCCCGGGAGACGAGTTCGTCGTCGGAGCCGGGGGGCAGGTCGGGCAGGTCGGGGGGCCAGCCGGGCACCGTGTCCACCGGCAGGGACCGTCCCACCAGGCGCTCCACCGACGCGCGGGCCGCCGTCTCCGCCGCCCGGGCCCGGGCGAGGTCGTGGCGCGCCATCGCCAGCGCCGCCTGGGCGGCGAGGAGGTCCTGCCGCGGGACCTGCTGGTGTTCCAGGAAGGAGCGGACCCGCGCGACGAGGGCTTCCCGCTCGGCGACGGTCGCCTCGGCGGCGGCCCGGCCCCGGACCGCGAGTTCCCAGGCGGCGGCGGCGGCGAGAACCCGCAGCCGGATCACCTCCGCCGCCACGCCCTCCGCCAGCCGCGCGCCCTCTCTCGCCCGGTCCGCGGCCAGGAGGGCCTGGCGGGCCCGGCCCCCGTCCCACAGAAGCTGCGCCGCCGTCACGGCGAGCAGTTCCGCGTTCCGTTCCGCGAACGGAACCTCGCCGGCGGGAACGGTGACGGGACCGAGCGGCGTGGGGAGGACCGACTCGGGGGTGACGAAACCGGGGGCGGAGGCCAGCCGCCAGGCGGCCCCGTAGAGGTCCACGTGGGGCCGGAACGGCGCCCGGGCCTCCCGCACCCCGGCGTCCGCGGACGCGAGCCGGGCCCGGGCCCGCTCCATGGCGGGCCCGGCCAGCGCATCGCGCAGCAGGACGCCGAGGGGCACGACGGTTTCCCGCCCGCCGGGTGGCCCTGCCCGCCCGGGAACCGGGACCAGGAAGAGGGCGACCAGGGCGACGGCCACCCTGCCCCTCATCGGTCCGGCCTCTCCTCCCGGGCGAGGAGCCCGTGGAAGACCAGCTCGAACAGGCCCTCGACGAGTTCCGTCCCCTGGACCCGTTCACCGCCGAACATCTCCGGCAGCTCGAGGGAGCGGACCATCGCCTGGAGGGCCCGGACGGTGGTCTCGACCACGGGAATCGGCCGGAAGACCCCGGCCTCCACCCCTTCCCGCAGGATCCGCGCGAAGAGCTCCCGCTCCCGGCGGGTGAACTCCCGCTCCCGCGACAGGACCAGGGCGGCGAACTCTTCCCCCAGTTCCCGGCGCAGCCCCAGCACCTCGCGGAGTTCCCGCAGGGCCCGCAGCTTCTCCTCGATCACGGCCCGCAGGGCGCCGGCCGGTTCGGGCGCCCTTTCGGCGGCGGCCTCCATCCGGGCCAGGAGCCGCTGCTCTTCCCGGGAGACCACCGCGTCCAGGAGCTCCTGTTTCCCGCCGGGGACGTGGTAGTAGAGGGCCCCCTTGACCACGCCGAGGTCCCGGGCGATCTCCGCCATCGAGGTCTTCCGGAACCCGTACCGGGCGAAACGGCGCAGGGCGGCGTCGAGGATCCTCTCCCGGTTCAGGGCCTGCCGGGACCCGTTTTCCGTGGACGACGAGTTTGACTTTTCGACCATCATGTTCAATGGGATAACACCACCCCCGCCGGGCGTCAAGAAAATCCTTCGTATCGTGGGCCGGTGCGGAGACCCTTCCCCCACCCGGGCCTCCCTCCGGCGGTCCCCGGCGCCGCGAAAACGGCGGCCCGTCCCCGGGCCGCCGTTCCGCCACGCCTGCCGCCGGTCAGGCGGACATCCGGTCGAGCAGCGCCGAGAGGAGCTTCCAGAACCGCTCCACGGAGGGGATGTGCACCCGCTCGTCCGGGGAGTGGGCGCCCCGGATCTCCGGGCCGAAGGAGATCATGTCCATCGCGTCCGGCGCCGGGTACTTGGCGCCGATG
>CAZOTT010000069.1:0-15987 GCA_964582785.1 uncultured Acidobacteriota bacterium | reverse complement strand
CGTACGTCCGCCGGCGCGGGGGAGGGAAGGTCCCGCGGGGATGCCGGTGGACCCGTCGCCGGGAAGGTCCGCGGCCCCGTGCATGGAATCCGGCCGCGCCGTGCATGGCTGTCGTTGGTGTGGGCGCATGGTTGGCGGGAGGTCCCGTGCATGGAAAAGATCCTGGGGGAAACTTCCATCGTCTTCCGTCCGACGTAGCATTTCATCCGACACGAGCCGTGCCGCGGGATCGCCGGGAAGGCCCGGGCCGCGGCGGCGGAAAGGAGGGAAACGATGACGGAGAAGGTCCTGGAGGTGACGTGGAAGGCCGGGAACCGGCGGAAGGCGGTGCCGGGCCCCCGGTGGCGGCCTTTCGGTCGCGGGGGGTTGATCGCCGTCCTCTTCCTGGCGCTGGTCCTGGGTGCGATCCCCGTCTCCCGGGCCGCCCTCGGCGGAGGGGCGGGGGACGAAGCGGCCCCGGGTCAACCACAGGGAGGGTGTGGCGCCTGCAGCGACGACATGGACTGCTGCCAGACCAAGTACTTCAACTTCGTCCGGAACTGCCACAGCGAATTCGGCAAGACGGGTCTCCATCCCGACCCGGAAGGGATGACGCAGTGCATGCAGTCGGCCTCGGAGTACCTGATGAAGTGCATGGATATCATCGACCCGCAGGGCGAGGACTGCCGCGAGGCACCCCACGGTCCCCGGGACGACCCGGATGGTATCATCGGCGGGTAGCACAAGGGAGGACTCGTCATGGTCATGAACATGAAGAAGAGTGCGTGGTTGCCGGTGGCCCTGCTGTCCATCGCCCTGCTGCCGGCCGCGGCCGGCGAGAAGCCGACATGGAGGAGCCCGCGGTGCGGGCTGCACAGCGGTGACGTGGCATGCTGTGTCATGAAACACCTCGGGTACATGGCCGACTGTCACCGGGAATTCGGGGATGACCGGCAGGTCGAGATGCCGTGCCTCAAGGCGATGAACCTGACGCTGAGGGCCTGCGGCCGCACGATCGGCAACGTGGAGGGAGACTGGTTCTGGCACGTGTTCCCGGCCGTCGAGGTCCTGCCGGGATCGCCGGACTTCATGTTGCGAAAGGAGTTCTCCTGCACGATTCCCCGGGGAAAGGGAGGGGACTACGAGCTGGTCCTGTTCACGGGGATCCCGGCGCTGGACGATACCGGGAAGCCCCTGTCGGCCGAGCCACCGGCGGCGCGGGGCACGCGGGGCCGGGTGCTCGTGGACGGGAAGGCGGTTGCCGACGCCAGTGACCTGGGAAGGTCGGTGGTGGTGACGGTACCGGTCCACCTCGAGCCGGGCAAGCACGTGTTTGCATTCGAGATGGAGCCGCTTCCGCGTGCTTCCGCGGACGGTTTCGGCGTGTTGACGGCGGTGCTGCACCCTGCAGGGAAGTGACGGGGGGTGCGGAACCGGACGGCCGGGACGCCGTTTCCGGGGCGAGCTGCCCGCCGGGAAACGGGTGGGCGCCCGGACGCCTGAACGTCCGCCGGTGCTTCGTGCGAGGGCGGGCTCCCGCGGGAGCCCGCCCGCTCCGTGCACGGCGGGTCCGCGGCATCCCCCCCGGGAGCGGAATCTGCCCGCCCACGCAGCAGTGGCAGGCGCGGAATCCGGGGGCCGGGAGGGTCCGGGGCGCGGTCAGGTGCGGCGGTGGACGTGGACGGCGGAGGCCTGGTCCGTGGGCATCACCAGGATCTCCTCGATGTTGACGTGGGGGGGGCGGGTCACCGCCCAGAGCACCGCGTCGGCGACGTCCTCGGCCCGGAGGGGGGTCATCCCCTCGTAGGGTTTTTCCGCCTGCTCCCTGTCCCAGTCGAAGCGGACGTAGCTGAACTCGGTCCACACGAGCCCGGGGTCCACCGTGGTCACCCGGATGCCCGTGCCGAGGAGATCGATCCGGAAGGCCCGGTTGAGGGCCCGGACCGCGTGCTTCGTCGCGCAGTAGACGTTCCCGTTCGGGTAGACCTCGCGCCCGGCGATGGAACCGATGTTCACGATGTGGCCGGCGCCGCGCTCGACCATCCCGGGGACCACGTACCGGCTGACGTTCAGGAGCCCCTTGAGGTTCGTGTCGATCATCCGGTCCCAGTGATCGAAGTTCCCCTCGTGGATCGGGTCGAGCCCGGCCGCGAGCCCCGCGTTGTTCACGAGGATGTCGACCCGGTCCCAGCCGGCGGCCCGGAGCTTGTCCATCGCGTCCGCCACGTCGTCCCGGTCCCGGACGTCGACCGCCAGGGTGGCGCAGCATCCCTCGCCGTGGGCGGCCGCCAGTTCCGCGCCGAGCCGGGAGAGACGGTCCTTTCGCCGGGCGGCCAGGATCACGCGGGCCCCTTCACCCGCGAGCGCGCGGGCGGTCGCCTCGCCGATCCCCGCGCTCGCCCCGGTCACCAGCGCCAGCTTCCCGTCGAGCATTCCCATCGTCCGTGCCTCCCTCGGGCCCGTCCCGGTCCCGCGGTTCCTCGCGCCCCTGCTGCCGGAATCTCCGTCTCCCCCGGCCCCGGGCCGGTCCGCCGGCCCTTCCCGTCGCCACCCGCCCTCCGCCGCCGGGCGGAGGGATCATGGTACCCCAGCGGTCCCCCCGCGGGTTTCCCTCCCGAGACCGGCGGAGACGGCGAGGGCGGCCGCCCCGAGCCCGGCCGCCAGGAGGTAGAGCCCCCGGTCCCCGAGGGGATCCCGACCGAGCCCCGCGAGGAAGAGCCCGCCGCCGATCCCGAGCCCGTAGGCGATCGCGGAGAGCATCCCCTGCCCGGTCGCCTTCCTCCCCGGCGGGCTCCAGCGGTCGGCGAGCTGGATCGACGCCAGGTGCAGGAGCCCGAAGGAGAGGGCGTGGAGAACCTGCCCGACGGCGACCAGCGGCAGGGGAGGGGACGCGGCGTAGAGGAGCCAGCGGGCGAGCCCCGCCGCCAGGGCGAGCCGGAAGGCGGGGACCGTGCCGAGCCGCCGGAACAGCCGCGGGGAGGCTGCCATCAGGACCACTTCGGCCAGCACGCCGAGGGCCCAGAGAAACCCGGCGAGGCCGGGGGCGACGCCCCGCCCCTCCAGTTCCAGGGTGAAGAACGCGTAGTAGGCGCCGTGGCTCCCCTGGCCGAGGGCCGCGGCGGCCAGCAGGGGTCCGAAGTGCCGCCAGGGGAACGGTTCGCCGCCGTTTTCCCGGACCCCGGCGGGCCGTCCGCTGGCCGGGGAAGGGCGGGGCACCGCCAGGGCGACGGCGCCGGCGAGCCCGAGGCACGCTCCCGCCAGGAAGGGCACCGGGGCAAGGCCGACCCGGGGAACGAGCGCCCCGAAACCCCAGGCCGTCACGATGAACCCGAGGGAGCCCCAGAGCCGGACCCGCCCGTACCGTTCCCGGCGCCCGCCCAGGGCCTCCATCGTCAGGGTCTCCGCCAGCGGGACCAGGGGAACGAGGAAGAAGCCCCCGAGGAAGAGCAGCCCCAGGACCGGCAGGGGGGAGCGGGCCCGGCCGACCAGGAGGAGGCAGGCGCCGCCGAGGAGGGCCCCCCCGGCGAGGATCAGCCGCGCCCGCCCGACCCGGTCGGCGAGGATCCCCCACAGGGGGGGCAGGAAGACCCGGGAAATCGAGCCCATCGCCAGGGCGGCCCCGATCAGGGCGGACCCGAAACCGATCGACTGGAGCCAGGGGGGGAACCAGGGAAGCTGGAAGCCGATCGTCGCGAAGAAGAAGAAGTAGAACGCGCCCAGGGGGGCGAGCCCCCGGTCTTCCCGCGCCACGTTCCCGGCGTTCGCCGCCATCCGCGTGCCTCGCTCCCCGCGCCGCGTATCATGCGGGGAGACGGGAGACCGCACAATGAGCATCCCGGCGCCGCGGGCCGCGGACGGGGATTCTCGTCCGGCGGGGAGTCGGAAGGTCGCACGAGGAACAGCGGGCGTCGCGGCCCCGCCGGCCGCGCGCCGGGATGCGTGCCATGGGGGGAACCGGAGGCGCACGATGGGCGGGAAGGTGCCGGGACACGTCGCCATCGACCTGGGCGAGAAGGACGTCGCCGGGAAGTACCACTTCCTGGTGTCCGCGATCGTGCCGCGCCCGATCGCGTGGATCGCGACGCGCGGACGGAACGGCGGGACGAACCTCGCCCCGTTCTCCTACTTCCAGGGGGTCTGTTCCGATCCCCCGACCCTCTCCGTCTCGATCGCCCGGGGGAAGCGCTCCGGGGAGCGGAAGGACACGCTGCGGAACATCGAGGAGACGGGGGAGTTCGTCGTGCACGTGATCGACGAGGCTCTCCTCGCCCCGATGGTGGACTCGGCCGAGGAATTGCCGGCGGAAGAGTCGGAGATCGATCGCCTGGGCCTGGCCACCGTTCCGGGGGAACGGGTGGCGGCCCCCGTCCTCGTCGACGCCCCCCTGGCCTTCGAGTGCCGCCGGAGTCACCAGCTTTCCGTCGGTCGCTGCGAGCTGGTCATCGGGGAGATCCTGCTGGTCCACGCCCGGGAAGACCTCCTGGACCGGCGGGGCAACATCGATCCGGAGCGGCTGCGGCCCCTGGCCCGCCTGGGCGGCCGGCTGTTCCTGCCCTGGACCCCCGGCCGCGCCGTGGAGCACCCGCCCCGGGAGTGACGCCGGGGACCGGGCTCCCGGACCTTCCCGGCGGAGGTCGAGGCGGCGGCCGGCTGCCCCGGTTTCCCCCGGTGTCCCGGGGCCGGGTCCCGTGCCGGCAGGCCGGGGCGCAGCCGCTCCCCCTTCCGGGGCCGGCTCCACCGCGGCGGGCTCCCCGCCCCGGGCCGCCCGGTTGCCCCGGCGGGACCCCTGCCGGTAAGCTTTCCCGCCCGAACGCGGGGAGATTTTCGCGCAGCTTTCGGGCCCACCCACAGGATCCCGCGGCCCGGGCCCGCCGGGGCCCGTCGCCGGCCGCGCTCCAGCCACTCGAAAGAGGAACCAGCCATGAAGATCCTCGTCGCGATCAAGCAGGTCCCCGACCCGGACGCGCGGCTCGTCCTCGACGACTCCCGCACCGGGATCGTGGAGACCGACCTGCAGTGGGAGGTCAACGAGTCGGACCGGTACGCCCTCGAGACGGCCCTGCGGGTCCGGGAAGCGCAGGGCGAGGGCGAGGTCGTCGTCTGCTCCGTCGGGCCGGAGCGGGCGCGGAAGGCGATCACGTCCGGCCTCGCCATGGGCTGTGACCGGGGCATCCACCTGGTGGCGCCGGAGTTCCAGGGGGGCGATCCCCTGGCGGTCGCCCGGGCCCTGGTCGCCGTGGCGAAGAAGGAGGGGGCCGACCTGGTGCTGACCGGAACCCGCTCCGACGACCTGGGGTGGGCGGAGACGCCGCTCCTGGTGGCCGGGCTCCTGGACTGGCCGGCGGTGTTCCTGACCATCGGCCTGGAGGTGCAGGACGGGACACTCCGGGTGACCCGGGAGCTGGAAGGGGGCCGGAAGGAGGTCTCCGAGGTCCCGCGCCCGGCGGTCCTGGCCATCCAGTCCGGGATCTACCCGGTGCGGTACACCTCCCTCAAGGGGATCATGGCCGCCAAGCGCAAGCCGGTGGACCAGCCGACGCCGGGGGAACTCGGCCTGTCCGGGGACGAGATCGGCGGGCCGGGAAGCCGGCTGAAGATCCTGGAGATGGCGCCGCCGGAGAAGAAGGGGCAGTGCGAGTTCATCGAGGGCGATCCCGCCGAGGCCGCGCAGAAGCTCGTCGAGAAGCTGCGGCTCGAGGCGAAGGTTCTCTGAGGGGAGGCTGCGATGTCGAAGGATCTGCTGGTCGTCGTCGAGCACGACGGGGAAAAGGCCCGCCGGGCCTCCCTCGAGGCCCTCGCTCTCGCCCGCCGGATGGCGGGACACCTGGGCGGCCGCGCCTGCGCCGCCGTTCTCGGCCACGGGGTCGAGGCGGTGGCCAACGAGGTGGCCGGGAAGGGGGCGGACGAGGTCTTCCTCCTGGAGCATGAACTGCTCGCCTCCTACACGCCGGACGCGTACCGGCTGCCCCTCGTGGAGCTGGTGCGGGACGGCGGGTTCGAGTGGGTGCTGGCGGGGAACACGTACCAGGCCCAGGACTTCCTGCCGCTGGTGGCGGTGGCCTTCGGGGCGCCGGTGGTTTCCGACGCGGTGGACGTGGATCTCGGTGACCGGGTCGTCTTCCACCGGGGCGTCTTCAACGGGAAGCTCGTGGCGAAGACGGTGGACGACGGGCCGGCCCCCCACTTCGCCACCCTCCAGTCCGGCGCGTTCCCCGCGGACGACCTGCCCGAGGGCCACGGCGGGACGGTGACGCGGAAGGACGTCGACCTGTCGCCCGCGCAGCTCCGGCGGAAGGTCCTCGAGGTGATCGCCGCGGACGACCAGGCGGTGGACCTGACCGCCGCCGAGATCATCGTCTCGGGTGGCCGCGGGCTCGGTGACAAGGAAACCTTCGAGTCCCTGGTCGGCGGGCTGGCGAAGGTCCTCGGCGCGGCGGTCGGCGCCAGCCGGCCGGTGGTCGACAACGAGTGGCTGCCCCACGAGCACCAGGTCGGGTCCTCCGGCCAGACGGTGCAGCCGAAGCTCTACGTCGCCCTCGCGATCTCCGGGGCGATCCAGCACGTGATCGGGATGCGCGGCAGCCAGGTGGTCGTGGCGGTCAACCGGGACAAGGACGCCCCGATCTTCAACGAGGCGACCTACGGGATCGTCGGGGACGTCAAGGAGGTCGTGCCGGCCCTGATCCAGGCGATCGAGGAGGCGAAGGCCCGATGATCCATCCCCTCGCGCCCCAGGACCTGGCGAAGCTCGTGGAGGAGGGCCTGCGGGACCCGGACGTTCCCGGGGGGAAGGTCCACGTCTGGGATGTCCGGGACGCGGAGGCGTTCTCCCGGGGCCACGTGCCGGGGGCGCGCCACGTGCCGCCCGGGCAGGCGCTGCGCTGGATCCCCCAGCGGGTGCCGACCACCGCGCTGGTCGTGATCGTCGACGAGAAGGGGGAACCCCACGGTCCGGCCCGGCGCCTCGCCTCGGAACTCGCCCACCACTGGTTCCGGCGCCTGCGCTACCTCGAGGGAGGGTTCGCCGCGTGGCAGGGAGCGGGCCTGCCGATGGAGGAGGGTGGCCCCGCCGGCGAGACGGCGGCGATCCACGACGGCGAGACCGGGGAGTTCCACCGCTCCCGCCCGGCCCCCTGGCGGGAGCCCCGGGCGGAACCGCCCCTGCCGACCCCCGACCTCCTCGGCTGGCGGCGGGACGAGGCCTGACCGCCCGCGGCGCGCCACCGCGCGCGGGCCCGGGCCCGGCCCGGGGGCGGCGGGACGAGGACGAGATGAGCCTCCGCTTCGAGAGTCCCCCCCCCGTCGCCCGGCTGGTGACCGCCACCGCCCGGCCCCTCGACCTGGCCGCCGCCGCCGCCCGGAGCTGCGTCTCGCGGCGGGGGCTCGTCCTCCCCGGCGACGCGCCGGGGCGGGACGAAGACCCGGCCCGCGGCCGGCGGGACGCCCTCGTCGCCGACCTCTACCGGGCCGGCCACCACACGGTCTTCCAGCACCCCCACCTGGTCTTCGCCCTCGAGCGGGTTTCCCGGCACGCGGTCTGGACCTTCCTCCACGCCCACCCCTTCTACAACTCGGAACAGGTGTCCCAGCGGTACGTGGCGGTGCGGGAGGGGGCCCACGTGGTGCCCCGGCTCCGGGACCCGGCGGCGCGCACCCTCTGGATCGAGACCGTGCGGGCCCAGCAGGCGGCCTACCGGAGGCTGGTGGAGCTCCTGGAACCGGTCGCCTTCTCCCTGTGGGCCCGGCGGTGGCCCGCCCGGGCGAAGCACCCGGAGCGCTGGCGCGGGGCGGTGCGGAAGAAGGCCCTCGAGGCCGCCCGGTACGTTCTGCCGGTGGCCGCCTGGACCCGGATGATCCACACGGTCTCCCTCCTGACCCTCCTGCGCTACCGCCGCCTGGCCCGGCAGGCGGACGTGCCCTCCGAGCTGGCGCTGCTGGTGGAGGCGATGTGGCGGGAGGCGCTCCGGGTCGAGCCGGACCTCGGGCGGCTGCCCGGTCCTCCCCTCGACCCGGCGGCGACGCCGGAGATCCGCGCCCTGGCCGAGGCCGGGATCGCCGGGGGGGGGAACGGCCTGCCGGAAACCCTGTACGACCCGGGCCGGGCCCGGCGGTTCCGGGAGCGGTTCGACGCCTCCCTCGGGGGACACGTCTCCCGCCTGGTCTCCTGGAGCGCGGGCGCGGAGGAGGTCGTCGCCGAGGCGGTGCGGGAGGTCCTGGGGCTGACGCCGGAGACCCTGGACGACGACCGGGCCCTCGCCCTGCTCCTCGACCCGGCCCGCAACCCGCTCCGGGGAGAGACGCTCAACCTGGACACGGTGACGAAGCTCGGCCGCGCCCTGCACCACGCCCACTACACCTTCCGGCGCCGGCTGTCCCACGCGGCGGACTCCCAGGACCAGCGGCACCGCACCACGCCCGCCAGCCGCCCGGTGCTTCTCGCCCAGGTGGCCGACGAGCCGGACGTGATCGTCCCCGCCCTGGTGCGGGAAAGCGGGGAGGCCCGGCGGGTGTTCACCGAGGCCTGCGCGCGGACCTGGGACGCCCTCGGCCGGTTGCACCGGCAGGGTGTCCCGGGGGAGGCCCTCGTCTACCTGCTGCCGAACGCCGTCGCGGTGCGGGCCACCGAGTCGGCGGATTTCGCCGCGCTCCGGCACAAGCACGCGATGCGGCTCTGCCTCAACGCCCAGGAGGAGATCTGGCACGCGTCCCTGGACGAGGCCCGGCAGGTCCGGGAGGTCCATCCCCGCCTGGGCCGGTGGCTGCTGCCTCCCTGTTCCCTCCGCCACCGGGGCGGGCGGGCGCCCTTCTGCCCGGAGGGGAAGCGTTACTGCGGCGTGCCCGCCTGGCGGGTGCCCCTCGAGGAACTCACCCGGGTGCTGTGAAGGGTCTCCCGGGAGGGCATCCCCCGGGAACTTCCGGGAAGGGAACGGTCCGGGCCGCGAGGGGACCTGCCGGGCGGCCGTCCCCCGGGGAGCCTGCCCAGGCGCGCCGGGGACCTCAGGCGGGAGGGAGCAGGCGCGGGATCCAGGTCCAGAGCACCTCGGCGCCGACGGCCACCACGACGACGGCGAAGACCCGCGCGATCTGGCGCGCCGGGAGGAGGCCCGTCATGCGGGAACCGACCTGGCCGCCGACCAGGGAGGCGGCGACGAAGGGCAGGACGAGGTGCCACGGGACCTCGGGCAGGCGCGCCAGGGCGCCGACGAGACCGGCCCCCGCGTTCGCCGCGACCAGGGCCATCGCCGTGCCCGCGACCTCCTGCATCGCCAGTCCGCCGGGGCCGGCCAGGGCCGGCACGATCAGGAAGCCGCCCCCCAGGCCGAGGGTCCCCGCGAGGAACCCCACCCCGGCTCCCACCAGGAGCAGCCGCCCGGGACCGGCCGGGGTCCGCGGAGCGTCGTGGTCCTTCCGCCACATCCGCCACGCGACCCAGACCATGAGGCAGCCGAAGGCGGTCATCAGCAGGGGCTCCGGCAGGTCCCGCCCCAGGTAGCCCCCGGCCAGGGCGGCCGGAGCGCTCCCGGCGAGGATCGCTGCCCCCGCCCGCAGCCGGACGTGGCCCGCGGCCAGGTGGGGCACGATGCCGGTCAGGGCCGTCAGCAGCACGGACACCAGGGTGGCGGCGACCGCCTGGTGGGGAGGAAGGCCGAGCAGGAGGATCAGGGCGGGCAGGGTGAGGACCGAGCCGCCGGCCCCGGTGAGGCCGAGGAAGAAGCCGGTCAGGAGGCCCGCCAGGATCGCCAGCATCGTCGTTTTCTTCCGTTCCCCGGTCGATCATGGGCCGCGGGAACCGGCCGCGCACGCCCTGCCCCGGAAACCGGGAGCACCCGAAAGGCCCGTGACGGCCCCGGACGGGCCCGTTGCCTGCCGGCGCCGACCGGGGGATCATACCGGCAGCGGCCCCGGGGAACACGCAGAAACCGGGGGAAACCCGCGTCCGTCGCCGTACCTTTCCCCCGAGTCCCCCCGTGGCCGGAGGGTTCGCCATGTCCCTGGGCCACGAGACGCGCCGGGTTTCCATCGGCCCCCCGCCGGGAGGGCCGGTCCCCCCGCCCCTGGTCCGCCGCGCGCGGGACCTCTTGGGGCAGCTCCTGCGCCCGCTGGGGGAGCGTCCCTGGAGCCTCGAGCTCTGGGACGGCACCCTCGTCCCCGGCAGCGGGCCGGACCCGGGTCTCCGGGTCATCCTGCGCCATCCCGCCGCCCTGCGGGCGCTCCTCGTCGGCCGCGACGCGGTGTCCCTCGCCGAGGCGTACCTGGCGGGGCTCGTCGACCTCGAGGGGAACATCGACCTGGCGTTCGACATCGCCCGGGACCTGGCCGCCCATCCGCCTCCGGCGGGGCTCGCCTGGCGCCTCGGCCTGCTGGCCCTGCGCCTGCCCCGTCCTCCCCGGGCCCGGGAGGGGGTGCCGGGCGGAGCGGCCCGGCTGGCGGGCGAGAAGCACTCGAAGGAGCGGGATGCGGCGGCGATCCGCCACCACTACGACGTGGGGGACGACTTCTACCGGGTCTTCCTCGACCGGCGGATGGTCTACTCCTGTGCCTGGTGGCACCGGGACGGGATGACCCTCGACGAGGCCCAGGAGGCGAAGCTCGACCTGGTCTGCCGCAAGCTCGGCCTCCGCCCCGGGATGAAGGTTCTCGACATCGGCTGCGGGTGGGGATCGTTCGTGATCTTCGCCGCCGAGCGGTACGGGGTCGAGGCCCACGGGATCACCCTTTCCCGGAACCAGGCCGCAGCGGCCCGGCGGCGGGCCGCCGCGGCGGGGGTGGCCGACCGCGTGCGGATCGACCTGCTGGACTACCGGGACCTGCCCGGCGACGGGCGGTACGACCGGGTCGCCAGCATCGGCATGGCGGAGCACGTCGGCCGGCGGATGTTCCCCGCCTACATGGAGACCGCCTTCCGCGCCCTGCGCCCCGGCGGCCTGTTCCTGCACCACGCGATCGCGTCCCGGGTCGATGTCCCCGCCGACTCGATGACCGCCTTCATCGACCGCTACGTCTTCCCCGACGGGGAGCTGCTGCCCCCGGGGTTCGTCCTCGACGCGGCCGAGCGCGCCTCCTTCGAGGTGCTCGACGTCCACGGCCTGCGGCCCCACTATGCCCGGACCCTCCGGGCGTGGGTGCGGCGGCTGGAGGCGGGGCGCGAGCGGGCGGTCGCGGCGGGGGGAGAGAGGGCGTGGCGCCTGTGGCGCCTCTACATGGCGGGATGCGCGCGGGCGTTCGCATCGGGTAGAGTCGGGGTCTACCAGGTCCTGCTGGCCCGCCGCCGGGCCGACGGAAGCCACGACGCCCCGGAAGTACGGGTAGCGTAGAAACCGGGTCATCCCGGACCGACTGCGACGGGAACGAACGAGGACACCATGGACCGAGACCATCGTCCGCCCCGCGTCCAGACCGACCTGGGCAACCGGGACCAGGTCCGCCGCCTGAAGCGCGCCATGGACCGGGACGCCGCGGAAGTGATCCGCTGCCAGAACTGCGGCCACCAGCAGCCGGCGGAGGCGGCCTTCATCGGCCCCCGCTCCACCTGCGACCGGTGCGGCACGGCGCTCCACTCCTGCCGGCACTGCGTCCACTTCGACACCGGCCGGCCGTTCCAGTGCCGCAGGCCGGTCAAGGAGGCGGTCCGCGACAAGTGGAAGGGGAACGACTGCCCCCTCTACGAGCCCCGGCTCGTGCTCGACGCCACGGGAAAGCGACTGGGGGCGAAGGGGGTGCAGGACCCGAAGTCCCTGTTCGACTCCCTGTTCAAGAAGTAGGTCTCAGCAGAACGGCGCGGATGCGACGCGGACGGCGAGGGCGAGCGCCGTCGCGAGCAGCAGCGTCATCCCGGTGATCCAGGCGGTGTCCTTCCCCCCGAGCTCCCGCCACAGGGCGGCGATCGTCGCCACGCACGGCACGTAGAAGACGACGAAGATCGTCAGGGTCAGCGCCTGGGCGGGGGAGAGGACCGAGCCGAGGTCGGTGGTCCCGAGGGCCTGGATCAGCATCATCAGGGCGAGTTCCTTCCGCAGCACCCCGAAGACCAGCGTGAGCCCGACCGCCGCGGGAAGACCGAGCAGTCCGTGGGTGAAGGGGGCGAGGACGCGGTTGACGCCCCCCGCCAGGCCGAACAGTTCCAGCCCCGAGAGCACGATCGAGCTGGCGACCAGGAGGGGCCAGGCGATCACGAGGAAGTCCTTGAGGGAGACCCACACCCGTGCGCCGAGGGTCCGGATCGCGGGGGGGCGCAGGTCCGGTACCTCGAGCAGGAGTCCGGGCGACGGGCCCTTCACCTTCCGGCCGAGGAACGCCCCGAGGCCGGCGACGACCAGCACATTGGCCGCGTAGACGCCGAGGGCCGCCCAGGGCCCGAGGATCGCGCCGACGAGGCCGAGGATGACGATCGTCCGCGCCGAGCAGGGGACGAGAACGGCGAGGGCGGCGGTGACCCGCCGGTCCCGGGGGGATTCCAGGATGCGGGTCGCCATCACGGCGGGCACCGTGCAGCCGTAGCCCAGCATCAGGGGCACGATCGACTTGCCGTGCAGGCCGATCCGGTGCATCAGGCCGTCCAGGAGGTAGGCCATCCGGGGCAGGTAGCCCGAGTCCTCCAGGGCCGCGAGGGCGACGAGGAAGGGGACCAGGTACGGGAGAACGATCGCCAGCCCGGCGGACACCCCCAGGAGGGCGCCGTTCAGCACCGCCCCGAGGAGCGTCGTCGTGGGGAACGAGCGGGCCAGGGCGGCGGTCCACCCGTCGAAGACCGCGACCAGCGGCGCCTCGAGGCGCTGGCCGACCCCGAAGACGAGCCAGAAGAGCAGGACCAGGACGGCCAGCATCACCGGCAGCCCGGTGAGAGGGCTCATCAGCAGCCGGTCCAGCTTCTCCCGGCGGCTCGGCCGGGGGGGATGGAGGCGGCTGACCCGTTCCTCGACCCGGTGGGCGAGGGCGTGGCGTTCTCCGGAAACGACCTGGTCGCCGGGCCAGCCGTGCAGTTCCTCGAGGTGCCGGATGACCGCCTCGACCCCGTCGGCCGCGTCCGGCCGTTCCTCCCGCAGGGCCCGGTGGAACAGCGGGTCCCGCTCGAGGAGCTTGATCGCCGCGAGGCGCGGGGGGGCGCCCAGGAGGGGCCGGTCCCCGAGCAGCCCGGCCACCTTCCGGATCGCCTCCTCGACCTCCAGGTCGCACAGGATCGGCCGGGGCGGCCGGCCCTCTTCCCCCGCCCGCACCGCCGCCCGGACCAGCTCGGCGATCCCCCGGCCCCGGCGGGCGATCGTCGGCACGACCGGCACCCCGAGCTCCCGGGAGAGGGCGGCCGGGTCGATCTCGATCCCCTTGCGGCGGGTGTCGTCCAGCATGTTCAGGGCGACCACCAGCGGCAGGCCGAGTTCCATCAGCTGGAGGGTCAGCTCGAGGGACCGTCCCAGGTGGCAGGCGTCCACCACGTCGACGAGGACGGTGTCGTCCCGGTGGGAGAGCAGGTAACGCAGGGCTTCCTGCTCGGCGGCGTCCTGGCCCGTCAGGGAGTACGTCCCCGGCAGATCGACGATCTCGACCTCCCGGTCTCCGATCAGCGTCCGGGACTCGAGGAAGGAGACCGAGGTGCCGGGGAAGTTGGCGGTCGCCGCCCGGTACCCGGCGATGGCGTTGAAGATCGTGCTCTTCCCCGCGTTCGGCTGACCGACCAGGACGATGCGCATCCGGCTCCTTCCGGGGCCCGGCCCTCAGGAGGGACCGGGACCGTCCACGGCGACCTTCCGGGCGAGCCCCCGCCCGATCGCTACCCGCGTGCCGCCGACGTCGACCAGGACCGGGCCGCCAAGGGGGCCCCGGTTCAGGACCCGCAGGACGGTGCCGGGGAGGATGCCGAGGGAGGAGAGCCGGGCCCGGACCTCGCGCCCGCCCCGGATCGCGGCGACCCGGAGGGGGGCGCCCACGGGGGCGGTTTCGAGGGTCGAGGCTCCGGTCATGGGGGGCGCCTTCCGCACGGTTCGTCTCCCCGGCCCGGGGGGCCGGCTCCGGGGGAGAGCTTAGGCCGGCAACGCCCTTCCTGCAAACGTGTCGCAGGAAGGCGGCCGACCGGAAACCATCTTACCGCGGGGAGCCGCGCCCGGGCAGCGGTTCCCGGGCGGGGCCCGCCGTATAATCCCCCGACCCCCCGCAAGAGGAACGAACCCGTGGCCGACACCGAGATCCACCGGGGAGGAGTCCGCCCTCCCGCCGACTTCAACCCGCGCACCGACCCGCCCCTCGACTTTCCGGACCGGGAGTACGGGGAGATGACGGCGGACGACTACGCCGCCCTCGGGTTCATGGCCGGGCTCGAGGTCCACCAGCAGCTCGCCACCCGGGGGAAGCTCTTCTGCCGGTGTCCCGCGGGGCTGCGGACGACCCGGGTGGACGCCGAGGTCCTGCGCCACATGCGGCCGACGCTGAGCGAGCTCGGGGAGTACGACGGCACCGCCCTGATGGAGTTCAAGACCCGGAAGGAGATCGTCTACCTCCTCGAGCGGGGCACGGTCTGCACCTACGAGATGGACGACACCCCTCCCTTCGAGATCGACCGGGAAGCGGTGGGGATCGCCCTCGAGATCTGCCGGCTGCTGAACCTGAACCTGGTCACCGAGCTCCACGTGATGCGCAAGCAGTACCTGGACGGGTCGATCCCGACCGGGTTCCAGCGGACGGCGATGATGGGGGTGGGCGGGGTGATCCCGTTCCGGGTTCCGGAGCTGGGAATCGACCGGGACCTGCGGATCCGGCAGCTCTCCCTCGAGGAGGACTCGTGCCGGGAGGTCTCCGACGTGGGCCACCGGATCACCTTCCGCACCGACCGGCTGGGGGTTCCCCTGACGGAGACCGTCACCGAGCCGGAGTTCCGCACCCCCCTGGAACTGCAGGCGGGGGCCCGCCTGGTCGCCCGGGTGGCCCGGGCCACCGGCCGGGTCCTGCGGGGGCCGGGGGCCGCCCGCCAGGACGTGAACGTGTCGGTCGCCGGGGGCCGGCGCATCGAGATCAAGGGCGTCCCCCATCACCGCGGCCTGCCCCGGCTGGTCCACGTGGAGGCGTTCCGGCAGCTCAACCTGCTGCGGATCCGGGAGGAGCTGCGCCGGCGGGGGGTGACCCCGGAGATGCTGCCCGAGCCGCCGCGCGGACCCGCCTGGGAGACGTCCCCGCTGGTCGCCGAGGTGGGGTCCCTGCTTGCCCGGTGCGCCTTCCGGCCGGTGCTGGACGCCATCGAGCAGGGAGAGACCGTGGCGGCGGTCCGGCTCCCCGGGTTCGCCGGCCTGCTCGCCCGCCGGACCCAGCCGGGGATCACCTTCGCCCGGGAACTGGCGGACAGGGTGCGGGTGATCGCCTGCCTGACCGGGCAGCCGTTCCTCGTCCACTCGGACCTGGGCGACTACGGGCTCGGTTCCGGTCCCTGGCGGCAGGTGCGCCGGGCCCTCCGGGCCGGGGCGGAGGACGCGCTGGTCGTCGCCTGGGGACCGCGGCGGGACGTGGACACCGCCGCCCGGGAGATCCTGGCCCGGGCCCGGGAGGCGCTCGCGGGGATCCCGGCGGAGACCCGCCAGGCGTTCCCCGACGGGACGACCGGCTTCGAGCGGATCCTGCCCGGTCCCGACCGGATGTACCCGGACACCGACACGCCGCCCGTGGCGATCCCCGACGAGTGGGTGGCGGAGATTTCCGCGCGGCTGCCCGAGGCCCCCTGGGAACGGCAGTCCCGCTACGAGGAGCTGGGACTCCCGCCCCGGGAGGCCTGGGACCTGGCCGGGGCCCCCTGGGCGGACCTCTTCGACCGGCTGGCGCCCGCGGCGGGAGCGGTGGCCCGGCGGCTCGCCTCCGCCCTGGCCCGGCGGATCCCGTGGGCGTACCGGCGGGGAAAGCTCGGGTCCGTGATCGACCCTTCCCGGGGCGTCTCCGCGCGCTCGTACCCCTACCGGTTGCCGCCCGCGGAACGGCTCGCCCCCCTGGTGCGGGCCGTGGAGGCGGGGGAGATCGCCCTCGACGCGCTGGACG
>CAZOTT010000068.1:0-16179 GCA_964582785.1 uncultured Acidobacteriota bacterium | reverse complement strand
AGGGTGTCGTCCGGGTGGACGTAGAGCGGGTCCTCCCGCATCAGGTCCCGGGCGACCAGCAGGCGGCGCAGGTCCGGGTCGTCCGGGACCGCGGCCAGGTCCCCGGCGCCGAGGATCCCGACCAGCCGTCCCTGGTCGTCCACCACCGGGATCTGCCGGAACTCCGATTTCAGCGCCAGCCGCAGCAGTTCCGGCAGCGGCGTCCATTCCGGCACCGTCGCCGCCTCCCACGTGGCGAGCTCCGAGACCCGCCATTCCTGCAGCAGGCGGACCTCCTTGCCGCCCCGGAGTTCGAGCCCCTTCTCGGCGAGGGGAGCGGTGAAGACGCTCCAGGGCCAGAGCCGGCGCGCCGTCGCGGAGGCGACGATCGCCGCGAGCATCAGCGGCAGCACCAGGGAATACTCGCCGGTCATCTCGGCCAGGATGAAGATCATCGTCAGCGGGGCGTGGGTGAATGCCGCCGCCACCGCGGCCATGCCGACGACGGCGTACGCGACGACGTGCCCCTCCGTGCCCGGCACCAGCGCCGCGAAGCCGACCCCGACGGCCCCCCCGGCCATCGTCCCGACGAAGAAGACGGGGGCGAAGAGCCCGCCGGACCCGCCGGACCCCAGGGTGATCGCGGTGGCGATCATCTTGGCCCCGACCAGGGCCACCAGGGCGAGCACCGGCAGTTCCCCGTGGAGGGCCTGGACCATCGGGCCGTAGCCGTTGCCGGAGACGGGGGGGAAGGGGAGCAGGTCGGGGGCGGCGAAGGTCCCCGCCGGGAACGCGGCGAGAAGCGCCCAGCCGAGCAGGCCGACGAGCAGTCCCCCGATCGCCGGCTGGATCCAGCGGGGAAGGGGAAGCAGGCTCCACCGGCGCTCGGAGAAGACCATCAGGCGGGTGAACGCCACTCCCAGCAGACCGCAGGCGACCCCGAAGACGGGGAAGACCAGGTACTCCCACCAGGCGGCCAGCCGGGCCGGGGGGACGGCGAACAGCGGTTCCGGCCCCTCGAGGGCGTGGCTGACCACGGTGCCCACCGCCGCGGCGATCAGGATCGGGGAGAAGGTCCCGACGTTGAAATCGCCGAGGATCACCTCGAGGGCGAAGGTGGCCCCGGCGAGGGGGGCGTGGAACGCGGCGGCGATCCCCGCGCCCGCCCCGCAGCCGAGGAAGACGCGGATCCGCCGGGTGCTGAACCGGAGGAACTGGGCGACCCCCGAGCCGATCGCCGCGCCGATCTGGACGATCGGCCCCTCCCGGCCGGCGGACCCGCCGGAACCGATGGTGATCGCCGAGGCGATCGTGCGGACGATGGCAGTCCGGGGCCGGATGCGCCCCCCCCGACCACCGCCTTCTCGATCACCTCGGGGACGCCGTGGCCCCGGGCGGCGTCGGGGAAGAGGATCCCGAGGGGACCGACGAGCAGCCCGCCGATCGCCGGCGGGAGGACCACCAGCCACAGGGGTGGCGTGCCGTCGCCGGCCAGGCCGGGGAGCAGGCTGTAGGCCAGGAAACGGACGATCTCGATCGATTCCCGGAAGCCCCAGGAGGCGAGCCCGGCGAGGGCCCCCACCACCGCGGCGACCAGCAGGAGCCACGAGGCGGTGCTCTCGCCGGGACGCAGGGCGAGCAGCCGCGCGGTCCAGTCGTGCCAGGACTGCTGGAGGCGGTTCACGGGGGTCCCTCCCGGGGAACCCGCCGAGCCTACTCCACCGTGACGCTCTTGGCGAGGTTCCGCGGCTGGTCCACGTCGCAGCCCCGCAGCAGGGCGATGTGGTAGGCGAGGAGCTGCAGGGGAACAGCGAGCAGGATCGGCAGCACGAGGGGAGGGGCGTCCGGCACCGTGAGGACGTGGTCCGCCAGCTCCCCGAGCTCGTCGTTCCCCTCGGTCGTGACGGCGATCAGGGTCCCGCCCCGGGCCTTCACCTCTTCCATGTTGCCCAGCATCTTGTCATGGACGGCGTCCCGGGGAGCGAGGGCGACGACGGGGAGGGACTCGTCGATCAGGGCGATCGGGCCGTGCTTCATCTCGCCCGCCGGGTAGCCCTCGGCGTGGATGTAGGAGATCTCCTTGAGCTTCAGCGCCCCCTCGAGGGCGATCGGGTAGTTCATCCCCCGGCCGAGGTAGAGGAAGTCGGTCGCGTCCTTGAAGGTGCGCGCCAGGGGCTGGATGTCGTCGTCGCCCTCGAGGATCCGGTCGATCCAGGACGGGACGCGGGCGAGGGAAGCGAGGTGGGCGCGCACGTCCTCCGCGGAGAGGTGCCCCCGGGCCCGGCCGAGGCGGAGCGCCATCAGGTACAGGGCGACGAGCTGGGCGGTGAAGGCCTTCGTCGAGGCGACGCCGATCTCCGGCCCGCAGTGGGTGAGGATCGTCCCGTCCGCCTCCCGGGTGGCGGTCGAACCGAGAACGTTGCAGATCGCCACCGAGCGGGCGCCCCGGGCCTTCGCCTCCCGCAGGGCGGCCAGGGTGTCGGCGGTCTCCCCCGACTGGGTGACGATCGCCATCAGGGTCGTCCCGTCCACGAGGGGGTTGCGGTAGCGGAACTCCGAGGCGTAGTCCACCTCGGTCGGGACCCGGGCGAGGGCCTCGAGGTAGAACTTCCCCACCAGGCAGGCGTGCCAGGACGTCCCGCAGGCGGCGAAGTGGATCCGCTCGATCGCCCGCAGGTCGTCGTCGCCCAGGGGGAACTCCTCGGGCGAGAAGTGGACGGCCCCCTCGTCCAGGGAGATCCGCCCGGCGAGGGTCTCGTTGACCGCCCGGGGCTGCTCGTGGATCTCCTTGAGCATGAAGTGCTTGAAACCGCCCTTCTCCGCCAGGATCGGGTCCCAGGCGATCCGCTGGACCCGGGGTTCCTTCTCGCGCCCTTCCGCGTCGAGGAGGCGGATCCCGTCCGCCGTCACCACGACCACCTCGTCGTCCTCGAGGAACACCACGTCCCGGGTGTGGTCCAGCAGGGCGGTCAGGTCGGAAGCGAGCAGGTTCTCGCCGTCCCCGAGGCCGACGATCAGGGGCGGCCCGAGCCGGGCGCCGACGATCCTGCCCGGGTCGTCCAGGGAGATGGCGCAGAAGGCCCAGATCCCGGAAAGGCGCGGCAGGACGGCCAGCACCGCTTCCTCGAGGGATCCGGTCCGCTCCCGCTCCCGGGCGACCAGGTGGGCGATCACCTCGGAATCGGTCTCGGACCGGAAGGAGTTCCCCGCCGCCAGCAGCTCCTGCTTCAGCTCCAGGTAGTTCTCGATGATCCCGTTGTGGACGACGACGACCCGCTCCGCCGGGTCCCGGTGGGGATGGGCGTTCTCCTCGGTGGGCCGCCCGTGGGTCGCCCAGCGGGTGTGGCCGATGCCGTGGCCGCTCTCGGGAACCGGGTCCCGCGCGAGGACCTCCTCGAGGTCCCGGAGCTTGCCCGCCGCCCGCCGCAGCACCAGCCGGTCCCCGTCGACGAGGGCGATCCCGGCGGAATCGTAGCCGCGGTACTCCAGGCGCCTGAGGCCGTCCACCAGGATGCGCGCGGCGTTCCGTTTCCCCACGTACCCGACGATTCCGCACATGGTTCCTCCTCCCGCCGGGGAGCGCGGCCCCGGGGAGCCCGGCGGAGTCTAATATGCGGCGGGCGGGAGGAAAGGGCAGGCGCTACCTGTTCGTGCCCTTCTTCCGGCGCTTCCGGCGCCGCTCCACCCAGCCCTCGATGTTCCGCTGGGGTGCGCGGCTGATCGCCAGGGCCCCGGGGGGCACGTCCTGGGTGACCGTCGCTCCCGCGCCGACGTACGCACCCCGGCCGACGCGGACCGGCGCGACGAGCTGGGTGTCGGAGCCGATGAAGACGCCGTCCTCGAGGACCGTCGGGTGCTTCTTCTCGCCGTCGTAGTTGCAGGTGATCGTCCCCGCGCCCACGTTGACCCCGCGGCCGAGGGTGGCGTCCCCGAGGTAGCTCAGGTGGCTCGCCTTGGTCCCTTCCCCGAGGACCGACTTCTTGATCTCGACGAAGTTGCCGACCTTGCAGCCCTTCCGGATGTCCGTCCCCGGGCGCAGGTGGGTGAAGGGGCCCACCGAGCACGCGGGGCCGATGCGGGACTCCGTCGCGATCACGTGGTCGAGCACGGTCGCCCCGTCGCCGACCCGCGTGTCCGCGAGGCGCGACCCGGAGCGGATGACCGCTCCCTTCCCGATGCGGGACGCGCCCTCGAGGGTGACCCCGGGATGGATCACCGTGTCCCGGCCGACCTTCACGGTGTCGTCCACCCAGGTCGTCGCCGGGTCCAGCAGGGTGACGCCGGCGTCCATCAGGCGGGCGTTGACCTGGTCCCGCAGGATCGCCGCCACCGCGGCGAGCTGGCGGCGGGAGTTGATCCCCTCGACCTCCCCCGGGACGGGGTGGACCCGGGCGACGACGGTCTTCCCGTCGGCGATGAGCTCCCGGACCGCGTCGGTCAGGTAGAACTCCCCCTGGGCGTTGTCCGCGCGGATCCGGTCGAGGACCGCCACCAGGTCGGGCCAGCGGGCGCAGTACGTGCCGGAATTGATCTCCCGGATGCGCCGCTCCGCCGGGGAAGCGTCCCGGTGCTCCACGATCGCGGTCACCCGGCCCCGGGCGTCCCGCACGATCCTGCCGTACCCGGCCGGGTCGTCCAGCTCCGCCGTCAGGATGGTGAGGGCGGCGCGCCGGCGCCGGTGGTGGCGCAGCAGCTCCCGGAGCGCCCGGGCCGGCAGCGCCGGGACGTCCCCGCACAGGAGGAACACGTCCCCCCGGAACTTGCCGAGCGCGGGAACGGCCCGCCGGACGGCGTCCGCGGTCCCGCGGCGCTCCTCCTGGACGGCGAACCGCAGCGGCGCGCCGGGGAAACATTCCTCGAGGTGCCGCCGGACGGCATCACCCTGGACACCGACGACGACCACGACCGGGGCGGCTCCCGCGGCGAGGGCCCGGTGGACCACGTGGCCGACCAGGCTGCGGCCGAGGACCCGGTGGAGGACCTTCGCCCGGTCCGACTTCATCCGCTTCCCCTCGCCGGCGGCGAGGATGACCGCGGCCGGGGTGCTCATGTCACGACTCCTCCTCGCCCGGTTCCTCCTCCTTCTCCTTTCCCGGCGGCTCGACCAGCTCGGCGAAGCCCTCCATCTCGCGGAGGACCCGGAACTCGTCCTCCTGGAGGACAAGGAAGCGCAGGTCCCCGTCCGCCGCGATCGCCCGCCGCAGCTCCGCCAGCGCCTCCGGCCCCTCTCCCGCCCGGGCGTGCAGGCTGGCCCGGAGCAGGGCGGCCCGTCCCTCCGGCGCTCCCGCCGCCTCCGCCGCGTCCAGCAGGCGCTCGGCCTCGGCACGGTCGCCGCGGTTCACGGCGATCACCGCCGCCAGCAGCAGCTCGTCCGCGCCCCGGGGCTCCGGGGCGGGGGGCGCCAGGCGGGCCTCGCAGGCGGCGAGGTGGAGCCGGGCCCGGTCGACCAGCTCCGCCACGGCCCGCTCCCCCTCCCACTGCTCGAGGAACGCGCGGAAGGCGTCGCGGGCCTTGCCCGGATCGCCCTTCCCGACGAAGATCTTCATCGCCTTCTCGTAGGCGGCGAGCGCCCTGCGGAAGGTCTCCTGCCGCGACGGAACGTTCTTCTTCGCGCTGGACTGCCGGCTCGGCATCGATCGTCCTCCGTGTCTGGAGCCCGGTCGGAGACCCGGGCGCCCCCGGGGGGCGGGAGGGCGGCGCGGAGGATACGCCGCCGGAAAAGGGGGTGTCAAACCGTGGATGCCGGGGCCTTCGCCGTCGTCGCCCTGGGCTCGAACCTGGGGAACCGGGACCGGTTCCTGGCCCTCGCGCGGGAGCGCCTGCGGACCTCCGGGTTCCCCTGGACCCGGGCCAGCCGCGTCCTCGAAACGGAGCCGATCGGGGGACCGCCGGGCCAGGGCCCCTACCTCAACCAGCTCCTCGCCGCTCCCCTCGCCGGCATCCCCCTCTCCCCCGGCGCGCTGCTCCGCGCCTGCCGGGAGGTGGAGGACGAGGCGGGACGGGTGCGGCGGGAGCGCTGGGGGCCGCGCACCCTCGACGTGGACATCCTGGCCTGGGGGACCCGCCGGATCCGGACCGCGCGGCTCGTCGTGCCGCACCCCGCGCTGTGGGAGCGGCGGTTCCTCCGGGTCCTGCTCGACGACCTGGGCCCGGGGTGGGGTAACATCCCGGACCATCCAGGGAGGATGCCCCGATGGTGACGCCGGGAACCGGGCCGAGATGGATCGCCCTCGAGGGGCCGATCGGCGTGGGGAAGACCGCCCTCGCCCACCGGATCTCCGAGCGGCTGGAGGCGCGGCTGGTGCTCGAGCCCACCGACAACCCGTTCCTGGCCGCGTACTACGAGGACCGCCAGGGATCGGCGTTCCCCACCCAGGTGTGGTTCCTCCTGGCCCGCCACCGGCAGCTCCGGGACGTCCGGCAGGTGGAGCTGTTCCGGCCGTGGGTCGTCTCCGACTACCTGTTCGAGAAGGACCGGGTCTTCGCCTCCCTGGCCCTGGAGGACGAGGAGTTCGCCACCTACGAGCAGCTCTGGCGCCTGCTCCGCCCCCAGGTTCCCGGGCCGGACGTGGTGGTCTACCTGCAGGCGCGGGTCCCGACCCTGCGGGCCCGCATCGCGGAGCGCGGCCGGGAGATCGAGCGCCGGATCTCCGAGGAGTACCTGGCGGAGGTCGTCCGGGCGTTCGACGAGTTCTTCTTCCGCTGGAACGGTCCCCCGCTCCTGGTGGTCGACACGAACGAGATCGACCCGGTCCACGAGGACACCGACCTCGAGGACCTCCTGGAGAGGATTCTCGGGATGGACCGTCGGGGTGGCATCGAGTACTACACGCCGGTTTCCTCCCGCCGCTGAGCCCCGGATAACCGCCTGGTTTGTTTTCGTAACTTCCCCGTTGCCCCCGGGGGCCCGGCCTGCTAGCCTGCCGGTGCCGGGTGCCACCGGTACCCCCGCGGGGGACCGGATGGACGGAGGGCCCGGCGCGCGATCGACCCGCGAAGCGGTCCCCATCCCTCGACCGTCTCCGGCGGCGGGGAGAGAGGAGGACACCCGGTGAGCGCACGCCCACCCGGGGCGCCCCGCGGCGCCCCGTCCCGGAAGGTCACCGTGCCCGACGTCCGGGCGCGCAAGGGGGGCGACCCCCTGGTGATGGTCACCGCCTACGATGCCCCGACGGCCCGCATCGCGGACGAGGCGGGGGTCGACCTGGTTCTCGTCGGCGATTCCCTCGGTATGGTGGTCCTCGGGATGGAGGACACCCTGGGGGTCGAACTCGAGGACATGGTCCGTCACGCGGCCGCCGTCACCAGGGTCCGGCCCTCCCCCCTCGTCGTCGTGGACATGCCCTACCTGACCTACCACACCGGTCCCCGCGACGCCGTCCTCGCCGCCGGGCGGCTGGTGCGCGAAGGAGGGGCGGAGGCGGTGAAGCTCGAGGGGGGCCGGCAGCGGGCCGACGTGGTCCGGGCCCTCGTCGACGCGGAGATCCCCGTTGTGGGTCACCTGGGACTGACCCCCCAGTCCCTGCTCCGGATGGGAGGCTACCGGGTCCAGGGCCGGGCCCTCGGGGAGATCGAGCGCCTCCTCGCCGACGCGGACGCCCTGGTCGAGGCGGGGATCTTCCTCCTGGTGCTCGAGGGGGTTCCCGCCCGGGTGGCGTCCCTCGTCACCGAGCGGGTGCCGGTGCCGACAATCGGGATCGGGGCGGGGGCCGGGTGCGACGGCCAGGTGCTCGTGATCCACGACCTGCTCGGACTGGCGCCCGGGCCGCCGCCGCGGTTCGTGCGGCGGTACGCGGACCTGCACGCGGCGGCCGTGGACGCGGTGCGGCGGTTTGCCGGGGACGTCCGGTCCCGGGCTTTCCCCTCGCGGGAGGAAAGCTACCGGCTGCCCCGGGAGACGGCGGCGGCGCTCGGGCTGGGATCCCGTTCCGCCGCCGGGGAGGGCGGGCGATGGAAGTGATCCGCCGGGTTTCCCTGATGCGGGAGATCAGCCGCGAGAAGCGGGGCCGCGGCAAGAAGATCGCCCTGGTCCCGACGATGGGAGCGCTCCACGACGGCCACCTGAGCCTGGTGCGCCGGGCCCGGGACCTGGCGGACATCGTCGTCGTGTCCATCTTCGTCAACCCGAGCCAGTTCGGCCCGCGGGAGGACTACGACCGCTACCCGCGGGACCTGGCCCGGGACGCGGACCTGTGCATCGCGGAGGGGGTGGACTACGTGTTCGCTCCCGGGGCGGAAGACATGTATCCCCGCGGCTACCGGACGTGGGTCGAGGTCGAGGGACTCTCCTCGGTGCTCGAGGGTGCGTCCCGGCCGGGCCACTTCCGCGGGGTGTGCACGGTGGTCCTGAAGCTGCTGAACATCGTCCGTCCCCACTTCGCCCTGTTCGGCCAGAAGGACGCCCAGCAGGCGATCATCGTGCGGCGGATGGTGTGCGACCTGAACGTGGACGTGGAGCTGGTCGTCTGCGAGACGGTGCGGCAGGCGGACGGCCTCGCCCTCTCCTCGCGGAACGCCTACCTCTCCCCCGCCGACCGGGCCGCCGCCACGGTGCTGGTCCGCGCCCTCGAGCGGGCGCGGGTCCTGGTCGAGGAGGAGGGAGAAACGGACGCCGCCCGGGTGGAACGGGAGGTCCGCGAGGTGCTGGGCCGTGAGCCGCGGGTGCGGGTGGACTACGTGGCCCTGGTCGAGGAGGAGGACCTGCGGCCCGTGGAGCGGATCGACGGCCCCGTGCTGGTCGCCCTGGCGGCCTGGCTCGGGGACACCCGGCTGATCGACAACGTGGTCGTGCGGCCGCCGTCGCGCGGCGGGGAGCAGCCATCATGAGGAAGACGTTCCTCCAGGCGAAGGTGCACCGGGTGATCGTCACGGGTGCGGACCCGGACTACGAGGGAAGCCTGACCCTCGACGAGAACCTGATGGAGGCCGCCGGGCTGCTTCCGTGGCAGCGGGTGGAGGTCTACAACGTCACCCGGGGGACGCGGCTCGCCACCTACCTGATTCCCGGCCCGCGGGGGGCGGGAGACTGCTGTGCCAACGGGGCCGCCGCCCACCTGGTCCGCCCGGGAGACCGGGTGATCGTCGCCGCGTACGTGGACCTCGAGGACGAGGAGGCGCGGGACTGGCAGCCGACGATCGTCCTCGTCAAGGGCACGAACACCGAGGTCGAGGTCCGGGGGGGCGAGCGCCCGTTCCAGCGGGCGACCGGTTGAGACCGGGCCCGCCCCTGCCGGCCCCGCTCCCCTTCCGGGAGCATCCCGCAGGGACGGCGCCGTCCCCCGCCGGAGGCCCCCCGGGGGCGGGCGCGCCGACCGCCCCGCGCCCTACATCTTCTTCGTCACGATGTACATCCGGTTGTCCGGGTTGATCTCGATCTTCCGCGGCTTCGCGTCGAAGCGCAGGGTCCGGGTATCGTCCGGCCCCTTCATGATCACCTTCTGGATGAAGGATTCTCCCTTGGTGGGGGTGACCCGGAAGGGCACGAGGAGGTTCCGGAACCAGCGGCCCTCCATCGGCTTGCCCCGGTACATGATGTCCTGGTGGAGCCGGACGTCGACGAGCCAGCTCTTCCCGTCCTCCGAGCGGCGCGGGGCCGAGATGCTGTAGCGGACCCGGGGATAGCCCACCCCGCGGATCCACTCGTCGAAGTACCAGTCGAGGTTCGTGCCGAAGGTCCGCTCCGCCACGTGCTGGAGGTCCGTCGTCGAGATCAGGTCCTCGGCGTGGGTGGTCGCCAGGTTCTTCAGGAACTCCCGCAGCTTCGCGTGGCCGAAGTATTCCCCCAGCATGTGGATCACGTAGGGGCCCTTGTAGTAGACGAGCCCCGTGTAGCCGATGAAGTCGTGGGGCCGGATCGGGGCGTCCTGGACGGAGCACTGCCAGTCCACCTGGAGGGCCTTGTCCCGCCACTGGTCGAGCTGCAGCTGGTAGCCCTCGCCGGGCTTGATGATCTCGTCGTGCAGGGCCTCGCTGACCTGGGCGAGGGTCTCCACGAACCAGTAGTGGAACTGGGAGATATTGGAAACCAGGCCTCCCCACCACTGGTGGGAGACCTCGTGGGCCACGGTGCCCGCGAACTCGTTGGGGTTGGCCCGCATCCAGTTCGCGACGAACTGCTTGGGCCAGAAGAAGAGCTCTCCCACGTAGACGATCGAAGAAGGTGACTGGGCGGAGCCGAACTGGGCGGGGGTGCCGACCAGCTTGAGATCCTTGAACGGGTAGGGGATGCCGAACATGCGGCTGAAGATCCGGATGCTGTTCTTCGCGATCTCCACCTGGGGAATCATCGCCTTGCGCGTCGGCCGCGGCAGGTTGACGATGCCGGAACTCGGATCTCCCCGGAAGCTCTCGGTCATGTAACCCACGAGGTGGACGTCGTCCGCCTCCATCTCGACCGGCTCGTAGTACTTCCCGATGATCAGGGTGGGGAAGTTGAAGGTGTGGTCGGCCCCCCACTCCGTGTAGCGGTAGCCGTCCGCGACCTCCTCGGAAATCTTCGAACCCACCGAGACGTGCTGGTAGTCGTCCCTGCTCCGGATGACGAAGTGCATGAAGGCCGGGTCAGAAAGGGTCCCCGCGAACGGGAGGAAGCCCCCGCGCTGGATGTACCAGAACCCCTCGTCGATCTTCCTCACCATGTCCGGGGAGCTGTAGGAGATCACCAGGTGGAGGCGCTGGCCCTTCTTCAGCGGCTCGGGGAAGAGGATCCGCCAGGCGTTCGCGCTTTCTTCCCCGAACTGCTGTTCCTTCCAGTCGTTCGGGTAGGGGGTGAAGACGAGCTCGCGGCCGGCGCCGTCCCGGACGAAGTGGACCTTCGGGTTGCCGGCGAGGCGGAAGGTCAGCTCCCCCGTGTCGCGCAGGATCACCGTGTCGATCTCGATGCGGGCGTCGAACCGATCGGAGTCGATGTCGAACATCGCCTCGTAGCGGTACGGGTCGGTCCAGCGGACGCCGCGGCGATGCTCCCGGACGACCCGGGGCTGCTTGCGCGTCTCGGGGTCGTAGATGCTGAGCAGGGTGTCGTACTGCTTCCCCTTGCCCTGGAGCCCCGCCCCCTTCTTTTCCCGGTAGGCGGAGATCTGCCGGATCGACCACGGCCGGTAGGTGTAGTCGATCCACCCGTGGTGCTTCGTCTTGATCCGGAAGGCGAAGGCCCCGCGGTAGGCGTCCGGCGGGTAGGGGGAGTAGAACGAGGGGGTGTAGCGGCGCTTGTCCTGGTCCCGCGTCTCCTCGTTGTAGATCTTCTGCAGGATGGAACGCTGGCCGGCGTCGGCGGTTCCCTTTCCGGGCTCGCGGACCGAGTCCGGGGTCCAGCCGGCCAGGGCGAGGTACTTCTCCTCGTCGAGGGGGTGGAACTCCACCTCGAGCGCCTCGATGTCGTCGTCGAGGACCCCGGCGTCGAGCGAGCGCTCGAAGAAGATCTGCTGGTAGTCGTCGAGGGGCCGGAGCGTCACGTGCCCGCTGCCGGCCAGGGCGAACGCGTCCACGTGCTTCCCCCGGCGCCGGACGATGCCGCTGCCCCCCTCGAAGTGGATCCGGAACAGGTCGTGCTCGAAGTCGAACCCCTTTGCCGGCCGGGCCTGTCCCGGTTCCTCGAGGAGGGTCGGGTAGGCGTCGTCCGTCTCCGCCACCTTCCGGCGGTCGGCGATCTTCCACTCCCGGCCCTTCTTCTCGAAGACGTACTTCCAGCGCTCCGTGACCATCTTTTCCTCGAGGCACTTCTGGATCGTCACGTAGCTGGCGGGACGGCCGTCCGGTTCGAACTCGACGTACTCGTTGGTGTACATCCGGACGAACCGCTTGCCGGCCGCGTTCTTCTCCTTGGTGATCTCGTTGCTCTCCTTCCAGAGGGCGGAGCGGATCCCGGACCGGATCTCCTGGGGTGTCTTCGTGATCCAGGGCAGGTCCGCGAGCTTCCCGGCGCGGGCCGGGAGGGCGACGAGGAGGAAGGCCGGGGCCAGCAGGCAGGCGAACAGGGAGCGGACACGGGTCGGCATGAAGCACCTCGGGCCGGCGGGGACGCCGGCGGAAACGGAACGCCATGCTACCGGCGGCCGGGCGGCGGCGGCAAGCCGCCGGCCGGCCGGTGCTATCCTCCCCGGGCGATGACGGAACTCCCGGCCGTGATCGGGCTCGAGGTGCACGCCCGGTTGCGCACCCGCTCCAAGATGTTCTGCCCCTGCCCGGTGGTGGACGGCGCGCCGCCCAACACCGCCGTCTGCCCCGTCTGCCTCGGCTACCCGGGGACCCTGCCGGTGCCAAACGCGCAGGCGATCCGGCTGGGGATGCGGCTCGCCCTGGCGGCCGGGGCGGACGTCCCGCCGGTGTCCCGGTGGGACCGCAAGAACTACTTCTACCCGGACCTGCCGAAGGGCTACCAGGTGACCCAGTACCGGGAGCCGCTCGCCCGCGGGGGCCGGGTCGCCGGTGTTCCCCTCGAGCGGATCCACCTCGAGGAGGACGCGGCCCGGCTCGTCCGCGAGGGGGTCGGGGAGGGCCGGGTGGGGATCGATTTCAACCGCGCCGGGACCCCCCTCGTGGAGATCGTCACTGCGCCGGTCTTCCGCTCGCCGGCGGAGGCCGCGGACTGGTTGCGGGACCTCCAGGCGCTCCTCCGCTGGATCGAGGTTTCCGACGCCGACCCGGAGGCGGGCGCCTTCCGGTGTGACGTCAACGTCTCGGTCGGCGACGGGCGGAAAGCGGCGGGCACCCGGGTGGAGATCAAGAACCTGAACTCCTTCCGGGCGGTGCGCCGGGCCCTCGAGTACGAGCTGGAGCGCCAGCGGGACCTGCTCGCGGCGGGCCGCCGCGTCCGCCGGGAGACCCGGGCCTGGGACGAGCGGGCCGGCCGGACGGCCCCCCTCCGGGGGAAGGAAGAGGAGGCCGACTATCGCTACCTGCCGGAGCCGGACCTGCCCCCCGTCGTCGTGGAACCGGGTCTCCTCGCGGAGGAGCGGGCCGCCCTGCCGGAGTTGCCGGAGGCCCGCTCCCGGCGATTCGCCCGGGAACTCGCCGTGGAACCGGGACGGGCGCGGCTGCTCTGCCGGCACCGGGAGGTCGCCGACTTCTTCGAGGAGGCGGTGCGGTCCGGGGCGCCGGCCCGGGAAGCGGCCACCTGGATCCTCGAGGAGATGCCGCCGGGCGAGCCCGGCAGGCTGGCGCCGGCCGCCCTCGCGGACCTGCTGGCCATGGTCCGCGCGGGAGAAGTCGCCCGTCCGGCGGCGCGGCAGATCCTGGAGGAACTGCGGCGGGACGGGGGGGACCCCCGGGAGATCGCCGGCCGGCGGGGCCTGGGGCGGCTCGCCGACCGGGACGTTCTCCTGCGGCTGGCCCGGGAGGTTCTCGCGGCCCGCCCGGAACTCGTCGATCGCTGGCGGCGGGGCAGGGAGGGGGTGATCGGCCCGCTGGTCGGGGCCGTGCTCGCCGCTTCCGGGGGCCGGGCGGATCCCCGGCTGGCGCGGGAGATCCTGCGGGAACTCCTGGGCCCGCCGGGTGGAGGACGCCGGTGAGGACCCTCCTCGTGGCGGTTTCCCTGGTCCTCGCCTTCCTCCCGGCGGGTGGCCCGCCCCTGGTCCGGGTCCTTCCCGGGCCGGGCGTGTCCCCCTCCATCGCGAGGGAGCTGGCGGAGGAGGCCCCGGGGATCCTGCACCGGGTGGGCCGGCGGCTCGCGCTGCCCGTTCCCCGGACCGTGGACCTCCACGTCCTCGCGGGCCTGCCGGTGGACGCGGCGCGGCGGCGGGCCCTCGGGCTCGCCGGGGCCCCGGACTGGGCTTCCGGGATCGCGGTCCCGTCCCGGGGCGAGATCTGGCTCTTCCTCGACCGCCTCGGCATCTACCCTCACCGGGAACTGCCCGGGCTCCTCGCCCACGAGGGAGCCCACCTCGTCCTGGGCCTGGCTGTGCCGCCCGGGACGCGGATTCCCCACTGGTACGACGAGGGCCTGGCCATGGTCGTGGAACGGGACCTGTCCCTCCGGGACCAGCTGGAACTCGCCCGGCTGGCCCTCTTCTCCCGGCCGATCCCCCTCGCGGAGCTGCGGGACCGCTGGCCGCGGCCCGCCCGGCGGGCCCGGGCCGCCTACGCCCAGTCGTTCAGCCTGGTCTCGTACGCGGAGGACCACGCGCCCCCCGGTGCCGTGGCGCGCCTCGTCGCGCGCCTCCGGGCGGGGCTCCCGTTCGACGCGGCGTTCGCCCTCGCCTACGGGATCACGCCGGCGGAACTCGAGCGGCGCTGGCAGGAGCACGTCCTCTCGCGCTGGCTGCGCACCGCGGTCATGATGGCGGGTGCCCTGGTGAACGGACTGATGGCGGGGCTCGCGATCCTCGCCTTCCTGCTGGTCCGCCGCCGGCGCCGCCGCCGGCTGGCCGAGTGGGAGGACGAGGAGGGAGAGACCGCGCGGGCCCCGATCGTGCTGGTGGCGCCGCGCCGGGACCACCGGGCGGAGGACGGGTGATCGCGTTCGAGCGGGTGACGAAGTGCTACCGGCCGGGGGAGCCGGCCCTCGCCGACGTGACGTTCCACGTCGGCCGGGGAGCGTTCGTGCTCGTCACCGGCCCCTCCGGGGCGGGAAAGACGACCCTGCTGCGCCTCGTCACCCGGGAAGTGCGGCCGACCGAGGGCAGGGTCGTCGTCGACGGGGTGGACCTCTCCCGGCTGGGCCGGGGTCGGGTCCAGGAACTCCGGCGCCGGGTGGGCATCGTGTTCCAGGACTTCCGGCTGCTGCCCCGCTACACGGTCGAGGAGAACGTGGCCCTCGTGCTGCGGGCCCTCGGCTGGCCGCCCGGGCGGCGGCGGGAGCGGGTCGCGCGGGTCCTCGAGTGGGTGGGGCTGGCGCACAGGGCCGACGAGTGGCCCCCCGCCCTGTCGGGGGGGGAACAGCAGCGGGTGGCGATCGCCCGGGCGCTCGCGCCGGAGCCCCGGCTGCTGCTGGCCGACGAGCCGACGGGAAACCTGGACGCCGACCGCTCCCGGGAGGTCCTCGGCCTGCTGCGGGAGGCCCACGCCCGGGGGACGACCGTCCTGCTGGCCACCCACGACGAGGCGCTGATCGAGGCGGCCGGGGGGCGCCGGCTCCACCTGGTGGACGGGAGGCTCGCGCCGTGAGAATCCTGCTCGAGTCGCTGCGGGCCGCGGTCCTCGACCTCCTGCGCCGGCCCCTCGGTTCGCTCCTCGCCACCGCGGCGATGACCGTCGCCATGTGCCTGCTCGCGCTCTTCCTCGCCCTCGGGACCGGGGCCCGGGGGCTCTACGAGCGGTGGTCGGGCCAGGCGGCCCTCGAGCTGTTTCTCGATCGCGGGGCCCCCGCCGACGCGGTGCGGCGCCTGGCGGAGGAGCTGCGGGGCAGTCCCGGGGTGGCCGGGGTGGAGGTGATCTCCCCGGAACGGGCCCTGGCGGAGTTCCGGGAGGCGTTCCCGGACCTCGGGGACGTGGCCGCGCTGCTGGGGGAAAACCCCTTCGGCGGCTCGATCCGTGTCGTGCCGGCCCGGGCCGACGAGGAGACCGTGTCCGCCCTGGCGCGCCGGGGAAGGGAGAGCGGGATCGTGGAGTCGGTCCGGTGGGACCGGGAATGGATCGGGGCCCTCGCCCGTGCGGGGCGGCTGCTCGGCGGCTTCCTCGGGGTCGGGGCCCTCGTCCTGGTCGGCGCGGCCCTCGTCACCGTCGGGGCGGTCGTCCGGCTCGCCCTGGACGACAAGCGGGACGAGGTGGCCCTGCTCCGCCTCTGCGGCGCGCCCCTCTCCTTCGTGCTGCTGCCGCTCCTGCTCGAGGGGGCGTTGCTGGGCGCCCTCGGCGCCGGCATCGGGCTCCTGGTGGCGCGGATCGTGCGGGTGGCCGCCCTCGAGGAGACGACGGGAACCCCCCTCGAGGGGATCCTCCACCTGCTCCTCGGGCCGGGGGTCCCGCCGCCGTGGATCGGCGGGCTGTTCGTCGCCGGCGTCCTCGCCGGGGCCCTGGCGGCGGCCCTCGCCGCCGGCCGCGCCGCCCTGCGCTGACCCGGTGGCCCGCACCGGCGGGTGTCCTGCCGCTGGTCGGGGCGGGTCGGCCGTCGCCGCCCGGGGAATCCCGGGGAGGGAGCTCGCGGCCGCCGTTCCGGGAGGGCCCCCGCGCAGGCGCGGGAGGGAGGCCCCGGGGTCATCCCCCGGCTCCCTCCCGGCGCCGGGGGGTCAGAAGCCGATCCGGACGGTGATCTCGTCGCCCTCCTCG
>CAZOTT010000067.1:0-16279 GCA_964582785.1 uncultured Acidobacteriota bacterium | reverse complement strand
ACGCCCGGAAACCTGCCACAGGCCCGGTTATCCGACACCCTCCCTGCCGGAATCGCGGTTATCCCGCCCGTTCCTTGTGTCCAGCAGTAGAGCGTGAGCCTGAGGGAGGGCATCCGCTGCCCTGGAAGCTTCGGGCGGGATAACGGGGGGAATTGCAAGGGGGGTGTGCGATAACTCGCGATTCTGCCAGGTGCGAGCGGGATAAAGCCCGGTTCTGCAAGGCCTCGGGGCGGAAAACGCCCGGAAAGTTGCAGAAAGGCGGGTTCTCCGACACCCCCCTTGCAGGAATGGCGGTTATCCTGCCCGGTTTCCGGCGCGGCGACCCGGCTCCTGGCCATTGCGGGAAAGTCCCGGGTCCGCATGTCCGAACGCCTCCTCCTGCAGCCGGGTCGCCGGGGGCGGCCTCGGGCCGTCTCGCCGGCTCGACCGGCGGCGGGCGCGGGGTCGTCCGCGCCTCGCTGCTCCGAGGCCGCCGTCCCGCCGCGCCATCCGGTAGGGCGGCAGCCGGCGCGCCGCGGCGCTGCGCGCCCCCGCCGCTCCGCGGCTCCGTTTCGGCGCTCCCGACCCCGCGACTGCCGGGTCTCACACGGCTGGCCGGAGTCGGCCGCTCTCCGGCGGCCCACCGCGCGGTCGTTCGTCCAACGGGGCGGCAGCTTTTTCCCACCCGACCGGGCAGGACTTGCCGCCCCGCCGTCGACCGCCGGCGCCGTTTCCCGCCGAAGCCACGCCCGGCGGGCCGTGGCGGGAAGGTCTCCGCTGGCACACCCCTTGCTGTTTCCTTCGCGCGAGGAGGGACGGCGCATGAACGCGCTCGCGGACACGATCCTGGATCCGACCAACTACCGGACGGTGGCCCCGGCGAACCCCTTCGTCGACCGGGACCGGGTGCTGGGGCGCGATGACTTCCTCACCCTGCTCGTCGCCCAGCTGGAGAACCAGGATCCGCTCGAGCCGCAGAAGGACGCCGAGTTCGTGGCCCAGCTCGCGACCTTTTCCAGCCTCGAGCAGCTGATCGACCTGAACAAGCGCATGGACGGCGTCATCTCGGGGCAGGACCAGCTCGTCAACGCCCAGGCGATGGACATGATCGGGCGCGAGGTGCTGGTCGACACCGGCGGGCGGCTGCACCTGGGGCCGGACGGCCGGGCGGACGAGATCTTCCTCGAGCTGGCCAGCGAGCCCGCGGCCGCCCGGGTCGAAATCACGGACGGCGACGGCCGGCCGGTGCGGACGATCCGGCTGGAGTCGACGGCCGCGGGCCGCTACCGGGTGCGCTGGGACGGGACCGACGACGAGGGCAACCCGGTTCCACCGGGCGACTACGGGTTCCGCCTCGTGACGACCGACGCATCCGGCGGGGAGACCACCGGGGTGGCGCTGGTCGTGCTGCCGGTCGAGGGGCTCCACTTCGGCGAGGACGGTCTCTCCCTCGTCTCTGGGAGCCGCACCCTGCCGTTCTCCTCGATCGTCGAGATCCTGGACGCGGGTGCGGGGGGCGTGGCGGTCGACGGTGAGGGGACCGCCGCGGGACACGACGGGGAAGCGAGCGAACGGACCGGCGCCTGAGCCGCCGGCTTCCACGGGAGGAGCGATGGGATACGGATCGTTCTACGCGGGTCTGACGGGACTGAAGGCGCACGCCAGCGCCCTGAGCGTGATCGGGAACAACCTCGCCAACGTCAACACGATCGGCTACAAGGGCTCCCGGGCGACCTTCGCCGAGCTGTTCTCCGGCGGGGGCGGCTACGGGGTGGCCGGCAACGGGGCTCCGTACCAGGTCGGCATGGGCACGAGGCTGTCCACCGTGCAGCAGCTGTTCCACCAGGGGGCGCTCCAGCCGACCGAGGTGACCACCGACCTCGCCCTCGAGGGGAACGGGTTCTTCGTACTCAAGCAGCCCGACGGCCTGAACGTCTACACCCGGGCGGGGAACTTCTCCTTCGATGACGAGGGATACCTGGTCAATCCCACCGGCTACCGGGTACAGGGGTACACCAGCCGGAACGACGAGGGCCACATCGTTCCTTCCGGGGCGGTCAGCGACATCCAGATCCCGGCGGGGATGACCGCCCCGCCCCAGGAGACCCGCTACTTCCGGCTCGACATGAACCTCAACGCGGGCGCCCGGGTCGACGATCCCGCCACCTCGTCGGTGAACGAGGCGGAGCAGTTCACCACCAGCGTCTCGGTGTACGACGCCCTGGGCGAGGCCCACGACCTGACGATCGTCTTCACCCCGGTGGACAACGACGGGGACGGGGTTCTCGACCAGTGGAACTGGGAGGCCCGGGTTCCCCGGTCCGACGTGGACGTGACCACCAACCCGGGTGATCCGGACTACTACGTGGTCGATTCCGGCACCGTCACGTTCGACGGGACCGGGCGTCTGTCGAGCCCGGCGGACAACGTCACCCTCTCGATTCCCGCCTGGTCGAACGGGGCCGCCGCCCAGGACGTGGAGTGGCGGCTCTACGACGAGGATTCCTCCCCGGTGGTCAGCGGGTACTCCGCCCCGTCGGCGATCGACAACCTGTACCAGGACGGCTTCTCCCAGGGGCGCCTGCGGGCGATCGCGATCGACGAGAAGGGGATCGTCTCGGGGGTGTTCACGAACGGACGGGTGATGGAGCTGGCCCAGCTCGCCATCGCCTCGTTCAACAATCCGGGCGGCCTGTTCAAGCACGGGGACAACACCTTCCTCGCCTCCCTCGGGTCCGGTCCCGCCGCCACGGGGGTGGCCGACACCGGGGGAAGGGGAAAGGTCATGTCCCGCGCCCTCGAGCTCTCGAACGTGGACATCACCGAGCAGTTCACGGACATGATCGTGGTCGAGCGGGGCTACCAGTCGAACTCCCGGGTGATCACCACGACCGACCAGATGGTCCAGGAGGCCCTGACCCTGAAGCGGTGATGCCGCGGGGGGACCCCCGGCGGGTCCCCCGCGACGAAGCGGGGCGACGCCGGCCCTCGCGGGCGACGAGCCGCAGCACTTCCTGGAGGGCCACGGAGGGTCCGGTTCCCCGCACGGCCCGGCGCACCCCGCGCCGGGCCTTCCCCTGTTCCGTCCGGGGGTGCGCCGGGAACGGGGACGGTTCGCCGCGGGCCGGGCGCGGCGGCGGGGTCCCGGCGGCGGGAATCCCGCCCCCCGCCCGGTCCGGGGTGGACGGGCATGATCTGCCGGGGGGGCGTCAAGGGATCGACGTCCGGGGAGGGGCGGGCGGCGGAGGAGCGTCGGGGCCGTCCGGGCCCGGGTGCGGGACAAGTACTGGTTCTTCGGGGGTTGCCGCCGTTCCGGCGCAGCGGCACGGCCCTTGCTCACCCGCGTGGTTGCCAAGCAGGAGGTCCGTATGCCCGAGCCGGCTGTCGCCACGTCGCCGCCCGCGGAGTCTCCCTCTCCCGCGGGCGCAGGCGCCCGGAAAGACACCGGGGGGCGGGCCCGGGGGGCCCGCGCCGCGGATCCCCTTCCGGGGACGCCGTCCGCCTACCTGGGGATCCCCCTGTCCCTCTCCACGAGGATCGCCCGGGGAGTCGCGACGCTCCGGGCCGTCCGGGAGGCCCGGGAAGGAACCCTGTTCCTCCTCGAGACGCCGATCGGGGAACCGGCCGAGCTGATCACCGAGGGCGCGGTGCTGGGCCGGGGAGAGATCGTCGAGATCAAGCACCGGCTCTGGCTGCGGCTGACCTCCCTGGGAGAGCGGAAGGATGGTTGATGCCGGGGTCGGCCTGGTCGACGTGCTCCGAGCCGCGGGGGCGCTGGTCGCGGTGGTCGCCCTCGTGCCCCTGGTGGCCCGGGTGCTGCGGCGGGCGGGCCGGGTGCGGGGAAGTCGGCTGCTCGCGGTGGAGGAGCGGCTTCCCCTCGCCCGGGGCGCCCACCTGGCGGTCGTCCGCTGCGGGAGCCGGCGGCTGCTCGTCGGGGTCACGGAACGGGCCGTCTCGCTGGTTTCCCCGCTGGAGGAAGCGGGGCAGGCCCCGGCGGGAGCCGCGCCCGGCGGGAAGGAGGAGCAGCCCGCCGGGAGACTGCTCGACTTCTCGGCCCGGCTGGCCGAGAGCCTGGAGAAGATGGGAGGGGCCGGGCGATGAGCCGGGGGCGGCTCGGGACCACCCTCGTGCTGCTCGCCCTCGCGGCGTGCGGAACGGCGCTCGCCGCCCCGGCGGAGTCGGCCCTCGAGCTGAAACTCTCCGACTCGGCCGGTCTCGGCCCGTCCTCGACCGCCGTCCGCCTCCTGCTGCTGTTCACCGTCCTGGCGATCGCGCCGTCGATCCTCCTGATGATGACCTCCTTCGTGAGGTTCGTCGTCGCGTTCCACTTCCTGCGGCAGGCGCTCGGGTCGCCCCAGATGCCGCCCAACCAGGTGATCATCGGGCTTTCCCTGTTCATGACCCTCTTCGTGATGGGTCCCGTCGTGGACCAGGTGAAGGAGCGGGCCTGGCAGCCCTGGGCCGACGGCGAGATCGACGCGGTCGAGGCGGTGCACGAGGCGGCGGTCCCGTTCCGCGAGTTCATGCTGCGGAACACCCGCCAGACCGACCTGGAGCTGTTCGTCAAGATGGCCCGGTTGCCCCGGCCGAAGGGCCCGGACGACCTGCCCCTGCGGGTGATCGTTCCCGCCTACGTGATCTCCGAGCTGCGGGTCGCCTTCGAGATCGGCTTCCTGCTGTTCCTCCCGTTTCTCGTCGTCGACCTGGTCGTCGCCTCGGTGCTGCTCTCGATGGGAATGATGATGCTGCCCCCGGCGATGGTCTCTCTTCCGTTCAAGATCCTGCTCTTCGTGCTGGTGGACGGGTGGTCCCTCCTGGCGGGGTCCCTCGTCGCCGGGATCCGGTGAGGAGGCCGCCATGGACGAGATGATGGTGCTGGCGGTGGGGCACGACGCGATGCGCACGGCCCTGTACGTGGCGATGCCGATGCTGGTCGCGGGGATGCTGGTCGGGGTGATCGTCAGCATTCTCCAGGTGGCGACCTCCATCCAGGACGTCACGATCACGTTCATCCCGAAGATCCTGGCGGTGTTTCTCGTCTTCGTCGTCGCGATGAGCTGGATGCTGCGCATCCTGCTCTCGTTCACCCGCGAGATCTTCGAACTCGCCTCCACCCTCGTCGGCTGAGGACCCCGTCCGATGGACGCCATCGTCTTCCGCCTGCCCTGGAACGACCTGCTCGGGACGTTCGCCCTCGTCCTGCGGGCGGCGGCGATGGTGGCGGTCGTCCCGGTCTACGGGTCGGAAGCGGTGCCGGTACGGGTGCGGATCGGGCTCGCCGTGCTGCTGGCCGTGATCGTCGCACCGGTCGTCCCGGCGGTGCCCGCGGGCGTCGGCCTGCCGCGGCTGGTGATCGTCGAGTCCCTGGTCGGGCTCGTCATCGGGTATGCCGCCGCGATGACCGTGGAGATCGCCCTCTACGCCGGGGGCCTCGCCGGCTACCCGACCGGGCTCGCGATGGCGGCGATGCTGGACCCGGTCACCCAGATGCAGGCGCCGACCATCGGCATCTTCTACCGGCTGATGGGCATGCTGGTCTTCATCGCCATCGGGGGCCCGGAGCAGGTGCTGGGGGTCCTCGCCCGGTCGTGGCAGATCGTCCCCCCGGGTGGGGGAAACCTCGGCGGGCCGTGGCTGCCGTCCGTCGTCCACGTCAGTTCCGCCGTCATCACCCTGGGTTTCCGCCTGGCCGCACCGATCATCGTGACCGGGTTCCTGGTCGACCTGGGCCTGATGCTGGTCAACCGTGCGGTGCCCCAGATGCACGTGCTCGTCGTCGGGGCCCCGGTCCGCCTCGCGGTCGGCCTGGTGGTGGCGGGCCTCTCCCTGCGGCTGATGGCCCCGCTGCTGACCGAGACGTTCCGCGGGACGACCCACGACGTCGCCCGCTTCCTCCGCGTGCTCGCGGGATCCTGAGGAGGAGGGTTCGCGATGGCGGATGCGCGGCAGGACCGGGACCAGCGGACGGAAAAGCCGACCGACCGGCAGATCCAGCGGGCCCGCGACCGGGGCAACGTGGCCCGCTCCCAGGACGTCGGGCAGGTCTCGTCCCTCGGTCTCTTCCTCGCCTGGGCGATGCTGTTCGGGGGCTGGTTCCTCGGCACCGCCCAGGAGATGGTCCGTCAGTGGCTGCGGACTCCGCGCGCGGTTCCCGACCTGGAGGAGCTGCCGCGACTGCTGCTCCGGGCCGCGCGGGACGCCGCCTGGCTGATCGGCCCGCTGCTGCTGGCGATCATGCTGGGAGCGATCGCCGGGCAGTACCTCCAGACCAGGATGCGGATCGCCCGGGAGGCCCTGCGGATCGACTTCGCGAAGATCAATCCCTTCACCGGCATCAGGAACCTCCTGCGCATCGACGGGCTGTTCAACGCCCTGAAGGCGCTGGTGAAGACGATCCTGTATGCCCTGCTGATCTGGCTGATCCTGCTCCCGGTGTGGGGCGAGGTGATGAACCTCGCGCTCCTGTCGCCGCCGGCCATCTTCCGCGAGAGCGCCCTCGTCATCCGCCGCATCCTGCTGTGGGCCTTCGGCATCGGCCTCGTCGTCGCCGTCGTCGACTACGCCTGGGTCCGGTGGCGGTGGTACCGGGGCCTCTACATGACGAAGAAGGAGGTCCAGGACGAGGCGAAGGAGCGGGAGATCCCGGCCGAGGTCCGGCGCAAGCAGAAGCAGAAGATGTTCGAGCTGGCCCGCCGCCGGATGATGGCGGCGGTCCCCGGGGCGGACGTCGTCGTCACGAACCCGACCCACGTGGCGGTGGCCCTCCGGTACGAGCAGGGACGGATGGAGGCGCCCCTGGTCGTCGCCAAGGGCAGGGGCCCGATCGCCCGGAAGATCAAGGAAATCGCGCGGAAGCACGGGGTTCCCCTGGTGGAGGACCCGCCCCTCGCCCGGACCCTGGAGAAGCTGTGCCGGGTCGGCGCCCCGATCCCGGAGTCCCTCTACCGGGCGGTGGCCGAGGTGTTCGCCTGGATCTGGAACCGGCGCAAGGGCGCCTACCGGGTCCACCCGGAGGTGGAACGGGAAGCCGGCGGGCGTAGCGGGGTGAGGCCGTGAGCACGGGAGCCATCGCGGGCGCCGCCACCCCCGCCTCCCGCTACCACCTGGTCCTGCCGGTGGCGGTGATCCTCGCCCTGGGGCTGATCATCGTCCCGCTGCCGACCGCCGTCCTCGACCTGCTGATCACGGTCAACCTCGCCCTCTCGATCGTGATCCTGATGACGGCGATGTACGTTCCCGGGCCGACGAACTTCTCGGCGTTCCCCTCCCTGCTCCTGCTGGTGACCCTCTACCGGCTGGCCCTGAACATCGCCTCGACCCGGCTGATCCTGCTCCAGGGAGACCGGGGCACGCGGGCCGCCGGCGTGGTGATCCAGTCCTTCGGGCAGTTCGTCGTCGGCGGATCGTTCATCGTCGGCGTCGTCGTCTTTCTCGTCCTCCTCGTCATCCAGTTCGTCGTCATCGCCCACGGCTCGACGCGCATCTCGGAGGTCATCGCCCGGTTCACGCTGGACGCCATGCCGGGCAAGCAGATGGCGATCGACGCCGATCTCAGCGCGGGCCTGATCACGGAAAAGGAAGCGCTCGCCCGGCGGGAAAGGATCCAGAAGGAGGCGGAATTCTTCGGTTCGATGGACGGCGCCGTCCGCTTCACCCAGCGGGACGCGATCGCGGCGCTGGTGATCACGATGATCAACATCGTCGCCGGCATCGCCATCGGTGTCCTCCAGCAGGGGATGGACATCTCGGAGGCGCTGCGGACCTACTCGGTGCTGACGATCGGGGACGGCCTCGTGTCGGCGATCCCCTCCCTCCTGATCGCCCTGGCCGGCGGCATCATCACCACCCGGGCCGCCCAGGAGACGAACCTGGGCGAAACCGTGCTCTCCCAGCTCCTCTCCTCGCCGAAGCCGCTGAGGATCGCCGCCGCCACCCTGCTCGGTCTCGCCCTCGTGCCCGGCCTGCCCAAGGTCGCCTTCCTCGTGCTGGCGGGGGTCACCTGGGCCGGGGCCCGCGTCGCCGCGGCGCGCCGGCAGGAGGAACCCGCCGCCACCGCCGAGGAGGAGAGCGAGGCCGGTGACGGGGAGATCGTCGACGAGGCGGAGGCCCTGCTCGGTGTCGACCCCCTGTGTGTCGAGGTGGGCTACGACCTGATCGACGCGGTCGGCGCCGACCGGCAGGGCGGGATCCTGGACAAGATCAGGGGACTGCGCCGGCAGCTCGCCACCGAGCTGGGATTCGTGCTTCCGCCGGTACGGGTGCGGGACAACCTGCAGCTGCCGCCCGACCGGTACGACATCCTCCTCAAGGGGGTGCGGATCGCCTCCGGCCGCATCCCGCGGGGACGGCTGCTCGCCCTCGACGTGGGGGCCAGCCGGAAGATCGAGGGGGTTCCGACCCGGGACCCGGCGTTCGGGCTCCCGGCGACCTGGATCGACCCGTCGAAGGCCGACGAGGCGCGGGCGGCCGGGTACACGGTGGTCGATCCGCCCTCCGTGCTCTCCACGCACCTGATGGAGATCATCCGCCGCAACGCCGCCGAGCTGCTGGGGCGGGAGGACGTGGCGCGGCTGCTCGACCGGCTCCAGCGGACCCATCCGAAGGCGGTCGCGGAGCTGGTCCCCGAGCGGCTCACGGTGGGAGAGGTCCAGCGGGTCCTGCAGGCGCTGCTGACCGAGCAGGTCCCGATCCGCGACCTGGCGACGGTCGTCGAGCTGATGGCGGACGCCGCCACCCGCACCCGGGACACCCAGGAGATCGCCGAGGCGGTCCGGCGGGGAATGGCACGGGCGATCGTGGCGCCGCTCCTGGACGAGCAGGGAACCCTCCAGGCGGTCGCCCTCGACCCGGACCTCGAGGACGAGCTGACCCGGGCCCTGGTCCCCGGGGGACCGGAACAGCCCGCCGAGGGGATGTCCCCCGGCCGGGCGCGGGAAATCGTGTCCCGCATCGGCCAGGCGGTGACCGCTGCCGGCGGCCAGGTGGCGGTCGTCGTCGGGCCGCGGCTCCGACCCTACCTCGCCGCGCTGCTGCGGCCGCACCTGCCGCACGCGCCCGTCCTTTCCACCCTCGAGATCCCGCCGGAGGTGCAGCTGAAGGCGGTGGCAACGGTGGGCTGAGATGCTCGTGAAGACGGTCAGGGGCAGAACGACGTCGGAAGCCCTCGCGCGGGTGCGCGAGGTCCTGGGAGAGGGCGCGGTCGTCCTCGAGACGCGGCGCGTGCCGGCCGGGGTGGAGATCGTCGCGGCGGCGGAACGTCCCGGGACCGGGCCCGGAGGGACGCCCTCCCGGACGCCCGCGGGCCGTCCCCTGGACCCGGACGCGGCGCGGCTGCGGGACGACCTGCTCGCCTTCGGCTTCGGGCCGGTGCTGGCGGAGAGGATCGCCCGGGCCGCGGAAGCGAACCTGGACGGCGAACGCCTGGCCGACCCCCGGGCGCGGCTGGCCTACGCGCGGCGCGCCGTCGGCCTGTGGCTCGCCGCGGCCCGCCCGCCGGCGCCCTCCGCGGAGGTCCGGGTGCTGGCGGTCGTCGGTCCGCCGGGCGTGGGGAAGACGACCACCCTGGCCAAGGTCGCCGCCCGGGAGGCGCTGGCCGCCGGCCGCCGGGTCGTCCTCGCCTCCTGCGATGACCAGCGACTGGGGGGAGCGGAGCAGGTCGAGGCCTTCGCCCGGGTGCTCGGCGTGCCGTTCCGGCCGGTCCGGGACCGGCGCGACCTGGACCGGGCCCGGGCCGGTCTGCCCCCGGGATCCCTCCTGCTGCTGGATACCCCGGGCATCGCCCGGCGGGACCGGGAGGGGATGGACCGGCTCGCCGGCATCCTCGCCGGGACCGCCCCCGAGGAGATCGAGCTGCTGCTGGCCGCCGACCGGGACGGGGCCTCCCTCGCCGACACCGTGCGCCGCTTCCGGCGGCTGCGGCCGGGGCGGCTCGGGGCGACGCGGCTGGACGAGACGGTCCGGCCGGGCGCCCTGGTCACCGCCGCCGCCCGGGCCCGGCTGCCCCTGCTGCACCTGGGGAACGGCCCGCGCATTCCGGACGACCTCGAACTGGCCGACCCGGCCCGGCTCGCCGGCTGGTCCGTGCCGCCGCCCCGGGGGGACCGGCGGGAGGAGACCCGATGAGCGCCGCCGGCCGCCGGAAGCGGGGGATCCCGGGCGGGCGGTCCCGGGTGATCGCCGTCACCTCCGGCAAGGGGGGCGTGGGGAAGACCTCGCTCGTGGCCAACACCGCCATCTGCCTCGCCCGGACGGGGGTGCGGGTCACGGTGCTGGACGGTGACCTGGGCCTGGCCAACCTGGATGTCCTGCTGGGGATCGTGCCGCGGCGGACGATCGAGCACTTCTTCCGGGAAGGCGTTCCCCTGGCGGACATCGCGGTCGAGGGCCCGGAGGGGATCCGGGTGATCCCCGCCGGGTCCGGCCTGCCGGAACTCACGAGGCTCGATCCCCACGCCCAGCTCCGCTTCGCCGAGGAACTTCTCGGTCTCCGGCGGGACGCCGATGTCGTCCTCGTGGATACCGCCGCGGGAATCGCCGACCAGGTCTCCCGGCTGGTGCGGGTCGCCGACCGGGTCCTGCTGGTCACCTGGCCGGAACCCGCGGCGCTCGTGGACGCCTACGCCGCGCTCAAGGTGATGCGCGCGAGGCTCCCCGAGGTCGGGCTCGTCGTCAACGGCGCCGCGTCCGTCGACGAGGCCCGCCGCATCCACCGCCAGCTCGAGGCGGTCAGCCGCCGGTTCCTCGGGGGAGGGGTCTCCCTCGAGGGATGGATCCCGCGGGACGAGGCGGTCCGCGAGGCGGCACGCCGCCAGCGGGCCGTGGTGCTCGCCGAACCGTTCGCGCCGGCCAGCCGCGCCTTCGAGCGCCTGGCCCTTCACCTCGCCGCGGGGGCGGCCGCCCGGCTCCGCGGCGCGATCGGGGAACGATGGGAAAGAAAAGCACGGGCAACCGAGACGATGCACTGACCCGGGGCGGGGCCCCCGTCTTCGAGGCGCCGCTCGTCGATCCTTCCGTCGAGTGGACCCCCGCGGCGCGCGTGCCCGGCTCGGCGGAACGGGAACGGCTGCTCCTCGCCCACGTACCGCTGGTGCGCTACCTGGCCCACCGGATCGGCTCCCGCCTCGCCGGGTCGATCGACTACGACGACCTGGTGGGAGACGGCCTGCTCGGCCTGATGGAGGCGGTGGACCGGTTCGACCCGGGACGGAACGTGCGCTTCAAGACGTACGCGGAACAGCGGATCCGGGGAGCGATCCTGGACGGGGTCCGGGCCCGCGACTGGGCCCCCCGCTCCCTGCGGCGGGCCGCGCGCAAGCTGGAGATGGCGATCGCCGCCGTGGAAAGCCGGACCCGCCGGGCCGCCAGCGACGAGGAGATCGCCGCGGAGCTCGACCTCTCGCTGGAGGAACTCCAGGAGCTGTACGTCCAGGCCCGGGGCATCCGCATGGGAGCGATGCCCGGGCTCGACGAGGAGGGGCGGGACCCGGCGGACCCGGCGAGCGATCCTCTCGGCCAGGTCGAGGCGAAGGAGCGCCGGCAGCTCCTCGCCGAGGAGATCGAGCACCTGCCCGAGCGGGAGCGCCTGGTCCTCGGGCTGTACTACGAGCGGGGGCTGACCCTCAAGGAGATCGGCGCCGTCCTGGACGTCAGCGAGTCCCGCGTCTGCCAGATCCACACCCGGGCGATCGCCCGGCTCCGCGCGCGTGTCGCGGCCCGCCTGACCGTCCCGGAGACCGCGTGATGAGCCGCCTGCTGTCCCAGGAAGAGGTCGACGCCCTGCTCGCCTCGTTCGAGCCGGGAGAGGAGGAAGTCGCGGAGGGCGCCGCCCGGGAGGTCGTCTTCGACCTCCGGGCGCCGATCGTCCTCGCGGGGGACCGCCTCGCCCTGGTCGAGGCGGCGGCGGAACGGATCGCCGAGGAACTGGGGGAAATCCTCGACATCATGCTGGCGCCGGAAAAGTCGCTGGAGGTCACCTACGCGGGCCTGGTCCAGCAACCGGCGTCCACCGTGCTCGCGACGATGACCCCCCTCGAGCCCCTCGGTGTCGTGCTCGACGAGGAACGCTCGGTGGTGGGGGGGATTTCCCTCCACGGGGAGCTGGCGGTGATGCTGGTGGACCGTCTCCAGGGGGGAGAGGGGCGCGCCCCGGAGGGAGCCCGGCTTCTTTCCCCGGTCGAGCAGCGGCTCCTCGAGACGGCCCTCGCCCGCATCACCGGGTGGCTGTCGGCGCGGACGGCGCTGGGTCCGATCGAGTCCGGGGGGCTCGATCACGACCCGGTCTTCGGCCGGCTCGCCCGGCGGGGCGGCACCCTGGCCACCGCCCAGCTGCGCGTCTCGACCGAGACCCGGGACCTGCCCTGCCGCCTGCTGATGACGCCGGTCCTGGTCAACCGGCTGGTCGCGGAGACTCCCGTGGTCCGCGAGGACGCGCCCCCCGGGGAACTGGTCGAGGCGGTGGGACGGGCCCGCGTCCGGATCGAGCCGGTCCTCGCCGCGGGAACGATCCGGCTCGGCGACCTGCGCCGGCTCCGTGCCGGGGCGGTGCTCCAGCTCGAGGCGACCGAGGAGGACCGGCTCGGGCTGCGGATCAACGACCTGTTCCTCGCCCGGGGGGAGATCTCCCGCCGGGGGGCGCAGCGCTGGTTCGAGGTGAAGGAACTCGCGGAGGGCCCGGAGGGGATCCTCTGACCCGCCGCGCGGAGAACGCCGATGAGCGACGAGACGAACAGGAAGGATCCCGGGAACGGAGAGGACGAGACCCGGGTGCTCGACCGGGACGAAGGGGCGACCACCCTCGTGCCCCCCGAGGACGTGGAACAGGCCGCGGCCGGGCCCGGGGCCGCCGCCCCGGAACCGGGCCCGCGGACGGGGGCCGATCCCGGGACCACCGCCCTTCACCCCGGCCCGGGGGGGCCGGCGGCGGGAGAGGAACCCTCCTCCCTGCTCGACCAGATCGAGCTGCCCCTCGAGGTGCGCCTCGGGCGGCTGGCCTGGCCCCTCGAGCGGGTCCTCGCCCTGCGGGTCGGGGACGCGGTGCCGGTCGGCCTCGACGGGGACGACGCCGTGACCCTCTACGTCCAGGGGCGTCCCTACGCCACCGGGGAGCTGGTCGTCATCGACGGAAGGTTCGGTTTCCGGGTCCGGGACCTGGTCACCGAGGGAGGACCGTGAGCATGGAAACCCTCTGGCTGCTGCAGCTGCTGTTCAACCTGGTGATGCTCGCGGGGCTGTTCGTGCTGGCCCGGGGCCAGGGAACCCGGCGGCGCCGCCGGCCGGAGGCCGCTCCCGCGCGCCGGGGCCTCCTGCACCGGTTCCGCCTCCCCCTGCGCCGGCGCCGCCCGCCCCGGGAAAAAGGACCGGAGGCGCCGGCCGGCCCCGCGCCCCGGATCGAGGTGCCGTCCGTCCTGGCGGACCTGGTGGCCGAGGCGGAGCGGCGGGAAGAGATGACGGCGGAGCGGGCGCTCCGGGAGCGCCTGGCGGCGTTCCGGGCCCGGGAGGCGAGCTGATGCTCCCCGCGCTGAAGGTGGGGGGGATCTACCCGGCCCGGGTGGCCCGGATCGAGGGGGACGGCCGGGTCCGGATCGTGCTCGCGGGCACGCCCCTGGTGGCCCGGGCCGAGCGCCGGCTTTCCCGGGGCCAGGAGGTCCTGGTGGAGGTCGAGCGGATCGTGCCGACCCTCGTCCTCCGCGTGGTCCGGACCGTCGGAGAACCGACAGGAGAGGAGGCAGAACCTGCCGGCTCCCCGTCGGGGGCCCGCTGAATCCCCGGGAAACCGGCCGGTCCGCGGGGGTACGGATCTTGCAGTTCCCCGGACGGATCGTCCCGGACGGGGCGCCGAGGAGGGCTGCCGGATGTTCCCGATGCTCTACACCGCCGCCTCCGGCCTGGTGGCCGGGGAAAGGGCGCTCGACGTGACGGCCAGCAACCTGGCCAACGTCACGACCCCGGCCTACCGGCCGGAACGTCCCCTGTTCTCGAGCTACCTGGGCCGCGCCCTGTCCCGCGCCGGCGGGAAGGGGCCCGTGTCCCCCGTCGAGGTCGACGTGCGCGGAACCTGGAACGCGATGCGGCCGGGGCCGCTGCGGAGCACCGGGAACCCCCTCGACCTCGCCATCGAGGGGGAGGGGTGGTTCCGGGTCGGCACGCCGGGAGGGGAGCGTCTCACCCGGGCCGGCAACTTCCGGCTCGACTCCGGCGGGCGGATGGTGACGCCCGACGGGCTCCCCGTGCTGGACGACCGGGGCAACCCGATCGTGGTCCCGGCCGGTTCCCGCCGGGTCGAGGTCGCACAGGACGGGACGGTCAGCGTCGACGGGGAACAGCTCGCGACCCTCGGCATCGTCACCGCCGCGCCGGGCACCCTCCGCCGGGAAGGAAACTCCCTCTGGCGGCCCGCCGGCAAGGTGACGCTCCTGCCCCCGGAACGGGTGCGGATCCGCCAGGGATTTCTCGAGCAGAGCGGCGTCTCGGCGACGGAGGAACTGGTGCGGATGATCGGGGTCCAGCGCCTGTTCGATCTCCAGGAACGCGTCGTCCACGTGGCGGCGAACGTGGTGGCCAGCGAGGCGGTGAAGCTGGGAGACGTCGTGCGCTGAGCGCGCCGGGGAGAAGGAGGAGACAGCGCATGGAACGCTCGCTCTGGACGGCCGCGACGGGGATGGCGGCCCAGCAACTGAACATGGACGTCATCGCCAACAACCTGGCCAACGTCAACACGACCGGTTTCAAGCGCAGCCGGGCGGAGTTCCAGGACCTGCTCTACCAGACGGTCAACGCCCCCGGGACCGCCTCGAGCGCGTCCACCAACCTGCCGTCGGGAATCCAGATCGGTCTCGGGACCCGGACCGCGGCGATCAAGCGGCTGTTCCAGCAGGGGGACTTCAAGCCGACCGAGAACCCCCTCGACCTCGTGATCGAGGGCCAGGGCTTCTTCAAGCTGGTGCGGCCCGACGGGACGAACGCGTACACCCGGGACGGGTCGTTCACCGTGGACGAGAACGGCAACGTGGTCAACGCCCTCGGCTACCAGCTCGACCCGCCCCTGACCATCCCCCAGGACGCCAAGGCGATCACGATCGGGCGCGACGGCACCGTGACCGTCCGCCTGGCGGACGAGACGGTCAGCCAGGTGGGGAACATCGAGCTCGCCAGCTTCGTCAACCCCGCCGGCCTGCAGAGCGTCGGCAACAACCTCTTCGTCGCCACCCAGGCCAGCGGGGACCCGATCCTCGGCACGCCCGGGCAGGATGGTCTCGGCGAGATCAGCCAGGGGTTCCTCGAGACCTCGAACGTGAACATCGTCGCCGAGCTGGTGGAGATGATCAGCGCCCAGCGGGCCTACGAGCTGAACTCCCGCGCGGTCCGGGCCGCGGACGACATGCTCCGCAAGCTCGTCACGCTGGTGCGCTAGCAGGAGGGCACGAGGTCATGACGACCCGCATCACCGCAGGCATCCTTCCCGCCTGGATCCTCCTGGCCGCGCTCGCCGGGACGCCCGCCGACCCGCGTCCCGCCGCGGGCCGCCTCGTCGTTTCCCTCCGGCCGGAGGTCACCCTCGCCGCCGGTGCGGCGGTGACCCTCGGCGACGTGGCCCGGCTCGAGGGGCCCCTCGCGGATCGCGCGCGGCAGGCGGGTCTCGGCCGGGTGCCTCCCGCCGGCCGGTCCCGCGTGATCGGCGTGCTGGCGGTCCGGGAGGCCCTCCGCCGGGCGGGCATTCCCCTCGACCGGGTGGAGCTGGCCGGGAGCGGCCGTGTCCGCGTCTTCGGCCGCGGGGAACCGCTCCGGGAGGAGGAGGTCCGGGACGCGATCCGGGCGATGATCAGCGGCCTCCACCCCCGGGGCAGGGTCACCGTGGAGGAAGTCCGGGTCCCGCGGGGCCTCGTCCTGCCTCCCGGGGAACGGGAGGTCGTCGCCCGCCCGCCCCTGGGCGGCCTGCGCGCCGGGACGGTCAGGATCCCGATCGAGGTCCGGTCGCAGGGACACCCCGTCCGGAGGTACGCGGTTCCCGCCCGGCTCTCCATCGAGGCGCCGGTGCTGGTCGCCGCCCGGGATCTGGGCGGGGGTGCCCGGCTGCGCCCGGAGGACCTGCGGGTCGAGACCCGGCGCCTGCCGCCCGGGAAGGCGGTTCTCTCCGATCCCGGGCGGGCCGCGGGGCTCGTCCTGCGGCGGCCGCTCCGGGCGGGGGAGCCGGTCCTGGCCCGGCAGGTGAGGCGGCCGGCCGCGGTGGAGGCGGGCCAGCCGGTGCGGGCCCTCTTCCGGCGGGGCGCGGTGACCCTGGAGCTGGACACCGTCGCCCGGACCC
>CAZOTT010000066.1:0-16332 GCA_964582785.1 uncultured Acidobacteriota bacterium | reverse complement strand
CGAGTTTTCCCTGCGGTGCGTGGAGGTGACCGGGGAGGGGCCGGTGGCGGCGGGGTTGCGGCGCGCGGCGAACCGGGGCGGCCTCCGGTGCCGGCGGCCGATCGACGAGCTCCTGCCGGGGGACCCGTGGCCCTGGGCCCGGGAGCGGCGGGAGGCGGAGGAACTCCTCAGAGGGGCTCGAACCGGGCGGTGAAGTGCGGGAGAAAGGGAGGCCTTCCCGCTGGCGGGCGGGTCCCGGGGACGACCCGGGGTCAGCGGGAGCCGTCGCCGGGGACCGTTCCCCGGGGCACCAGCTTCCCCCGGCGGGCGATGACCCGGGCCCGGAACTCCGGGTCCCGGCGGTAGCGTCCCTGGCAGCGGCGGCAGACCGGGCCGGGCGCCTCCCCGTCGTGGGGGAGCAGCACGGAGCGGGAAAGGGTCGTCCGGGGCCGGATCTCGCCGCAGACCGCGCACCGGTAGGGGCCGCGCTCCGCCTCCGGCCGCCGCGCAAGGAGCTCGCCGAGGCGGGTGCCCATCATGTAGGCCGCGAGGGCGCTCTCTTCCTCGGGGGAGGGGTCGTGGAGGAAGATCCCGGGCCAGGTCCGCAGGCGCATCTCCACCGCCGGGCCCGCGGGCAGGGTCGGGGACTCGAGGAGGGCCCGTCCGTCCGCCCGGGGATCCGCGAGGCAGCGGCCGGGGCAGCGGGCACAGAACTCCTCGACCAGGGCGCGGGTCGCCCCGACGAGGAGGGAGAGAAGCCAGGCGTGGTCCGGGTCGGAGGCCTGGGAAGGGAAGTCCACCTGCCGCAGGACCCGCCGGTAGACCCGCTCGAGCCCCCCCAGGGACGGGCGGTCGCGGGAGGGATCCCGGCGGACGGCCGCCAGAACCTCCCGGGCCCCGGCCCGTGCCAGGGCGAGGGCGGCCCCCTGGACCTGGTCGGCGGTGGGCCGTTCGAGGGAGGGGATCCGGGAGTGCCAGACGTCCATCGCCCGGGACAGGATCGCCGCCAGCTCCACGGTGAACACCCGTCCCCGGGTCATCCTGCGGTCGCCGTAAAGGATCCGGGCCAGGTCGTGGCGCTCGGGCCCGTCGGGAACCGGCGTGAAGAAGTAGTGGCCCGGGTGCAGGCTCTCCTCCAGCATCCGCCGGACCAGGGCCGTCCGGGAGAACCCCCCGGTGGCGATCGCCATCGCCGTAGCGAGGGCGATGGCGGCGTATTCCCGCTCTCCCGCCAGGGCATGGACCGTGGCGTTGTGGCGGAGCATCCGGACGAGGCGGCGGGGTTCGTGGTCCGCGACCAGGCGTCGTGCCGCCTCCTCGATCAGCTCCGGGCCCGGTTTCCGGTGGGAGGTGCAGGTCCGCAGCACCTCGAGGCGCAGGTCGTCCAGCTCGTGGTCCCCCGCGTCGTAGAACCAGCCGGCGTACCCGGGGTGCTCCAGGAGTTCCGCGGAGCGGTCCCGGAGCCCCGGGTCCAGGGGAATCGCCGGCGGGGCGGGCAGGTGCGGGCGCAGGTCGGCCAGGGGGTCGAGGATGCGCCGCGCCGCCTCGTGGTCCAGGGGGAAGTCCCGCCCGTCCTGCTCGTCCCGCCGCTCGGCCGTCAGGAGCAGGCCGAGGGCCTCCGGGACCGGCAGGGGGTAGAGAAGGGAGCGGGAGGTGCCGCCCTCCTCCCCGTCCCGCTCCGCCCCGAGGGCGTCGTAGTGGTCCACCTCGGAACCGGTGAGGGGAAGGGAGTCGCGGATGCCGGTCAGCAGGTTGACGACGAACACGGCCGCCCGGGGACGGCGGCCGGGAAGGCGGAAGTCGAACCGCAGCGGGAAGCTCCCGGTCCCGTCGCAGAACCCGACCCGCGCGGACCACCCCGCCGGGACGGTGTCCGGGTCCGCCGTCGCCCCGAGCGCCGCCAGGGCCCCGGTGACGATGTCGGCCTCCTCCGGGTCGAGGGGACGGACCCGGCGCATCGCCGCCCGGACCGCCGGGTGGGGCACCCGGGCCAGGCCCTCCAGCAGGAAGACCCGGAGGTCCGGGTCCTCCTCGACCTCGAGGAGCATCTCGAAAACCGCGGCCCGCCCCTCCGGTTCCGTCAGCTCCCGGTCCTGGAGGGCGATCCAGCGGGCCCGCTCCTCGGGGGAGGCGTCGAGGTAGAGCCGGACCAGCGGAGCGCGCAGGGTCGGCTCGTCGGCGACGAACCGGGCCTGCCAGCGGAGGATCCGGGTGGAGATGTCCGGGGCGGTCAGCAGGCCGGCCCGGTCGTGCCCGAGGAGCACCAGGGCGCAGGCGACCCGGGCGGAGTCCGGGGCGTCCCGGTCGTTGGCGACCGCCGCCAGGGCGGGATGGTCCTCCGGCGCCGCGAGGCGGCCGAGAAGCTCGAGGGCGACGATCTCGTCCCGGACCCTTCCTTCCCGGTGCAGGCGCAGGAGCTGCCGGACGGCGATGCGGCGCCGCCGGCGAAGGGCGGCGAGGGTCTTCTCGAAGCGGTCCGGTGTCGGCTCCTCGCGGCCGAGGAGGCGCGCGAGCAGGTCGCGCACCTCGCGGCGCACCGCGAACGCCCCCGGATCCACCGGTTCCCGCCCCTCGCTCATGGCCCGAGAATAGCCCGCGGCCCGGGGACCGGCCAGCCGCGGTCCCGGGGCGGGGACGGGGACCGGGCCGGAACTTGCCGGGGGGAGGATTCCCCGTACCTTCCGGGTGCCATGGATGTCCGCCTCGGTCTGCCGATCCTCCTCCTGGTCGTCGCCGTCGCCCTCGTGGGATCGGTGGAGGAATCGCTGCGTCCGCCGGCGGAACGGTTCATCCTCCGGCCCGGGGGGCCCGCCGGCGGGGGGTTCACCGCCCTCGCCGTGGCGGCCCGCATGGAGGCGAGCCCCGCGCTGGAGTGGGGCGACCCGCCTCCCGGCACCGGCAGCCTCGCCCTGGTGGCCGTCGACCTCGATGCCCCGGGCGGGGCGGAACCGTTCTGGGCCGTCTGGAACATCCCGGCGACGCGGCGGCGGCTCGCGCCGGGGCTGCCGCCCGTCCGGCGCCTGCCGGGCGGGGCGGCCCAGGCGGCGCGGAACGGGGGCGGGGGCTGGAGCCCCGGGCCCCGCGGGGAGGGGCCGTTCCTGCACCGGGTCCGGTTCGTGCTGTTCGCCGTGCCCGGGAAGCTGGCCCTGCCGGACGACGCGGACGCCGGCGCCGTCGCCCGGGAGGCGTCCTTCCGGGCCCTCGCGGTGGCGACCTGGTCCGTCGGGGACTAGCGGGGCCGGATTCCCGGGAGACGCTCCCGGGGTGCCGTCTCCTCCCGGACGTGCCCGAGGCGGCTGACGGCGTGCTGGATCTTCTTCCGGAACCCCCGGATGTCCAGGGCGTCCAGGCGGGCCCGGGCCTCGTCCAGGATGGTCACGATCTCGTCGAGGCCCTTCCCGGCGACCACGTTCCTCACCTCGGCGAGGCGGGACCGGAGGGTCCCGAGTTCGCCGATCGTCAGGTTGTTCAGCACGTCGATCAGGGCCTTCTTGTCCATCGGCAGCCTCCGGCGGTCCTCCCCCGCGGGGGTGCGGGAGATTGTAGCGGGGCCTTCCGGTCCCGCAATCGGGCCGGAAGGGCGCCGCGGCGGCGGGTTTCCCCCCGCCACCGGGACCGCTATCCTTGGCGCCGCCATGACGACGACCGGAGCCAGGACGAAGAAGGCGGGGGCCCGCCGGCGGGCCCGGGCGACCCAGCCCTCCCTGTTCGACCCGTCGAGCCCCCCGCCGGGGGAGGAAGCGCCGGCCCCCCCGCGGAAGGGTGGCGGGGCCCCCGGGAAGACCGGGAAGAAGAAGTCGCGGCGTTCCCTGGACGCCCGGGAGATGGCCGCCCGGCAGCGGGACATCTCGGTCTCGGAGTTCTTCACGAAGAACCGGCACCTGCTCGGGTTCGACAACCCGCGCAAGGCGCTCCTGACGACGGTCAAGGAGGCGGTCGACAACGCCCTCGACGCGTGCGAGGAGGCGGGGATCCTCCCGGAGATCGACGTGACGGTGCGGGAGATCGCCGACGACCGGTTTCTCGTCAGCGTGCGGGACAACGGCCCCGGGATCGTCCGGGAACAGGTGCCGAAGATCTTCGGCAAGCTGCTCTACGGGTCGAAGTTCCACCGCTACCGGCAGTCCCGGGGCCAGCAGGGGATCGGCATCTCGGCGGCGGGGATGTACGGGCTGCTGACCACCGGCCGGCCGGTCCGCATCGTGTCCCGCACCGGCCCGCGCCGCCCCGCGCACCTCTACGAGATCGCGATCGACACCCGCCGGAACCGGCCGGACATCCTGACCGACGAGGTGCTCGAGGAGCCGCCGTTCGAGCGGGGCACGGAGGTGACGATCGCCCTCGAGGGCTCGTTCACCCGCGGCCGCCGCAGCGTGGACGAGTACCTGGAGCTGACCGCCCTCGCCAACCCCCACGCGACCCTCCGCTACCGTCCCCCGAAGGGAGAGCCGGTGGCCTGGGAGCGGGTCGTCGAGGAACTGCCCCCGGAGCCGAAGGAGATCCGTCCCCATCCCCACGGCGTGGAGCTGGGAACGCTGCTGAAGATCCTCCGGGACAGCCGGGAACGCCACCTGGCCACCGCCATGATGGCGAACTTCTCCCGGGTCAGCGCGAAGGTGGCGGCGGAGATCTGCCGGGAGGCGGGCGTGTCCCCCAAGGCGAGCCCCCGCACCCTGGACACCCGGGCGGTGGAGAAGCTCTACCGGGCGATTCCCCGGGTGAAGATCCTGGCCCCCCCCACGAACTGCCTCGCCCCGATCGGCGCGGAGCTGATCGAGAAGGCGATGCGGGAGCGGATCGAGGCCGAGTTCTACGCCTCCTGCTCCCGCAGCCCCGCGGTCTACCGGGGCAACCCCTTCCTGGTCGAGGTCGGCCTGGCGTACGGGGGGAAGCTCCCGGGGGACCAGCTGGCGGACATCAGCCGGTTCGCCAACCGGGTGCCGCTCCTCTACCAGGCGGGGGCCTGCGCGATCACGAAGGCGGTCATCCAGACGAACTGGAAACCCTACGGCCTCCAGCAGTCGAAGGGAGCGCCCCCGACCGGGCCGGTGGTCCTGTTCGTGCACCTGGCCTCGGTGTGGGTTCCGTTCACCTCGGAGAGCAAGGAGGCGATCGCTTCCTACCCGGAAATCATCCGGGAGATCCGCCTCGCCCTGATGGACGTGGGCCGGGCCCTCGGCCGGTACGTCCGTCGCCGCCAGCGGATCGCCGCCGAGCAGAAGAAGCGCAGCTACATCACGAAGTACATCCCGGAAATCGGGCTCGCCCTGCAGGAGATCCTCGGCCTGGACGACCGGCAGCGGGACACGGCCGTGGAGGAACTGAAGGGGATCCTCGAGCGCTCCCGCCGCATGTGAGCCTCCTCCCCGGGCGCCGGGCGGGTCCCGGGAGTTCCCGGCGGGGGCCGGCCGGCGATCAACCCGGCGCCAGGTAGGTGCCGCCGGCGAGGGCGCGGCGCAGCTCGGCCAGGAGCTCGGCCCCCGCGGTTCCCTCCCGCCGGCCGGCGAGGGCCTCCTCGACGCGGGCGGCGAGTTCGCCCGCGTCCCAGCCGAAATCGGCGAGCACCTCCGCCGCCGGCTGGGCGGGCAGGGTCCGCTCGACCCGCGCCCGGCCCCCGTCGTCCACGGTGACGTGGGCCTCGGCGGGCGTCCCGAGAAGGTTGTGCTGGTCGCCCATCACGTCCTGGTAGGCGCCGAGGAGGCAGAGGGCGAGGTCGTAGGGACGGCCCCCGGGACAGCCCGCGGGATCGTGCAGCTCCAGCGCCTCGCGGACCTCCCGGGCGTCGATGAACCGGTCGATCGCCCCGTCCGAGTCGCAGGTGATGTCGACCAGGCTGGCCCGGACGGTGGGTTCTTCCCGGAGCCGGCGCAGGGGAACGACGGGGAAGAGCTGGTCGAGGGCCCAGTGGTCGGGAGCCGCCTGGAAGACGGAGAAGTTCACGAAGTACTTCTCGTCGAGGGCCTTTTCCAGCTGCTCGAACTCCGGGGGAAGGCTGCGTTCCTTCCGCGCCCAGGTCAGGGCCCGCCGCGCGATCTCCCAGAAGAGCTGCTCGGCGAGGGCACGCTGGGGCAGGTCGATCAGGCCGACGTTGAACAGGGTCACCATCTCGTCCCGGTGCTCGACGGCGTCGTGCCAGTACTCGCGCCAGGTCTTGGCCCCGATCTGCTCCCGGAGGGTGGCCAGCTCGCGGAGAACGAGCGGTGCGTCGGGCGGGACCCGCACCCCTTCCGGCGGCGGCGGGTCCGCCCCGATGCGCCCCAGGACGTCGGCGACGAGGAGGGCGTGGTGGGCGGTGAGGGCCCGGCCCGACTCGGAGAGGAGTACCGGGTGGGGGACCCCCTCCTCGGCGGCCACCTCCCCCGTGAAGAACACCACGTCGTTGGCGTACTCCTGGAGGGAATAGTTGCGGGACGCGTCCGAGGAGGTCCGGGAGCCGTCGTAGTCCACGGCGAGGCCGCCCCCGACGTCGAGGTACTCGAGGGGCACGCCCATCCGGCGCAGCCGCGCCCAGGTGCGCGCCCCCTCCCGGAAGGCCGCCTTGAGGCGGCGGATTTCCGGGACCTGGCTGCCCAGGTGGAAGTGGAGGAGACGGACCCGGTCCCCGTGGCCCGCGGCGCGGAGCCGCTCGATGGCGGCGAGGAGGGACGACGTCGTCAGCCCGAACTTCGCCGAGATGCCGGAGGACTTCCACCAGCGGCCGGCCCCCCGGGCGTAGAGCCGGGTCCGGAGGCCGACGAGGGGGAGGGGACCCTTCCCGGCCTCGGCGAACGCCGCCAGGAGCCGGTCCACCTCGAACAGCTTCTCCAGGACCACCACCACCCGGAGCCCGATCCGCGCCCCGAGCACCGCGAGGCGCAGGGTCCGGCGGTCCTTGTACCCGTTGACGATCACCAGCGATCCGGGGGCCAGCCCGGCCCCGAGGGCGAGGGCGAGCTCGGCCCGGGATCCCGCCTCGAGGGCGATTCCGTGTTCCCGGCCCGCCCGGAGCAGGGACTCGACGACGACCCGCTTCTGGTTGACCTTGAGCGGGTAGGCGGGGCGGTAGGCGCCCCGGTAGGAGAACTCGTCCCGGGCGGCGGCGAACGCGTCCACCAGTTCGCGGACGCGGGTCTCGAGGACCTGGGGGAAGCGGAACAGGAGGGGGGTGCCGGTCCCCTCCTCCCGCAGCCGGTCGACCAGGGCCGGCAGCGAGATCGCCCGGCCCGGTTCCCGGGTCGGGAGCACGAGGAGCTCGCCCGCCGGGGACACGGAGAAGAAGCCGTCTCCCCAGCGCGGGATGCCGTACCGTTCCAGCGCTTCCTCGTGGCTCATCCGGGCCATGGTGCGCCTCCCTCGCGGGGGATTGTCCCGGATCCCGCGCCGGGCGTCGACCGGCCCGGGCGCCGTTGACGGTACCGGGGGCGGAGCCGACATTCGCCGGTGGAGGAAGCGGGTTGCTCACCGGCTACAACACGGACGCCGTCTTCGACGGGACCCCGTACCACGTCCAGAGCGAGGACCGGGGGCGGGAGAACCCGGTCCTCGAGACCCTCGTGTACTCCGGCGGCCGGATCCTGCACCAGGAACGGGTTTCCTACGCCGACCGGCTGTCGGCCGGCGCCTCCGAGGAGGAGATCGCCGCGATGCTGGAACGGCAGCACCGGGGGTTCGTCCGCCGGGCCCGCCACGGGGCCTTCGCCGGGGAACTGAAGCCCCCGTTCGCCGCCAGCGAGCCGCCCGGGGAACTCGGCGAGGCGATCCTGGCCTGCCTCGAGCTCGACGAGGAGACGCGCCCCCTCGAGGTGCTGTTCCTCGAGCAGAAGCACCGGGGCGGGCTGACCGGGCTGCTCCAGGTGCGGGATCCCCGGACGCTGGACGCCCGTCCCGGGGCCCGGGTCCGGGTTCGCCTGGTGGGGCCGGGGCTGGCCCCCGTCGATCTCCTCGAGGCCCGCACGGACGCCCGCGGGGAACTGGCGGTCGCCCTCGCCCTGCCCCCCGGCGCGGCCACGGCGGTCCTGTTCCAGGTCGAGGACGGGGCGCGGGCGGGCCGGTACCGCCACGATCTCTGAAGGCCCGGTCAGCGCCGGCGCCGCATCTCCTGCTCGATCTCCCGCTGGTGGATTTTCCGCCGGAGTTCCTCCCGCTTCTCGTGCCTGGCGCGGCCCCGGGCCAGGGCCAGCTCGACCTTGATCCATGGTCCCTTCACGTAGACCCGCAGGGGTACGAGGGTGTAGCCCGAGCGCGTGGTCTTCCCCAGCAGGCGCTTCAGCTCGTGGCGGTGCACGAGCAGCTTCCGCCTCCGCTCGGGGTCGTGGTTGTCGAAGGTCGCGTGGGTCCAGGGAGCGATGTGACAGTCGACGAGCCACAGCTCGCCCCCCTCGATCCTGGCGTAGGAGTCCTTGAGCTGGATGCGACCCTCCCGGGCCGACTTCACCTCGGTCCCGGTGAGGACGATTCCCGCCTCGAGGGTCTCCTCCACCTCGTAGTCGCGGCGGGCGCGCCGGTTGTCGGCGAGCACCCGGGGGCCGCCGGCCCCCTTCTTCTTCTTTCTGCCCACGGATCCGGTTCCTGCGGTGCCCCGGGCGCGGCGTGCGCCCGGCGGGGTGGCTGATAAGATGACACGAAACCGGCGAAGGGAGGAACGGCAGGTGCTGGTGGTCGAGGTCCGGGTTCCCGGCAGGGCGCGTCCCGTGCCGTGCGTCACCGAGGATCCGACCCTCGACATCGGGGACCGGCTGCTGATCGAACACGGCGGCCGGACCGCGTTCGGCGTCGTCGTCCGGGTACCGCTCGAGCTGCCCTGGCCCGCGGATGCGCCTCCTCCCGGCCGGGTGACGCGGCGGGCGCGGCAGGCGGACGAGGAGCGGGAGGCCCACATCCAGCGGCGGCGGGAGGACTGGTTCCAGCTCGCCCGGCGCAAGGTGGCCGAGCACGGCCTGCCGATGCGGATCCTGCGGGCCGATCCCTCCCCCTCCGGGAAGCGCGTCACGTTCCAGTTCGTGGCCGAGGGGCGGGTCGACTTCCGGGCCCTGGTGCGCGACCTGGCCCGGACCCTGAACGCCCGGGTGGAACTGCGGCAGATCGGGGCCCGGGACGCCGCCCTGCTGCAGGGCGGCGTCGGGCACTGCGGGCAGGAACTCTGCTGCGCCCGGTGGCTGCCCGGCTTCTCTTCGGTCTCGATGAAGATGGCGAAGGCCCAGGGCCTGCCGCTCAACCCGGCGAAGATCTCGGGACGGTGCGGTCGCCTGATGTGCTGCCTGCGCTTCGAGCTGGACGATCCGGACGCCGTCCGCGGCCGGGGGGGCCGGGGAGGGAAGGGGCAGCAGCGGCCCCGCCAGCTCCGGTCCACCGCCCCGGAACCCCCCGCCTCCCGCCCGGAAGGGGAGACCTGAACCCGGTCACCGGCTCCCGGCGGGCCGGGCGGGGTCGGCGGGGATCGTCAGCCGGTGGCGGGGAGGACCCGGGAGCAGCGGCGTGGGGCTTCCCCGGACCCAGGCGTCGTGGCCCGCCGCGTACCAGGGGGAGAGGGGGTGCCCGCTGATTCCTCCCGGCAGGTGGAGGATTCCGTCGTCCTCGTGTCCGGGCGAGACGACGAGGCGCTCGCTGGCCCCTCCGGACGGAGTCTGCACCCGGGGAACCCAGCGGCAGCCCGGCAGGGACACGGGCGGAAGGTCGAGCAGCCGGGACAGGCCGGGCAGGAACCCGGAAAACGGGTGGCGCATCCGGAAGACGTTGACCCGTCCCCAGGTCAGGGCCGCCAGGGGAGCCCCGGGGTCGGTCTCGCGGACGCGGCGGATCGCCCGGTCCACCGCGTCGAGCAGCAGGTCGTGCCAGGTGTCCCGGGAAGGTGGCAGCAGGTGGACCGGCTGCTCCCGGACGATCCGGCGGAGGGCGGGCTCCGCCACCCACGGCCCGTCGCGGGCGCCCCGGGCCCGGGCCAGTTCGCGGAAGGCCCCGTGGACGATGTCCCAGGTGGACCAGTAGAACGCGTTCAGCAGCCGGAACCCGGCGGAGTCGACGGCCGCGTGCCCGTTCCAGTCCCGGACCAGTTCCCGGAACCGCTGCCGGTCGGGCCGGTCCCGGCAGGCGCGGTCGTCGAGGGTGCGGAGAAGGATCTTCCGCCAGCCGTCGTAGAGGAAGACCCGGTCGTCGAGCTGGATCGCCAGCAGGGACCGCTCGTCCGCCAGGGGCAGCTCCGCGAGGCGCCTGCGGATCTGCCAGGCCCGGACCGGGTGGGCTCCCGACCGGTTCGGCAGCCCGCCGGCGTGGGCGTCGTCCGTCATCCGCTGGTTCGCCGACCAGAGGAATCCTCCCGGGGGATCCAGCACCCGCGGGCGGTCCCCCGGGGGAAGCCAGCCCCGCCACCCGACCCCCGGGTCGGTGGAACGGGCCGGGACCGCGCCGTCGAAGCCGAACCGGCGCGGAATCCGGCCGGTGGGGACCCAGCCGACGTGGCCCCCGGCGTCCGCCGCCAGCAGGTTCAGGTGGGGCAGGCCGGCCCGGGCGCCGAGATCGAGCAGCTCGGCCACCGAGCCGGCGGTCTCGAAACCGGCGATCCCGGCGTCCAGCCCGTCCGGACGGGCCGGGCCCCAGGTCCGGGCATACCACCGGCCGCCGGCCGGGAGGGCGGGACCCCAGGGGGTTTCCCGGACCTCGAGGGGGACCGGTTTCCCGTGGGCCACCTCGATCGTCTCCCGGACCACCCGGAAGCGGTGCAGGGTCCCGTCCGGCCCGATCCAGCCCTCCGGCGGGGGCGGCTGCCCCCTGTCCGCCGGTTCTCCGCTGCCCGCGCCCGGCCCGGTCGCCCCGGCGGGACCGGGGAGGACCAGCTCGACCACGTCCGACCAGTCGTCCTCGAGGGCGGTGAATCCCCACGCCACCCGGCCGTTCGTACCGGCCACGAGCCAGGGGGTCCCCGGGAGGAACAGGCCGGCCAGGCGTCGCCGCGGGGCGCCCGGCCCCCCGAGGATGATCACCCCCCGGTACCAGGTGTTCGGGATCGAGATCGGGAGGTGCATGTCGTTGGCGAGGATCGCCCGGCCGTCCCGGGTGCGGCTCCCTCCGACCGCCCAGGCGTTGGAGCCGGCCAGGGGTGGCCGGAGCAGCCGGGACAGGGGCGCGGGGGCTCCCGGCGGTTCGTCCTGCCGGTCTTCGCGCCGGCGCCGCTCCCCGGCCAGCCGCCGGAGTTCCGCCCGCAGGTCGAGGACCTCCGGCCCGGGAACCGGGTGCGGCGGCGCGGGGTCTCCCAGCACCGGCGCGCTCCAGGGCGCCTCCTCGTCCTCGAGGAAGGAGACGACCTCGGGGGGAAGGGCGGCGGCCAGTTCCGCCCGCGCGATGTCCCCGCCGCCGAGGGGGTCCTCGAGGGTGAGGAACATGTTCAGCAGGACGAGGATCGAGTCCTCCGGGCGCCAGGGCGCGGGGCGCTGCCGGAGGAGCAGGTACTCGAAGGGGCGCACCCGGAGGGAGGCGAGTCCGGCGTTCATCCCGTCGGCGTAGGCGGCGAGGACCCTCCGCACCGCGGGGTCCTGGGCACGGAACGCCTCCCGGGCGACCCGCCGCAGCCGGAAGACCCGCCACGTGCGGTCCGGGCCCAGCGCCTCCGGGCCGACCAGGGCGGCCAGTTCTCCCGCCGCCCGCCGCCGGTAGAGGTCGGCCTGGAAGAAGCGGTCCTGCCCGTGGAGGAACCCGAGGGCCCGGGCGGCGTCCTCCCGCCCGGCGGCGCGGATCGTCGGCACGCCGTTCGCGTTCCGCTCCACGGTGACCGGGGCCCGCGTTCCCGGGAGGCGGACGGTCCCATCGACCCGGGGCAGGCTCCCCCGGAGCAGCAGCCACCCGGTGACGAAGGCCGCGGCCGCGAGGCAGGCGAGGAGGACCCCCCCGGCGAGGAGCCGGTGGCGCCTACCGCTCGCCCGGCGCCAGGTCATCTTCCCGGTTCTCGAAGCGGGTGAACTCCTTGACGAAGTACAGGGGAACCGCGCCGATCGGGCCGTTCCGCTGCTTGGCGACGATGACCTCGGCCTTCCCCTCAAGGTCCTTCTCGGCGACCTTCTGCGGGTCCTTCTCGTAGACCTCGGGGCGGTAGATGAACAGGACCACGTCGGCGTCCTGCTCGATGGACCCCGAGTCCCGCAGGTCCGAGAGCTGGGGGCGGTGGTCCCCGGTGCGCTGGTCCGGGGCCCGGGAAAGCTGGGACAGGCACAGGACGGGAATCCCCAGCTCCTTGGCCACCGCCTTCATCGCGCGGGAGATCTCCGAGACCTCCTGCTGGCGGCTGTCGCTCTTCTGCTCCGGCCGCATCAGCTGCAGGTAGTCCAGCACCAGCAGCCCGATGTCGTGTTCCGCCTTCAGGCGCCGCGCCTTGGAACGGACCTCCATCGGGGTGAGCCCCGGGGTGTCGTCGATGAAGATCGGCGAGGAGACCAGCGCGTCCACCGCGTGGGTCACCCGCTCCCATTCCTCCGCGTTCAGGCGCCCGGTCCGGAGTTTCCGGGAATCCACCCGCCCGAGGCCGGCGACGAGCCGGAAGAAGAGCTGCTCCGCCGACATCTCGAGGGAGAAGATTCCCACCCCCGCGTGCTTCCCGATCGCCACGTTCTGGGCGATGTTCAGGGCCAGGGCGGTCTTCCCCATGGAGGGACGGGCGGCGAGGATGACGAGGTCCCCCCGCTGGAAACCGGAGGTCATCCGGTCCAGGCGGACGTAGCCGGTCGGCAGCCCGGTCACCAGTTCCCGCCGGTCCGAGAGTTCCTCGAGGGTGGCCAGCCCCTCCATCCCGATCTCCTGGATCGACCGGAACCCTCCCCGCCGGCCGGACTGGGAGAGTTCGAAGAGCCTCTTCTCCGCCCGGTCGAGGAGTTCCGCCGCCGGGATGGCGGCCGCCCGCGCGGCCTCCCGGACCTCCTCGGCCGCCCGGAGCACCTCTCTCCGGAGGGCGTGGTCCCGGACGATCTCCGCCCAGGCGGCGACGTTCCCCGCCCGGGGGAGCCCGTCCACCAGGGACGCCAGGTAGGCGTCCCCGCCGGCCTTTTCCAGTTCTCCCTGCTGCTCCAGCCGGGAGCGGACCGTCACCGGGTCGATCGCCGCGTTCTCGGAGGCCAGGGCCACGAAGGCGTCGAAGATGAGCCGGTGGGCCGGCCGGTAGAAGTCCTCCCCGCGGAGGAGCTCGAGGGCCGGGTCGAGGGCGCTCTCCGGGTCCAGGAGGACCGCCCCGAGCACCGCCCGTTCCGCCTGCTCGTCCCAGGGAAGGAGCGGCGTGCCGCCCGGCGCCGGGAGAGGCGGCGGCTCCACCGGCGGACGGGGGGGGCGGGGGTTCGTGGACATCGGGCGTCCTCCGGGGGGGGCGCGGGCCCGGCGGTGGGCCCGCGGGGGCATTCTAGCGCGGCCCGGCGGGGCCGGGTTCCCCCTCGTTCCCGGGCCCGGTGGGAGGACGGGGGAGTCCCGGCGGAAGGTAGTCCATCGGGGGGGCTCCCGGGGGCTGGTCGTGGGGGTACCGGTACCCCCTGCCGTGCCCCAGCTCGCGGGAAAGGGCCGCGTGGGCGTCCCGCAGGGCGGGAGGAACCGGCAGGTTGCCCCGCTCCCGGATCGCGGAGAGGGCCCAGTCCCGCAGGCGGATCACCTCGTTCGACTTCGGCGCCCGGGCGAGGTAGAGGGCGGCCTCGGCGAGGGGGAGGGTCGCCTCCGGCAGGCCGACCCGGTCGAGCGCCTCCGCCGCGGCGACCGCGACGGCGAGGGCCCGGGGGTCGGCCGGGCCGATGTCCTCGGCGGCCAGGATGATCATCCGGCGGGCGACGAAGCGGGGGTCCACCCCGGACTCGATCATCCGCATCATCCAGTACACCGATGCCGGGCCGTCCGACCCGCGCATCGCCTTGATGAACGCCGAGGCCAGGTCGTAGTGGGCGTCTCCCTGCCGGTCGGCCCGCAGCAGGCGGCGCTGGGCCGCGGTCGCCACGTCCCCGGCGGTCACCCGCGCGGGGAGTTCCCCCCGCGCTCGCTCCCGGGCCAGGGCCGCGGCGAGCTCCAGGGTGGCGAGGGCCCGGCGGGCGTCCCCGTCCGCCTCCCGGGCGATCGACCGCACGATCTCCTCCGGGACCTCGACCCCGCCGCCCAGCCCCCGCTCCGGGTCGGCGAGCGCCCGGCGCAGGATCTCCTCCAGGTCGGCCGGGGAAAGAGGCTCGAGAACCAGCACCCGGCAGCGGGAAACGAGGGGGGCGACCACCGTGTGGGCCGGGTTCTCCGTGGTGGCGCCGACGAGGGTGACGGTGCCCCGCTCCACGTGGGGCAGGAGGGCGTCCTGCTGTCCCCGGTGGAACCGGTGGATCTCGTCGATGAACAGGAGGACCCGTCCGCCTGCCCGGCGCACCTGCCCGGCCCGGGCGACCGCTTCCCGGACCTCCCGCACCCCGGAACTGACCGCGGACAGCGGTTCGAACCGCGCGCCCAGCTCGGCTGCCAGCAGGCGGGCGATCGTCGTCTTGCCGGTTCCGGGGGGGCCCCAGAGGATCAGGGACGGCAGGGTCCCGGCCGCGAGGGCGCGCCGGAGGAAGCCGTTCTCGCCCAGGAGGTGTTCCTGGCCGACCACCTCGTCCAGGCGGCGGGGCCGCATCCGCTCGGGAAGGGGAGCGTCCCGGGGCGGGGGCGGGGGCGGTGGGGGTCCGAACGGCAGTTCCATCGCCCCGAGGATACCGGAGCCCGGAGGACTCAGGTCATGAGGCCGACGAGGGGACGGCCCGCCCGGACCCCGTGACCCGTCAGGACGGCCACCGCGGGAAGCGCCCCCGGGGCGGCGAGGAATTCCCGGCCGCCGGGGGAGAGCAGCCAGGCGACCGGCAGGGCGGCGGTGGGCTCGACCCGGCGGCCCTCGCGCCACAGCAGCCGGACGGCCCGCTCGAGGGCGAGGTCGTCCACGGCGGCCAGGGCGCCGCCGCTGGCCCGCACCGCCGCCAGCGCCTCCGGGGCCCGGGCCGGTCGCTCCACCAGGACCCCCTCGGCCAGCCCGGGACCGCACGGAACGGCGCCGGGATCGACGCCCCGCCACTCGGCGTGCAGGGGCGCGCAGGCGGCCGACTGGACCCCCACGAGCCGGGGCAACCGGGGCAGGCGCCGGTCCCGCACCAGCGCCGCGAAACCGGCCCGGAGGCCCGCGAGGAGTCCGCCCTGCCCCGCGGGCACGATCACCGTCCCGGGACCCCGGCCGGGAAGCGCGGCGGCGAGGTCGAGGGCGGCGGTGGCCGCGCCCAGGGCGTGGAGCGGCTGGGCGGCGTGGGCAGCCCAGAAAACGCCCGCTTCCGCCGCCCGGCGCGCGGCGTCGGTCGCGGCCCGGCGGGGACCGGGAACCTCGACCACCTCGGCGCCCGCGGCGGCGACCAGCTCCTTCTTGACGGCGGTGGCCGTCCGGGGAACGAAGGCCCGCAGCCGGATCCCGGCCTCGCGGGCGTACCGGGCGAGGGACAGGGCGGCGTTCCCCGAGGAGTCCTCCACCGCCTCCCGGATCCCCGCGGCGTGCATCGCGGTCACCAGGACGGTGCTGCCCCGGTCCTTCCAGGACCCGGTCGGTTCGAGGTCCTCCCGGAGGGCGAGGATGCCGTCCGGCAGGCCGGGGAGGGCCAGGGGTTCGAGGGGCACCCGCCCCTCCCCGAGGGAGACGGGAGGTTCCCCGGCGAGGGGGAAGGCCCGGGCCCACCGCCAGAGCCCCTGCCGGTCCCGCAGGGGCTCCACGGACCGGGCGGCGGGAACGGCGGGCACCCCGCCGCACGGGCAGAAGGGGAAGGGCGCCAGGAGCGGCAGGGGCGCGCCGCACCGGTTGCAGGGGAGCATCGGGCCGGCGGCGCCGCTCATCCGGCCAGGGCGTCCCGGATCTCGCCGAGGATGGCGTCGGCCGCGGCGGCCGGGTCCGGGGCGGCGACGATCGGCCGGCCGACGACGAGCAGGTCGCTCCCCCCCCGGATCGCCTCGGCCGGGGTGGTCACCCGCACCTGGTCCCCGGCCGCGGTCCCGGCGGGGCGGATTCCCGGCGTCACCAGCAGCGGGCCCGCGCCGAGGGCGGCCCGCAGGGCCGGCGCCTCCCGGGCGGACGCGACGAGGCCGTCGGCGCCGGACCGCAGGGCGAGGCGGGCCAGGCGGAGGACCGCGTCCTCCGGGGGACCGGCGACCCCGATGGCGGCGAGGTCGGCCGGGCCGTGGCTGGTCAGGACGGTCACGGCGAGCAGGCGGGGACGGCCCGCCCCGAGGGACTCGGCCGCCTCCCGCGCCGCCCGGATCATGGCGGGGCCCCCGAGGGCGTGGAGGGTCAGCAGGCGGGCGCCGAGCCTGCCCGCGGAGCGGACCGCGGCGGCCACCGTCCGGGGGATGTCGTGGAGCTTCAGGTCGAGGAAG
>CAZOTT010000065.1:0-16370 GCA_964582785.1 uncultured Acidobacteriota bacterium | reverse complement strand
CCCGGCGCCTCGAGGAAGTCTCCGTGCTCCGGCCCGGCCGGGGGACTGGCGGTCCCGGGGGCATGGCTGGCCCCGCCCGCGGGCCAGGCGAAGTCCAGGCCGGCCAGGATCACCGGGTCGGCGCCCCAGTGGAGGGCCAGCCGGAGGGCGGTGGTGCCCACGTTGCCGCCGGTGGGAAAGGGCGCGGCCGGCGGGGGAGCAAGGTTCGCGAACCAGCCGTTCTCCGCCGCGTCCAGGCGCAGGAGGGCCCGGAAACGGGGATCGAGATGGGACGGGTGCCCGTGCTGGGCGACGACGAGGGCCGTTCTCCCCGGGTGGCGCGCCCCGTTCAGCTGGGACCGCCGGTTCCTGCCTTCCACGACGACCACCACCGCCGGGTCGATCCCGAGGCGGGCGAGGGGAGCGAGTGCACTGGCCGCGGCGATCACGGTGCAGCGGGAGGCCAGGACGGGAAGGAAGGGGGCGAGATGGTCCAGGGAGGGTCCCGCGCCGGCGACGAGGACCGCCCGGCCCGCGAGGGACCCCCGCCAGGCCTCCACCGAGGGCAGCGTCACCAGGCGCGGGGCCGACGCGAGGATGTTCTCCATCCACTCTTCCTCGCGGGCCAGGAGGGTCCCGACGGTGCCGCCGTGGAGGGCGCGGGCCTCGGCGAGCAGCCGTTCCAGGAGGGAGTGGCGGTCGGGGGAGGCCGCCGGGCACCGGTAGACGCGAAGGGGACGGCCCGATCCCAGGGCCCCGGCCACCCGGTGGACGAGAACCGGGAACTCGCGGGGTTCGGCCAGGAGCACCTCCACCCGCTCCCCGAGCCGGTCCCGCAGCCGGCGGAGGGCGGAATCCTCGGCGTCGGCCAGGAGCAGCGGGGGGGGCGGCAGGGACATCGCGGCTCTCCGGTCCGCCGGCGGGCGGCCGGCGGCGAACGGTGGCGGACGGGGTAGAACGTCGGTCCCGGGTCCTCGCCCGGCAAGGAGATCCCGGGGCTCAAGTTTTCCCCGCCCCGGCCGATACGTTCGATGGGTGGAGACCTCCGCCCACCGGGAGGGAGGGCCAGGAGGACACGACATGGAAATCAGGGCCCTCGCGAACCTGCCCGACTCCCGCGAGATCCTGCAGCGATCCATCGAGCAGGTCCGGGAGCTCGCGCGCAGGGCCCGGCAGCTGACAATCCGCAAGGTCAACGCCATGCCGGATCCCCGGAAGATCCAGGCGGCGACCTCGGACGGTCACGCCGGGACCCACCTGAACGTCAGGGGTTGACCTTCCCCCGCCCCCGCCGCCGGCGGACCACGGCGAGGACAAGGGCCACCCCGAGAATTACCGCCAGCCCGGCGAGGACGAGCCCCGCCGGGGGCATCGGGCGGTAACCCGGGTGCACCCGGGAGGCGACCGTCCACAGTTCCAGCCGGGCCGCCAGCTGGGGCCGGTCGGTGACCAGGCGGTGGAGGGGGGCGAGCGGAGCCCGGCCCCCTGCCCGGGCCAGGGCCCGCCGGACCGCCTCCTGTTCGCCGGGGCCCAGGGGTTCCCGGGACAGGAGCGCCCAGCCGCGGCCCGCGAGGAGGGCCGACTCGGCCAGGAGCCGGGCGGCGGGCTCGGTTCCGGCCGGGGGGACCAGGACGCCCAGGGAGACGAGGCCCGGTCCTCCCGGGGGGAGGGAGCGGAGCGATTCCGGGCTGAGCCAGCCCCGGTCGGCGAGAGCCGTCGGCACGAGCCAACCCGCGGAGGCGGGGGCCCGTGCCGGGGCGATCCCGGTGCCGGCGAACGCCAGCCAGCCGGACGGAACCCCGGGGGGCCCGGTTCCTTCCGGCCCGGGGACGCGGCCGACGAGTCCTTCCACCAGCTTCCCGAGGGGCGAGGCCGGTCCCGCGCCGACGGGGGCCGGTGAACCGGGCGATCGTGGCCGGGCAATCTCCGGCAGGACGGGGTCTCCCGGGTGGGGCACCCGCACCACGAGGGGGCCGCCGGGGGGGCCCAGCCCGGGAATGCCCCTCGATTCCGGCGTGGCGGGACCCGCCCAGAGGATGACCCGGGCCCCGCGGCAGGGAGGAAGGTCCAGCGGGCTCCCGTCCCCCGGAACCAGGGAAGGTTCCCTTCCCGCGGCGAGAGCGGCCGTCACGGCCCCCGGCCCGGCCGGCGTCGCCAGCACCAGGCACGTACCCGGGGGCAGCGCGAGGTCTGCCGGTTGTCTCGGCCAGGGGGACTCGATGCGGGACCATGCCCGGGCGGCCCGGCCCAGGTCGTGGAGCAGGTCCCCGGCGAGCCGCCGGGGGGGCATTCGGAGGGCGTGGCCGGCCCGGGCCGCCAGCCCCGGGAGGACGAGGGTGGCCGGGCCCCACGCATCGAGCAGGGGCCCGAGTTCGGGGGGGAGGGGGCGGGTCGTACGCGTGGCCTCCTCGAGGTCCAGCAGGCCTTCCCGGCAGGTCTGCCGGACCTCTCCCCACCGCCCGGCGGCGGCGAGGGCGGCCGCCCGGCCCGCGCGGAAGGCCGCACGGAGCCTCCCGTGGGCCGGCGCGAGGACCAGTTCGTCCGGGGTGTCCCGGGGGAAGCCGGGCAGCGCCGCCGCGATCGTCCGGGCCAGGAGGAGGTCCGGGTCCCCCGGGGGGACATCTTCCGGGACCGGTCCCGCGCCCCGGGCCGCCGCCGCCAGGCGCAGGCGGAAGGCCCGGGGGACCAGGCCCGCCTCGTCAAGGGCGCGGGCGAGGTCCTGGATGCGGCCCGGGGATACCGGGGTGCCCGCGCAGAGGCGGGCCGCCAGCAGCTCCTCCCGGTCTCCCAGCCCCAGGCCGCCGGGAGCCCCGCCGGGAGGCGGGGAGGGCAGCAGCCGGTCGGTTCCCGGGAGCGCGAGCATGGCGAGGGCCCGGCCGGCGATCGACCGCGCCCAGGCCCGGGGGTGGACCAGGCCCGCGAACGCCGACCCTTCACCGGGAGGGAAACGCCGGACCCAGCCGGGATCAGCGGGGCGGAAACCCAGGATGGCGACGGCGCGAAGCGGGTCCTCCCCCGACAGGGCAACCTCGGCCCTGCCGAGGTCGGCCAGGGGCTCCAGCGGGGGACCCCCGGGAGGGGTGAGCAGCGGTCCCAGGCCGGCGAGGACCGCCTCGGCGTCTGCCGCCCGGCCGCAGGCGCCGAGAACGCGGGCCAGCACGACCCGGAGGGGGACCCGGGACTCGGGGATGCCGGGCCGGGACGCGAGGAAGCCGAGGGCGACCTGGGCCATCTCGCAGGCCCGCCCCTCCCGTCCCTCCACCCTGTACAGCTCCGCCCGCAGGGACAGCAGGTCCGGGTGCTCGGGGTCCCGCCGCAGCCCCTCGTCGAGGACCCGGCGGGCGGGACCCACCCGGTCCATGGCGAGCAGGGCCCGGGCCTCGAGGGCGCGGAAGGCCGCGTCCCCCGGGATCACCGCCCGCCGCCGGGCGAGCCAGGAAAGCAGCCCCCCGGGGGAAGGACTGGTGGCGAGGAGGAGGGGGACCAGCAGGGGGTCCCGGCATCCCGCCGTCAGGGCGGTCAGGAGGTGCCGGTGGGCCGCCCCCCGGTTCCCCCGGGCGGCCTCGAGGAGGGCCATCGCCACGTTGGCACCCACGTCACGGGACGTGCGCCGGAGGCGCCGGCGCATCTGCCGGCGGAGGGCCCGGACGGCGGACGGGTCACGGGCCGCGAGGACGAGCCGCGCCAGGTCCCTGTGCACCGGCACGGAAGCGGGCCTCGCCGCGGCCAGGCGCTCGAGAAGGGAGACGGCGCGGGCCGTCTCCCCCCGGCGCGCGAGGGCGAGGGCCCGCAGGTAGTCGTCCCCGCCGGGAGGAGCCTGCGTGGCCCCGGACGGGGCCGCGAGGGCGAGGAGAACCGCCAGCAGGGGAACGATCGTGCGCGTCGACATGGGCGGGGATTGTAGTCCGTCGAGGGGGAGCCGGGGGGGAAGCGGTGCGGCGCGGCCGGGGGGAGGGAGGGGGGAAAGTCGGGCGTTCAGGGCGGCCGCGCCGCATCGCTCCGGCAGAAAGACGGTGGCCAAGGAGCCGGCCGGTGTCTGCTGCTGCCCCAAGGATGCGACGGTCTCTCCCGGGGAACAGCGGTTCCGGCCGGACCCTGCGGATCCTGCCCCGCGCTCAGGTGCGGTCGATCTCGACCAGGAGGCCGCTCCAGGTGAGCCCCGCCCCGAACGCGACGAGGAGACCCACGTCACCGGGCCGGACGCGGCCCTGTTCCAGCATCTCGACCAGGGCCAGCAGCACGGAGGGAGAGGCGGTGTTCCCGTAGCGCTGGAGGTTCGTCACCCAGCGGTCGCCGGGGATCCCGGTTCGTTCCTCCATCGCGCGGATGATCCGCAGGTTGGCCTGGTGGGGAACCACCCAGGAAACGTCCCCGGCGGTCCGGCCTGCCCGGGCCAGCAGGGTCTCCACCACCCGGGCTCCCTGCTCGACGCCGAAGCGGAAGATCGCCCGCCCGTTCATCACCACGGTCCGAACCCCGTCCAGCGGGGTGCCGTTGATGCGGGCGGGCCCCGTCCCTCCCTCCGGGACCAGGAAGTGTTCCGCCCCGGAACCGTCCGAGCCGAGAAAGGCGGAACGAACCCGGAACAGGAGCCCGTCCCCGGCGCTCCCGGGCGGCGCCAGCAGCAGGGCGGCGGCCCCGTCCCCGAACACGAGCCGCGTCTTCGGGTCGTCCTCGCGGATGTAGCGGGTGGTCAGGTCCGCGGCGACCACCAGGACGTTCCGGAACCCCCCCGTGCCGAGCAGGCTGGCGCCGGCCAGCAGGGAGGTCACTCCCCCGGAGCAGGCGGCGTTCACGTCGAACGTCCCCGCCCCGGTGGCCCCCAGGCGGTGGGCGAGGGTGGGGCTGGTGGGACAGAGGAGGTGATCGGGGGTGTAGGTGGAGAGGACGAGGAGATCGACGTCCCGGGGATCGAGGCCCGCTTCCTCGAGGGCCTGCCGGCCGGCGAGGGCGCCGAGAGCGGAAGCACTCTCGCCGTTGCGGGCCACGCGGCGCTCCACGATGCCCGTTCGCGCCTCGATCGACTCGGGGGTCGTGCCGAGGGCGGCGGCGAGGTCCTCGTTGGACAGGCGGCCGGCCGGCAGGGCCTTGCCCGCCCCGCGGACGACGAAACTCGCGAGTTCCCTGGCCATCGAGGCCCCTCCCATCCGCGAATCCATACGGCGGAAGGGGCGGCCCGGCCACAAAAAATGACCCGGGGTCAGCCCCGGCCGGCGGGCGCCGCGGGGACCCTGCCGTCCTTCCAGATGCCCGGGATCGGTGTCCCGCAGCCAGGGCACCGTCCGCCCCGCACCCGCACTTCCCCGACGGCCCATCCCCGCCGTTCCACGAGGACCCGTCCGCAGGAGGGACAGCGGGTGGACGCGAGCTCGTGGAGGCCTGCGACGTTGCCCGGGTAGACGTACCGCAGGCCCGCCTCCCGGCCGGTCTCCACCGCGCGGAGCAGCGTTGCCACGGGAGTCGGGCCCCGGTCGTTCATCCGGTAATCCGGGTGGAAGGCGGTGACGTGCCAGGGGATGTCGGGCGAGAGCCCCGCGAGAAAGGAGGCGATGTCGCGCAGTTCCGCCGGGTCGTCGTTCAGCCCGGGCACGACCAGCGTGACGACTTCCAGCCAGAAACCCCGCCGGAAGATCCCCTCGATCCCGGCGAGGACGTCCGCGAGACGGGCCCCGAGCTTGCGGTAGGTCTCCTCCCGGAACGCCTTCAGGTCGACCTTGAAAAGGTCCATGTGGGGCCGGAGGAAATCGAGCACCTCGGGGGTCGCGTTCCCGTTGCTGACGAAGCCGGCGAGCAGCCCGGACCGCTCCGCCTCGCGGAAGACGTCCACCGCCCACTCGGCGGAGATCAGCGGCTCGTTGTAGGTGCTGATCAAGGAAAGCGCGCCGTGGCGGACCGCCAGATCGCGGATCGCCTCCGGGGTGACTTCGACGATCCGCCCGCCGGCCGCGGGGTCCCGCAGCGCCTGGCTGGTCAGCCAGTTCTGGCAGTAGGGGCAGTGCATGTCGCAGCCGAGCAGGCCGAACGACAGGGCACCGCTTCCGGGCAGCACGTGGTAGAAGGGCTTCTTCTCGATCGGGTCCAGGGCCAGACCGCCGGCCACCCAGCCCCAGGGGACCAGCAGCCGCCCGTCCCGGTGAAACCGGACGAGGCAGCCCCCCCGCCGGCCCTCCGGGATCCGGCACCGGCGGGCGCAGGCGACGCAGCGAACCTCGCCCTCCCGCTCGCCGGGGCGGGCCAGCTCGTCCCGCGGCACGGCGCGGGCATCCAGTCGTTCGCGCAGGCTTTCGCGCCGGTCCCCGGACATCGTCGAGATTCTGCCCCGCGGGGGCGGTTCGGTGCTACCCTCGGGCAGGATTTCCCCCCCGGGAGGTGCCGTTCGCGTGAGGATCCGGATCGGGACGCGGGGTTCCCGCCTGGCCCTGGTCCAGGCCCGGGCGGTCGCCCGGCGCCTCGCGGCGCTCGGGCACCGGGCCGAGCTGGTCGTGGTCCGGACCGAGGGGGACCGGGACCGGGGGCGCCCCTTCGCCGAGCTGGGAGCCTTCGGCCTGTTCGTCCGCGAAATCGAGCGGGCGCTGCTGGACGGCCGCTGCGACCTGGCGGTGCACTCCCTCAAGGACCTGCCGACCCGGCTGCCGGAACGGCTCGCCCTTCTCGCGGTTCCCGAGCGCCGGGACCCGGCGGACGTGCTGGTGGTGCGCCCGGACGCGCTGGACCCCGCCGCCCCGTCGGTACCCCTCGCGCGCGGCGCGCGGGTCGGGACGGCCTCGGCCCGCCGGCGGGCGTTCCTGGCGGCGGAGCGCCCCGACCTGGAGTTCGGCCTGCTGCGGGGCAACCTGCCGACCCGCCTGGCCCGGGTCGCCGGGGGAACGTTCGACGCCACCGTCCTGGCGGTCGCCGGCATCCGGCGCCTCCTGGAGGCGGGCGAGGAACTCCCCCTCGGCGACCTCGTTCTGCATCCTCTCGACCCGGCCCGGTTCGTGCCCGCCCCCGGGCAGGGGGCCATCGGGATCGAGGGGAGGGAGGACGACCCCGCGATCGCCGCCCTGGCCCGGGACCTGGACGACCCGGCCCGGCACCGGGAAGTCCGGGCGGAGCGCCACCTGCTCGCCCGGGTCGAGGGGGGTTGCCAGGTGCCGCTGGGCGCCTGGGCCCGCGGGGAGGGAGACGGCCTCGTGCTGGTGGCCGCCCTCGGCAGGGAGGACGGGACCGTGGTGCGGACCGTCACCCGGGGCGGGGATCCCGCGGCGGTTGCCGCGGAGGCCTACCGGGAGATTGCCGGCGGGAGGAGCGGGCGGTGAGGACCCCCGGGCGGCTGGCGGGCCGGACCGTGCTCGTGACCCGCCGGAGGGAGGACGCGGCGCCCTGGGCCCGTCGCCTGGCGGCCGAGGGGGCCCGGGGCATCGGCCTTCCCTGCCCCCGCATCGTTCCCGTGGAGGATTCCGGCCTGCCGCACCGGCTCGCGGCCGCCCTGGGCGATCCCTCGTGCCGCTGGCTCGCGCTCACCTCGCCCCGGGGTGCCGACGCGGTGGCCGACCTGCTCCGCCGGGCCGGCGGGGGCCCGCCTTCCCGGGTCGCGGTCGCGGCGATCGGGCGGGCGACCGCCGCCCGCGTCTCGCGCGTTCTCGGCCGGGAACCCGCCCTCGTCGCGCCGGAAGGAACCGGGGCCTCCCTCGCGGCCGCCCTGGCCGCCCGGGTCCCGGCGAGTGGCCGGACCGGGGTGGTCGTCGCCGCCTCGGACCGGGGCTCCCGGGAGATCGAGGACCTGCTGGTACCACGCGGAGTCCGGGTGGTGCGGTTCGCCGTCTACCGCACGGTCCCGGCTCCACCCCGGCGTCCCCGGATCGATCTCGGTGCCCTCGGCGTGGACACCGTGTTCCTCGCCAGCCCTTCCGCCGTGGAGGGACTGCTCGCGCAGGCCGATGTCCCCCCGGGGGTACGCCTGGTGGCGATCGGCCCGGTGACGTCCCGGGCGATCCGGGCCGCGGGTCTCGAGCCCGCGGGGGAGGCCCGGACCCGGGACTTGGACGGCCTGATCGCCGCGATCCTCCCCGACCATGGAGAACCGGACGATGCATGACCGTGACGAGGACAGGACCGTGACCCATCCCGGCCGGGTGCGTCCCCGCCGGCTGCGGCGAACCGGCGTCCTGCGGGACCTGGTCGCCGAGACCCTGCTGGCGCCGGAACGGCTGGTCCAGCCCCACTTCGTCCTCCCGGCGGACCGGGGAGACGAACCGGTGGAGGCGATGCCCGGCATCTCCCGCCTCGGCCTCCAGGACCTGCTGCGCCGGGTGGAGCAGGACATGGAACTGGGGATCCGCGCCGTGCTCCTGTTCGGCGTGCCGCCGGAGGGGACCAAGGACCCGCGGGGGACCCCGGCGGCGGACCCGGAAGGGGCGGTTCCCCGGGCGGTCCGGGGCCTGAGGAGGCGGTTCGGAGACGACCTCCTCGTGATCACGGACGTGTGCCTGTGCGCCTACACGGACCACGGGCACTGCGGGGTCCCGGGAAGAGACGGGGTGGACAACGACGCCACCCTGCCGCTCCTCGCGGACATGGCGCTCCGCCACGCGGAAGCCGGCGCCCACCTGGTGGCCCCCTCGGACATGATGGACGGGCGGGTCGGCGCGATCCGGGACGTTCTGGACGACGCCGGATTCGCGGCCACCGGGATCCTCTCGTACGCGGTCAAGTACGCGTCCGCGTACTACGGGCCCTTCCGGGAAGCGGCGGGATCCGCCCCGGGGAAGGGAGATCGCCGGGGTTACCAGATGGACCCGAGGAACGCCCGGGAGGCGATCCGGGAGGCGGCCCTCGACGCGGCGGAGGGCGCGGACATGCTGATGGTCAAGCCGGCCCTGGCCTACCTGGACGTCATCCGGGCGGTGCGGGAAGCGACCCTCCTGCCCCTCGCCGCGTACAACGTGTCGGGGGAGTACTCCCAGGTGAAGGCGGCGGCGGCCCGCGGCTGGATCGACGAGGGGGCGGTGGTCCGGGAAAACCTCTTCGCGATGGCCCGGGCCGGAGCGGACATCCTGATCACCTACCATGCCCGGGAGGCGCTGGCCCATGGCTGGATCTGACAGGAAGGTGCCGGGTCCGCTCTCCCGGGCCTGGAACGCGCGGGCCCGCCGGGTGATCCCGGGCGGGGTGGACTCCCCGGTCCGGGCCTTCCGGGCGGTGGGGGGCGAACCGGTGGTGATCGCCCGGGGTTCCGGCGCCCGCGTCGTCGACGTGGACGGGAACGAGTACCTCGATTTCGTGATGAGCTGGGGACCGCTGGTCCTGGGACACGGGCACCCGGCCGTCGTCGCCGCGGTGCGCGCCGCCGCGGGCCGGGGGCTGACCTTCGGGGCGCCCTGCCCCGCGGAAACGGAACTCGCGGAGCGGGTGGTCGCCGCGTACCCGGGGATCGAGCAGGTCCGGTTCGTCTCCTCGGGGACCGAGGCGACGATGAGCGCCATCCGCCTCGCCCGGGGCGCCACCGGCCGGGACCTGGTCGTGAAGTTCTCCGGCTGTTACCACGGGCACGCCGACCACCTCCTGGTCGCCGCCGGCTCGGGACCGGCCACGTTCGGGCACCCGTCGAGCGCCGGCGTTCCGGGCGCGTTCGCCGCACGGACCCTGGTCCTGCCCCTGGACGACGAGAGGGCCCTGCGGGAACTGTTCACCGCCCGCGGGCGGGAGATCGCGGCGGCGATCATCGAGCCCCTCCCGGCGAACCACGGGCTCCTGCCCCAGCGCCGGGAGTTCCTCGCGGCCCTGCGGGAGGAAACCGCCCGCCACGGGGCCCTGCTGGTGTTCGACGAGGTGATCTCCGGGTTCCGCCTCGGTCCGGGGGGGGCGGCGGCCGCCCACGGGATCGTCCCGGACCTGGCGACCTTCGGGAAGGTGATCGGGGGAGGGATGCCGGTGGGGGCCTTCGGGGGCCGCCGCGACCTGATGCGTCTCCTGGCCCCCGAGGGCCCCGTCTACCAGGCGGGGACCCTCTCGGGAAACCCGGTCGCCATGGCGGCGGGCCTGGCGACGCTGCGGACCCTCGAGGAAGAGGATGGCTGGGGACGCCTCGCCGCCCTCGGCGCGGCCCTCGAGGCACGTCTCGGGCCGGTCCTGGCGGAGGCCGATCCCCCCGTCCGCCTGGTGAGGGCCGGTTCCCTGTTCTGGCTGGACCTGGGTGGCCGGGACGCCCCTCCCCGGCGGGCCGAGGAGATCCCCCCGGCGCAGGCGGAACGTTACCGGTCGATCTTCCCGGAACTGCTGGGCCGGGGCGTGATGCTGGCCCCGTCGGCCCTGGAGGTCGGTTTCCTGTCCCTCGCCCACCGGGAGGAGGACCTGGACTTCCTCGCGGTGGCGCTGGCGGAGGCCCTGGCGGCCGCCCCGGGCGCTCAGAACCGGTAGGCGACGTCGAACGTCGGCACGAACATCCCGCGGGAGCCGTCCATCACCAGGTTCGGATGCTTCGGGCTGACCCGGCGGTAGGTGATCGCCAGGCGGAAGACGAACCGGTCGCTGCCGTCGAACAGGGCGCCGAAGCCCGCCTCGTACCAGAGGTCGATCGGGCTGTCGGACGGTTTCGAGAACTCGGCCGCCCGCGGGTTGTCGAACGTGATGTCACCGGCCCCCGCGTTCAGGAGGGCCAGCAGGCGGAAGCCCTGGTCACCGCTGAGGACGAACGTGGTCCCGACCCCGTAGAAGTCGAAGTCCACGTCCCCGTGCAGCCCCAGGTCGTCCCTCGTGGAGACGGTCTCCCAGGTGAAGTTGAGCCAGAGACGGGGCTTCATCCGGAGCCCCAGGCGCAGGTGCCAGCCCAGGTCCTGGTCCGCCTCGATCAGGCGGCTCAGCAGGGGGTACTGGGCACCCAGCGCCACCTCGACGGTGCGCTCCTGGGCGCGGGCCGGGGTGGGGGCGGCGAGGCCGACGAGGAGGACCAGTGCCAGGGCGAACGGGACGAGACGCTTCATGACCCCTCTCCTTGCCCGCGGGCGGACCCTCCCGAGGACCCCCCGGGCGACGGGCGGGGATTCTCCCCCGGAACCGGCCGGGGGGCAACCCCCCCGGGAGGGCCCTGCGGCTCCTGCCCCGCGGGCGGCCGCCTCAGAGGCCGTGGATGCGGGACAGCTCCGTGACGAGGTGGTCGAACGCCTCGTCCACGGTGTCCACTATGCGGAAGAGGTCCAGGTCCCCCGGCGAGATGACACCCCAGCGGGCCAGCGCCTGCCAGTCGATGATCTCCTGCCAGAACTCCTTTCCGAAGAGAACGATCGGCCGCGGGCTGCCGGCCTTGCCGGTCTGGACCAGGGTGAGGACCTCGAACAGCTCGTCCATCGTGCCGAAGCCGCCCGGAAAGACGACGAGGGCCTTGGAGAGATAGACGAACCAGAACTTGCGCATGAAGAAGTAGTGGAACTCGAAGGCCAGCTCGTGGGAGACCCAGGGGTTGATCCCCTGCTCCATCGGGAGCGAGATCCCGAGTCCCACGGACAGTCCCTTCGCCCGGGAGGCCCCACGGTTCGCCGCCTCCATGATTCCCGGCCCCCCCCCGGAACAGACGATGAACCGATGCCGGTGGTTGTTCAGCGACTTGGACCAGGTGGTCATGCGGAAGGCCAGTTCCTCGGCGGCGTCGTAGTACTCGGGCAGGTGGGGGTCGCCCGTCTCCCGGTCGCCGGCGGGACGGGCCCGTGCCGAGCCGAAGAAGACGATCGTGTCCTCGACGTCGTACCGCTCGAACCGCGCTTCCGGTTCCAGGTACTCGGCGAGGATGCGGAGCGTACGGGCACGGTCGCTGGACAGGAACTCCAGGTTGCGATACGCCTTGACCGGCCCCCGCCGGTGCCGCTGGTTCATGCCGGGTCCTCCCTGCCGCCGGGTTTTCCGGGGCGGGCTCCACCCTAGACGGCCGTGCGGCCGGCGGCAAGGAGAAGGAGGTGCGCCGGGAACCGGGGCCGGCCGGGCGCCCAACCGGCGGTCCGGAAAGGCCTTTCCGCGGCCGGCCGCCGCCGCGGTCGTGCCGGGCGGAAGTCCACCCGGGTCCGCCGGCCGGGAGTGCGGCCGCCGTTTGCGGCGCGCCGTCCGGGGAGAGGAGGGCCCCTTGGAAGAACGGTTCACCTGGGTGAACGACCACGGCGGGCTGGCGGCGCTGGCGGAACGGCTGGCGGGCCGGCGGCGCCTGGCCCTCGACACGGAAGCGGACGGTTTCCACGCCTACCGACCCCGGCTCTGCCTGCTGCAACTCGCCTGGGAAGAGGGCGCGCGGGCCGCCCGGGTCGCCCTCGTGGACGTTCCGGCCCTGGGGGGGCGGCTCGGTGCCCTGGGGGCGATCCTCGCGGATCCCGCGGTGGAGACCATCGCCCACGGTGCGGACTACGACGTGCGGCTCCTCGCCCGGGACGCCGGCGTGGGACTGCGGGGGCTCTGGGACACCCAGGCGGCCGCCCGGTTGCTCGGCCTTCCCCGCACGGGGCTGGCGGCCCTCGCGGAGGAAATCGCCGGGATCACCCTGTCCAAGGCGGCCCGGAAGGTCGACTGGGGCCGCCGGCCGCTCCCGCCCGCCGCCCTGCGCTACGCGGCGGACGACGTCCGGCCCCTCTTCACCCTCCGGGACGAGCTGGGCAGGAGGCTGGCCGCGGCCGGGCGGGACGAATGGGCGCGGGAGGAATTCCTCCGGCTCGAGCAGGTGCGGGCGGAAGGGGAAGACCGGCCGCCGACGCCGGAGGAGCTGGTGGCGCGCTTCCGGGGCGCCGGTCGCTACGACCCGCGGCAGCGGGCGATCCTCGCGGCGATCCTCGCGTGGCGGGACGCGGAGGCCCGCCGCCGGGGCCGGCCCCCCGTTCACGTCCTGGCTCCCGACGCGATCCGCCGCCTCGTGGCGGACCCACCCCGTTCCCTGGCCGACCTGGAAGCGCGGGGCTTGCCGGCGGGGGTGGTCCGGCGTTATGGAAGGGACGTGCTCGCCGCCATCCGCAGGGGGCACCGGTCGCCGCCCCTCCCCCGGCCACGGGGGGAGGCGGGCCGCCGGTCCCCGGAGGGAGTCCATCGCCTCGTCCGCCGACTCCGGCAGGTTCGTGACCGGCGCGCCCGGGAGCTCGGGATCGAGCCGGGCGTGCTGTGTCCCCGGTCGGCGATCGAGGCGCTGGCCCGCGCGGTGGCGGCTTCCGGCAGTCTCCCGGGGGAAGGGGACCTGGTCGGTTTCGGGCTCCTTCCCTGGCAGGCGCGCGAGGTACTCGACCCCTTCCGGGATGAGCTCGCGGAGGGCTTCCCGGGAAAAGGAGGGACACGATGACCGATCGGGAAACGATCCTGGCCCGGCTGCAGGAGCTGGCCCGCTTCGAGGAGGACGGCTCGCCGGTGATCAGCCTCTACCTGGACACCCTCTGGGACGGCGCGGCGAAGCGGGAGGCGGCCCGCCTGTTCGTCAAGGACAAGCTGCGCCAGGTCCTGGCCCTGCACGGCAAGGACCACCCGTGGCACGGGGCCCTCGTCGCCGACGCCGGGAGGATCCGCCGCCGGGTGGAAGAGCTGGTCTCCCCGGTCGAGGCTCCCCCGGGGAAGGGGCTGGCGATCTTCGCCGCCCACGCCCGGGACCTGTGGATCGAAATCCCGTCTCCCCGGCCGTTCGAGAACCAGCTCGTGGTCCGGACGGTGCCCCACGTCTTCCAGCTGGCCCGGCTCGTGGACGACTACCAGTCGGCGATTCTCTGCCAGGTCGATTCCCGGTCCGCCCGCGTGCTCGAGTTCGTCTTCGGCGGCCTCGCGGGGGAGGAGAAGATCGACCACCCGGACGTGCCCGGGCGGCACCACCGGGGGGGCTGGTCCCAGATGCGGTACCAGCGCCACGTGGACTGGCACCGGGAGATGCATGTCCGGGAGGTGGCCGATGTCTTCGTCCGGCTGGCGGACGCCGACCCGGCGGCCCGACTCTTCCTCTCCGGGCCGCCGGAGCCCCTCGCCTTCCTGAAGAACGCGCTGCCGAAGCGGATCCTGGAGCGCCAGCCGACCGAGCTGGGACTGGACCTGGGGGCCGAGATTCCCGCGGTGATGCGGGCCGTTCTCGCCGGGATCGAGGAGCGGGAGCGGGAGGAGGAGGCGCGCCACGTGCGGGAGACGCTGGAAACCGCCCTCTCCGGCGGGCTGGCGGCCGCCGGCCCGGCCGAGGTGGCGGCCGCCGCCAACCACGGCGCGATCTCCCTGCTCCTCGTGCTGGACGGGGTGCGGATCGAGGGCTGGCGGTGCCCGGCCTGCTCCTGGCTCGGCAACGGGGCGGCGCCCGCGTCGTGTCCCGCCTGCGGCGCGGCGAAGACCGTCCCGTGCGATCTCGTGGAAAGGATCGTCGAGAAGGTCCTCGCGTCGGCGGGAGATCTGGACGTGATCCACGAGAGCGAGGCCCTCGCCCAGGTGGGCGGGGTCGCGGCCCGGTTGCGGTTCCGGGCGTGAGGGGGGCGGGGACCGCCAGGCCCCTCCGGGACGCGGCGGTCCTCCGTCCACCACCTCCCCGGCGTGCCCCCCGTTCCCCGCCGCGGCCCGGAGCGGGCGCGCCGGGGGGGCGGCGGGTATATTGGCGGGGGGCCGATTCCCGGGCCCCGGGAGGGTTTCGCTCGATGAAGACCAGTCCGTTGGCGTCCGTTCCGCTGCTGCTGGCGTCGCTGTTTCTCGCGGTGGTTCCCGCCGTGGCCGCCGCGAAGGCGGTGTTCGTCGAACCCACCTGGGATGCCGGCGAGGTGGAGCTCGGCAAGGTGATCGAGCACGACTTCATCGTGCGGAACGAGGGAGACCGGCCGGTCCAGATCACGGGGGTCCATCCCACCTGCGGCTGCACCGTGGCGGACTTCGACCCGGTGATCCAGCCGGGCAAGACGGGCCGGATCCACGCGCGGATCCGGACGAAGACCCTGCATACCGGCAAGCTGGCGAAGACGATCACGGTGAACACCGATGCACCGGGAGCCGAGCGGGTGATCCTCACGATCAAGATGGTCCTGACGACCCCGCTGGAATTCCTGCCGAAGCCGATGGTCTACCTTTCCGCGGCCCTGGGCGAAGAAAAATCCGAAGAGGTGCTGGCGCGGCCCCACCGGCCCGGGATGAAGGTCGTCGGTGTCCGCTGCGACTCGCCGGTCTTCCGGGTTTCCTTCGAGCCCGCCCGGGTCGTGGCGAAGGGGAAGAAGCGCCTGGCGGCGTGGCTGCTGCCCCGCGAGGGTGACTACTGGATCCGGATCACGATGCCGGCCGACACCCCCGCCGGGATCCACCGGGGCGAGGTCACGGTCCTGACGAACGACCCGGCCTACCCGGAAGGGAAGGTGCGGGTCTCCGCCGTGGTCCGCGAGAAGCGCTGAACCCCGGGCGTTCCCGGCGCTTGCCCTCCCGCCGGCGGAGGACCACGTTCTCCCCGAGGGAGGATTCGTGGCGCTCGAGACCGCGGCGGCCGGGGCGACGGCGGCGATCGTGGCCGCCCTCCTCGCCCGTCAACCGGAAGGCTTCACGACGCCGGTGGGCGACCGGGCGGCGCTCTACGCCCGGGTGCACCGCGTGCTGCTTCCCGTCTGCCGGGAGGGCCCCTGGGACGCCCTGCGGGAGATCCTGCGGTGCGCCCGCCGCGAGGCGCTGGGCCGGCACACCCCGGTCGCGGTGCGCCGCGCCGCCCTCGAGCTCCTGTCGGCGATGGAACGGCCGGAGGTGGGGGAGGAACTCGTCCGGGCCGCCGTGCGGCTCGGGTTCCTGGTCCCCGACCTGGAGGCGCTGCTGGCGGCGGCCGGGCCCTCCGCCCTCCGCGCCATCGGGGGAGTGATCCGCAGCCTGAGGGGGACTCCCCTCGGCGACGAGCTGAAGGTCTTCGCGCGGCGCCTCGGTCCCGGCCCGTGGCGCGCCGTGCTCGTCGACCTGGCCGGCGCCGCGGCCGACGAGGTCGCTCCCTTCCTGCCCCTGGTGGCCGACCTGCCCCTGCCCCTCGCCCGGGAAGCGGGCGAGCGGCTCGTCCGCCACCCGGACCCGGAAATCCGCCGCCGGGCCCTGGCGTTCCTGCTCGCCCTGCGGCCCCGCGACGCCGCCTGGAAGGGGCGGGTGGACGCCGTCCTGCGGGACCCGGACCCCCAGGTGGCCGACCTGGGACGGGCGGTGCTCCTCGAGGACGGTCCCGCGGCGGACCCCCGCCTCCTCGAACTCGCCCTGTCGCCGGACGTGCCGGCTCCCGCCCGGGGGACGATGCGGCGCCGGCTGGAAGCGCTCCGGGACCGGGGCGGGCGGCGGGGCGGGGAGGAATCCCCGTGAACGGTCCCGGCGCCCTCCTCGGCCGCGTGGTCGGCGGCCTGGCCGGTCTCTGGCAGACCGCCATCCTCTACCCGCCGGGGCATCCCGCGCGGATCCAGGCGGCCGAGCGCCTCGGCCTCGCGCTG
>CAZOTT010000064.1:0-16840 GCA_964582785.1 uncultured Acidobacteriota bacterium | reverse complement strand
GGGGGCGGGGGCGCCTGCCGGTGGAAGAGGTCCCCTCCGCCGGGGGGCGGGACGGGGGCCGCCGCCGCGGCGGCGAGGGCGGTCAGCAGGAGCGGGATGGCGGGCACGGGGCGCATGGCGGGGAGGATAGCGCGCCACGGCGCCGGGCGGCATCGCGGGCGCCGGGAGAACGCCGCGGATGACGTGGAAAAGTTGGGAACGTTTCCTTGACACCGGGCCGCGCCGATGCCATGGAAATGCACGGCCGGGCGGGGCGAACCCCGGCCGGCCGGTTCGCCCGCGCGGGCACGGCCCGGCCCCGCTGCCCTCCCTGGCGGGGCGACCGGGCACGGCCCCCGCGGACGGGCCATCCCCGTGCGAAAGGAGGTGAGGAGACATGCTGTGGCCGATGACGGATCTCTTCGACGACGTGATGAGCACGTTCCGCACCATGCAGCGGGAGATCGAGGAGACGTTCCGGCGGGCGAACCGCACGCTCGCCTCCGGGCGGGGGATCCCGGCGGAGCGCCAGCTGGCGGCCGGCGCGGCCGAGCATGAGGACCTCCCGCTCTGGGTCGGGTACCCGCCGATCGACGCCTGGGTGGAGAAGGACCGCCTCCACGTGCGGGCCGAGCTGCCCGGCGTGAACCCGGACGACATCGAGGTGCTCGTCCAGGACGACCAGCTGATCCTCCGCGGTCGCCGCGTCTTCCAGCGGGAGGAAGAGCGGAAGGAGGAGGACCGGACCTGGGTCGTCCGGGAGATGGGCGAGGGCCGGTTCGAGCGGCGGTTCCGGCTGCCCGAGGGGGTCGAGCCGGACAGGATCGAGGCGCGCTACCACGACGGCATCCTCGAGCTGAACCTCCCGGTCAGCGAGAAGGTGCTGCCGCGGCGGGTCCCGATCCAGCTCACCGAGGGCAGCGAGAAGACGATCCACGCCGCCTGACGGCGGCGGACCCACCGCCCGCCGGGAACCTTCCCGGCGCGCAGGGTGCGGCATGCGCGGCGCCCCTCCGGGCGCCGCGTTTTCCTGTTTCCGGCGGATCGGGCAGAATGGGCGGCGCTTTCCCGAGAGGAGGGACCGCCCGATGGAGACCGATCTCGCCCGCCGCGTTCCCTGCGGCGACCTCGACCTGCCCGACGCCGGCCGGCGCGTCCTGCTGCTCGGCTGGGTCCACCGCCGCCGCGATTTCGGGGGCCTCGTCTTCCTCCAGGTGCGCGACCGGTCCGGCATCGTGCAGGTGGTGTTCCACCCGGAGGCCGGCGAGATCCACGGGCGGGCCTCGTCCCTGCGGCCGGAGACCGTCGTGCGGATCGAGGGGGAGGTGATCCCGCGCTCCGCGGAGACGGTGAACCCGGAGATGCGGACGGGGAAGGTCGAGGTCCGGGCGACCTCCCTCGAGGTTCTCGCGGAGACCGACGAACTGCCCCTCCAGCCGGCGGGGAGCCAGCTTCCCCACGAGGAAACGCGGCTCCGGTGGCGGTACCTGGACCTGCGCCGCCCCTCGATGCAGGAGGCGCTGCGGGTGCGCCACGAGGTGACGCGGGCGGTCCGGGAGGCGCTCCACGGGGAGGGGTTCTGGGAGGTGGAAACCCCGATCCTGACCCGCTCCACCCCCGAGGGGGCCCGCGACTACCTGGTCCCGTCCCGGGTCCAGCCGGGCCGGTTCTACGCGCTTCCCCAGTCGCCCCAGCTCTTCAAGCAGCTCCTGATGGTGTCCGGGGTGGAACGGTACTACCAGGTGGCCCGGTGCTTCCGGGACGAAGACCTGCGGGCCGACCGCCAGCCGGAGTTCACCCAGGTCGACCTCGAGATGTCCTTCGCCGCGCCGGCGGACGTCCAGGCGGTCACCGAGAAGGTGATTGCCGCCGCCGCCGCCGCCGCGGGCTGGGAGGTCGAGACCCCCTTCCCCCGGATCACCTGGCGGGAGGCGATGGACCGCTACGGGGTGGACCGCCCGGACCTCCGCTTCGGGATGGAGATCGCCGACCTTTCCGCCCGGGTGGCGGAGAGCCCCTTCACCGTCTTCCGGGGCGCCGTCGAGGCGGGGGGGACCGTGCGGGGGATCGCCGTGCCCGGGGGAGGGGCCTGGCCCCGCCGCCGGTTCGACGGGCTGACCGCCCGGGCGAAGGAGCTGGGGGCGGGGGGGCTGGTCTGGTTCCGCTGGACGGCGGAGGGCGTCAGGGGCCCCGCCCGGAAGGCCCTCGGGGAGGAGGAGTCCCGCCGGGTTGCGGCTCTCTGCGGGGCGGCGGAGGGAGACGCCGCCCTGGTGGTCGCGGGGGACCCGGCGATGGTGCGGCGGGTCCTGGGGGAGCTGCGGGTGGAGATCGCCCGGGAGGAGGGCCTGGTCCCGGCGGGGCGGCACGCCTTCTGCTGGGTGGTCGAGTTCCCCCTCCTCGAGTGGGACGAGGAGGAAGGCCGCTGGTTCGCCTGCCATCACCCGTTCACCTCCCCGGAGCCCGCGGACCTGGAACTCCTCGAGACCGACCCGGGGCGGGTCCGCGCCCGGGCCTACGACGTGGTTCTCGACGGGGTCGAGATCGGCGGCGGCTCGATCCGGATCCACCGCCCGGAGGTCCAGGAGCGGGTGTTCCGCGCCCTCGGTATCGACGCGGGGGAGGCGGCGCAGCGGTTCGGCTTCCTGCTGGAAGCCCTCCGGTACGGCGCCCCACCCCATGGGGGCCTGGCGCTGGGTCTCGACCGGCTCGTGGCGCTGCTCCTCGGCCGGGAATCGATCCGCGACGTGATCGCCTTCCCGAAGACGACCTCGGCGAGCTGTCCCCTGACGGAGGCCCCGTCCCCGGTCGATCCCGCCCAGCTGGCGGAACTCGGGCTCGCGCTGGTCCGGGAAGGGGACCGGCGGGGGTAGACCCGCCGGCGGCCCCGGGGCCTCAGCGGCGTCCGAGGAGGCGGCGAACCGCGGGAGCCGCCGGGTGGCGGGGAGCGACCTCGAGGAAGCGCCGGAGCAGGCGGCGGGCCTCGGGCACCCGCCCCCGCAGGTCCCCGAGGAACGAGGCGAAACGGAGGAGGGTCTCGGGGTCGTCCGGGGCCGCCGCCAGGGCCCGGCGGAAGGCGTCCTCGGCTTCGTCCAGGCGCCCGCGCCGGGCGAGGCGCCCGGCCAGCCGGCGCCAGGCCGCCGGGGTGCCCGACCGCTCCGCCTCGTCCCGGAGGCGGGCCAGGTGGGCGTCCGAGAGCCCGGTGGACCAGAGCACCCAGGGGTCCCCGGGACGGAGACGGAGCGCCTCGTCGGCCATGCGCCGGCCCTCCCGGGCGTCTCCCCGCTCCCAGGCCCAGGCGCTGCGGTGGAGGGCGAGGAGGGCCCGCCGGGCCCGCCGGAACGGTTCCCGCCAGGCGGCGGGCGGGGGTCCGGACAGGAGTTCGTCCAGGGGGGGAGGGGAGGCCACGAGCCCGTCCACCGGCCCCGGCCGGGGATGCCGTCCGAAGGGGGCGAAGTACTCGACCAGGGGCAGGTCGTCGGTCACGGCGGGAGCGTCCCCCGCGAAACGGGCCAGCGCCGCCCGGTCGGCGACCGCGGTGGCGAGGAGGGCGGGGGGGCCCTCGAAGCCGATCCGGGCGAGGGACCCGGCGACCCCGGGCCGGGCCATCCGGCGGGCCAGTTCCGCGGGATCGGGCCGCAGGGGGTGCTCCGCCCCGAGGAGCAGGAGGTCGCGTTCCACCGGCAGGAACCCGAGGACGTGGGGAAAGCCGTCGAGGAACGACCGGACCAGCATCCGGATCTCCGGCGGTGACTGGGAATGGAGGGGGATCCACTGGGCCACGACCCCCCCGGGCGCCAGGCGGGCCCGGCAGAGGCGGTAGAAGTCGACGGAATAGAGGGAGACGACCCCGGCGTCCCGGGGGGGCGGGGGTTCCAGCGTGACCAGGTCCCAGCCGCCGGCGGAGGCGAGCAGCACCTCCCGTCCGTCCTCCACCCGCAGCCGGGCCCGGGGGTCGGCCAGGACGTCGCCGGACACGTCCCGGAAGAGCCCCGCCACGCCCACCACTTCCGGGGAGATCTCGGCGATCCCGAGCTCCCGCACGCCGGGCCAGGCGGCGACGGCCCCCGCCGTCATCCCCGTCCCGAGGCAGATGACGAGGGCCCGCCGCGGGGGCTGCCGGGAGAACAGGGCGGGAAGGTGGCCGAGGAGCCGCATGTACCGGCGCGCGTAGAAATGGGTGCCGGTCAGGCTGGTCCGGTTCGTGACGAGGCGGAGGAACGTCAGCTGCTGGTCGTTGCTCTCCCGGGTGACCGCGATCGTCTGCACGGGCCCCTCCCGGAAGGCCAGGATCTCCGCTCCCCGGAAGCGGCCGAGCATGGCCTCCCGGACCGGGTCGGCGGAAAGGCCCGCGAGGGCGCCGGTCCCGGCGAGAAGGCCCGCGGCGAGGATCGCCTTCCCCCGGGGCCCCGGGGGAAGGCCGACCAGGGCGACCACCACCCCGCCGAGTCCGGCGACCACCGCCAGCAGGGTGAGGGAGCGGGCGGTCCCCAGGTGGGGTACCAGGACCAGGCCCGCGAGGGCCGATCCCGCCACGGCTCCCGCCGTGTTCAGCCCGTAGGCGAGGCCGAACCGCCGGGCGATCCGTGCGGGCAGGCGGCCGGCCATCCTCCCGACGAACGGGACCGCCGCCCCGAGCATCACCGCCGGGAGGAGCAGGACGGCGACCGCCGCGCCCATCTCCGAGACGAACGGGTTTCCCGGCAGGAGGCCGCCCAGGGCGCGGCCGAGGGCCGTCCAGGTGTCCTCCCGCAGGAGGAGGGGAAGCAGCCCGGCGCCCAGTCCGAGGGCTCCCAGCGTCACCGCGAGCCCGAGGGCCGGGTACCGTCCCCGGTCCGCGGGAGGTCCCGCGGCGAGGGATCCGAGGCCGATACCGAGGAGGAAGGCGGCCAGCATCACCGTGAACGCGTAGACCGACGACCCGGCCAGGACCACGAGCACCCGGTGGACCGTCACCTCGAGCCCCAGGCCGACCAGGCCGCTGGTTCCGAAGCCGACCGAGGCCGCGAGGAGGAGCCTCCCGGGATCGACCGCGGAAGAGCCCGCGGCGACCGCCGCACCGTCGCCGACCGGCGCGGGCTTCCCGGTCCCCGAGGGGATCGCCCGGGCCAGCGCCAGGCCGGCCAGCGCGACGAGGAGGTTCGTCCCGCCCGCGAGGCGCACGGTGCCGGCCAGGCCCAGGCGGGGGACCAGGGCGAAGGTGGCGAGCCATGCCCCGGCCGCCCCCCCGAGGGTGTTGAGGGAATAGAGGCGCCCCGTGGCCCGGCCGGGAAGGAGGCCGACCCCCGTCACGAACCGGACCAGCCAGGGAAGGGAGGCGCCCATCGCCAGCGTCGGGAGCAGCAGGGCGAGGGCGGCGAGCAGGGCCCGCAGGGGAACCGGCAACCCGCCGGGTCCGCCCGCCCGGCCGAGGGCTGCGGCCAGGGCCGGCAGCCAGCGGCCGAGGAGCGGCGACGAGAGCAGGGCCCAGGCCCCGATCGTCGCCTCCGCCGCGGCGAAGAGAAGGAGCACCCGGCGCAGGGAGACCCGGTCCCCGACCCGTCCGGCCAGGGCGGCGCCCGCCCCGATGCCTCCCATGAACACCGCCAGCACGAGGACCACCGCCCGGGAGGAGGCCCCGAGGGACAGGGTCAGCCAGCGGGTCCAGAGAACCTCGTCGACCAGGGCGGCGGCCCCGGACGCGGCGAAGAGGAGCGGCACGAGGAGGGCGGCGCCGGGGCTCCCCGCGGGGCCGGCCGGTACGGGCCCCGCCTTCCTCCGCGTTCTCTTCCTGGCCAACGGTTCGTCCTCCCGGCGGCACACCCCGGCCGGGGGCGGGCCCGGGTGCGGCGACCGGGGAAGGATACCCCGGCCCGGCGCGCGGCGGCTTTTCTGGGACAATAGCGGGGGAAGGAGGAGCGAGATGCCCAGTCGGCTGCCGAGCCCGGAGGAGATCGAGCAGGTCCTCGCGGAACACCCGGGGGGAGCGATGACCGCCCGGGAACTGGTCGAAGCGCTCGGGGTGCCGTCGCGACGCCGGTCGTCCTTCAGGCGGCTCCTGCGACGGCTGGCGGGGGACGGGCGCCTGGTGCTGCTCCGGGGCCGGCGCTACGGGGCCCGGAAGGTCCTGGGGGACGTGGTCGGGCGGTACACCCGCCACCCGGCGGGGTTCGGCTTCGTCGTGCCGGACGACCCGGCCGAGAAGACGGACGTGTTCGTCCCGCCCGGGGCCCAGGACGGCGCCCTGTCGGGAGACGTGGTCGCCGTCCGGGTGACCGACGTCAAGCCGGACGGGCGCCGGGAGGGACGGATCGTCCGGGTGGTGGAGCGCCGGTCCCTGCGGGTCCCCGGCACGTTCCACCCCACCGCCTCGGGGGGCGGGCTGGTCCAGCCCCTCGACGCCGGGTTCGAGTGCCAGGTGCTGGTCCCGCGGGAGGCCACCCGGGACGCCCGGGCGGGGGAGATCGTCACCGTCGAGCTGGAAGAGCTGCCGGACGGGAGCGGCCGGTGCGCCCGGGGCCGGGTGATCGAGCGGCTGGGGTTCCCGGACGAGCCCGGGATCGACGTGGAGGTCCTCGTCCGGAAGTACGGCCTGGAGCCGGAGTTCCCCCGGGAAGTCCTCGCGGAGGTGGAGGCGCTGCCGGGCGACCCCCGGGACTGGCCCCTGGCCTCGCGGGAGGACTTCACCTCGGACCCGGTGGTCATGATCGACGGGGAAACGGCGAAGGACTTCGACGACGCCGTCTGCGTCACACGCCTGCCCGGCGGGGGGTACCGGCTGTCGGTCCACATCGCCGACGTCTCGTTCTTCGTTCCGGAGGGATCGGAGACCGACCGCGAGGCCCTCCGGAGGGGAACGAGCGTCTACTTCCCGGGGCGGGTCGTCCCGATGCTGCCCGAGCGCCTGTCCAACGACCTGTGTTCCCTCCGGCCGCGGGAACTCCGGCTGACCCAGGGGGTGACGATCGACCACGACGCCAACGGCAGGGTGCTCGACGCCCGGTTCCACGACGGGGTGATCCGTTCCCGGGCGCGCCTGACCTACACGGAGGTCGCCGCGATGCTCGAAGAGGGGGACGCCGGCCTCCGGCGGAAGTACCGCACGGTCCTCCCGATGCTCGAGGTGGCCGGGGAGCTGGCGCGGATCCTCGGGGAGCGGCGGCGACGGCGGGGCGCCGTGGACTTCGACCTGCCGGAGCCGGAACTGGTCCTGTCCCTGACCGGCGAGACCGAGCGGATCGTCGCCCGGGAACGGAACCTGGCCCACCGGCTGATCGAGGAGTTCATGCTGGCCGCCAACGAGGCCGTCGCCATCGAGCTGCGGCGGCGGCGGGAGCCGGCCCTCTACCGCGTCCACGAGCGGCCGGACCCCGTGCGGGTGGCGCGGCTGGCGGAGGCCCTCGACGGGCTCGGGTACACGGTCCCGGAACCCTACGACCGGGTGCGGCCCCGGGACCTGGCCGCCCTGATCGAGCTGGCGAAGGGGAAGCCGGAGGAGCCGTTCGTCACCCGGATGGTGCTGCGGACCATGGCCCTCGCCCGTTACGACGCCGAGTGCCTGGGCCACTTCGGCCTGGCCCTGCGGCGGTACTGCCACTTCACCTCGCCGATCCGGCGGTACCCGGACCTGGTCGTGCACCGGGCCCTGCGCCGCCTGCGGCGGGGCCCGCAGGAGTCCCCGGGGGAGAGGGAGGACCGGGTCGCCGCCCTCCCGGAGCTGGCGCGGGAGTGCTCCCGCCTGGAGCGGGAGGCGGAGGCGGCGGAACGGGAGTCGATCTCGTGGAAGATGGCGGCCTACATGGCGGAGCGGCTGGGGGACGAGTTCGAGGGGCACATCGTGGACGTCGGTCCCCACGGCCTGACGATCACGATCGAGGATCCCTGGGTCGAGGGGATCGTCCCGATCCAGCGGCTCGGGGAGGAGTACTTCCGGTACGACGCCCGGCGCAGGGTCCTGCGCGGTGCGGACAGCGGGGTGGCGTTCCGGCTGGGGGGCACGGTCCGGGTCCTGGTGGACCGGGTGGACCTGCTGCGCCACACCGTGGACTTCGCGCCGGTCGAGCCCACGGTGTCCGCCCGGGGCCCGCGCCGGCGGGGGCGGGGCCGCCGGGCGAAGGCGAAAGCGAAGACCGGACGGCGCCGGTCCGGGCGGGCGCGGGGCGGGGGCACGCGATGATCCGGGGCAAGGTTCCCTGGGAGGTTCTCGAGCACACCGCCGACACCGGGATCGTGGTCCGGGCGAAGAGCCTCCCGGCCCTCTACGAGCGCGCCGCGGCGGCGATGTTCGACGCCCTCGTGGACCTGGCCACGGTCGAGCCCCGGGGGGACGCCGAGGAGGTTGCCGTCGAGGCCCCGGACCGGGAGACGCTGCTCGTCGCCTGGCTGGGGGAACTCCTGTCCCGGGCGGAGGCGGCGGGCCGGGTCTACGGGGAGTTCGACGTCCGGGAACTCGGGCCGGCGGGGGAGGACTGGCGGCTGGTGGCCCGGGTCCGGGGTGAGCCGCTGGACCCGTCCCGGCACCGGTTCCGGCTCGAGATCAAGGCGGTCACCTACCACCTGCTGGAGGTGCGGCGGGAGGAACCGGACGGCTGGCTGGCCCGGGTCCTGTTCGACATCTGAAACCGGGCCGGGAGACGGAGACGATGCAGGTGCGGCTCGAAAAGGTGGACGACTTTCGCTGGAAAATCGCCCGCCGGGGGGCGATGCGGGTCGAGGGGCTGGTGTACGCCGACGAGGAACTGCTCCCCTCGATCGAGCGGGACCGGGCCCCGGAACAGGTGGCGAACGTGGCCACCCTGCCCGGCATCGTCGGCCGGGCCCTGGCGATGCCGGACATCCACTGGGGCTACGGTTTCCCGATCGGTGGGGTCGCCGCCTTCGACCCGGACGAGGGGGTGGTTTCCCCCGGCGGGGTCGGCTACGACATCAACTGCGGGGTACGCCTCCTGGCGACGAACCTGCCGCGGGAGGAGGTCTCCCCGCGGCTGCGGGAACTGGCGGACGCGCTCTACCGGAACGTCCCCTCCGGGGTGGGGTCCCGCCGGAAGGACCTGCGGCTGACCGACCGGGAACTGCGGCGGGTGCTGGGGGAGGGGATCGGCTGGGCCGTGGCGCGGGGCCTCGCCTCCGAGGACGACCGGGAGAACGTCGAGGAGCGGGGAAGCATCCCCTGGGCGGAACCGGGGGAGGTCTCGGCCCGGGCCCTCGAGCGGGGCCGGTCCCAGCTCGGCACCCTGGGCTCCGGGAACCACTTCCTCGAGGTCCAGGTCGTGGAGGAGGTCTACGACGTCCCCGCCGCCGAGGCGATGGGGCTCCGGGAAGGGCGGGTCGCCGTGTCGATCCATTCCGGGTCCCGGGGGCTCGGCTACCAGGTCTGCGACGACTTCCTGAAGGTGATGCTGCGGGCCGCCGCCCGGTACGGAATCCGGCTGCCGGACCGGCAGCTCTGCTGCGCGCCGGTCCGGTCGCCGGAGGGCCGGGCCTACCTGGGGGCGATGGGGGCCGCGGCGAACTTCGCCTTCGTGAACCGCCAGTTGATGGCCCGGCGGGTCCGGGAGACCTTCGAGCGGGACATGGGCTGGTCTCCCCGGGAACACGGGATCCGGACGGTGTGGGACGTCTGCCACAACATCGCCAAGATCGAAAAGCACGTCGTGGACGGGCGGGAACGGGAGCTGTGCGTCCACCGGAAGGGAGCGACCCGGGCCTTCGGGCCGGGGCACCCCGCCCTCCCGGCCCGCTACCGGCCGATCGGCCAGCCGGTGCTGATCCCGGGGGACATGGGCCGGTACTCGTACGTCCTGGCGGGCGAGGCCGGGTCGGCGGAGGCGTTCGGGTCGGCGTGCCACGGGGCGGGCCGCCTGCTCTCCCGGGCCGCGGCGAAGCGGTCCGCCCGGGGCCGCGCCGTCGTGCGGGAGCTGGAGGAACAGGGGATCGTCCTGCGGGCCAGCGGCAGGAACACGGTCCTCGAGGAGATTCCCGAGGCGTACAAGGACGTCGCCCACGTGGTCCGCGCGGTCGCCGGGGCCGGCCTCGCCCGCCCGGTCGCCCGGCTCCGCCCCCTGGCGGTCGTGAAGGGGTGAAAGGTGCGCCGGGAACGGGGGCCCCACTCTCAACCGAAGGCCCCGCGAGGACTTCCGGACGGGCCGGGCGGTGCGGTGGCCCGCGGCGGAAGGGCCTTGCACCCCCGCCGGTTGCCCCCTCGACCCACCCCCGTTCTCGGCGCACCAGTCACCAGTTGAGAGGTGGGGGGGGAACAGGGGGCGAACCCCGAACCGGTGGTCCTGAAAGGACTTTCGGATGGTGCGGGCGGTACGGTGGGCGGGGGCGGAAGGACCTTTCACGCCTGGTGCTTCGCGGGTGTCTCCATGACGCGTCAAGGGCTCCTGGTGGCCGAAGGGCCTTTCGCCCCCGCCGGTTGCACCCTCGAGCGACCCCCGTTTCCGGCGCACCTCCCGTCCCCTGTGTCTACCGGCAGAGCGTGGGTCTGCGGGAGGAGATCTGCTGCCCGGGAAGGTTCGGGCGGGATAACGGGCGAAATGGCAGGTGGGGTGTCGGATAACTCCCGATATGGCAGGTCGGGTGCGGGATAACGCGCCTTCTGGCAGGTTCCCGGGCCGAAAACGCCCGGAAACCTGCCACAGGCCCGGTTATCCGACACCCTCCCTGCCGGAATCGGGGTTATCCCGCTCGTTTTCGGGACCGGGGACCCGCGGCGCCGGTTGCGGCGGGGGTTCAGCGAGGTCGGGATCCGCCGGGTGCGGCCTCCGGCCGGCTCGCCGTGGGCGCTTCGCGCCCCCGCCGCGGCGCGGCTCCGTTTCGGCGCTCCGGACCCCGCGACTGCCGGGTCTCGCGCGGTTCCCCGGAGTCGGCCGCTCCCCGGCGGCCGCTGTTCGCCGTGCTTTCGCGCTCCTCCCGGTTGGCCTGGCCGCTTCCCCCCGCGCCGCGACGGGGGAGGCGACCCTGCGGATCAGGCCGGGGGGCCAGCCGCGCCGACTGCTTTCCGCTGGCACGGATCGCGATCCTGAGGGTCGTCGCGAGAAGGAGCGGGATAACGGGGGAAATTGCAAGGGGGGTGGGCGAGAACCGGTGATTTTGCAAGTTACAGGCGGGATAACGTCCGATTCTGCAGGCCTCGAGCGCGAAAACGCGCGGAAAGTTGCAAAATCCGGGGTTATCGCACACCCCCCCTTTGCAGGAATGTCGGTTATGCCGCCCGTTTCGGGACCGGAGACCGGCGGCGCCAGAGGAAGGGGGCGCGCGGGCCGCCGGTTGCACCCTGGGCCGACCCCCGTTCCCGGCGCACCTCGCGGGGGGTGAGGGGCGCGCCCGTGTTCACCCCGGCCCCGGCCCGGGAGGGTTCGGGGTGGACGCCGGGCCTCCCCGGAACCATGTTCTCCCCGGGATGGACGGACGGGACGGTCGGGACGGTCCGCGCGGGACGGGCGAGATGCACGGGACGGACAGGGTGGACGGAACGTCCGGGACGGGCGTGACGTACGGATCGGCCGCGGATCGCCGGGACGCGGGGGGCGGAAAGGAGCCGGTCCGGGTGGCGGTCACGGAACTGAGGGACGGGCTGGCGGAATGGCTGAACCGGGTGGCCTGGGGCGGGGAGACGCTGCTGGTCCACCGCCGGGGCCGCCCCCTGGCGCTGGTGACGCCCTGCCGCGGGGCGGGAGCGATCCCGGCGCCATCCGGCGAGGAGGCCCCCTCCTCCGGGAAGGGCTCCCCGTCGCCACCCCCGATCACCGGCGGGGCCGGGGGGGAGGACGCTCCCCTGGCGGGGGACGAGCGGGCCCGGGACCGGGACGACCTGCGGGCGATCTTCCGGGCGATCGCCGCGTCCGCGGGAGAAGTGCCCCGGGCCTGGCGCCCGGTCCGTCCCGGCGGGCCCCGGGTCCGGATGCTGTCCGCGGCGGCCCGGGAACTGCGGGCCCTCGAGGGGGAACACCGGGCCGCCGCCGAGCGGCTCCTCGACCTTCTCGCCGCCGGGGCCCTCACGGATGTTCCGCCCCTCCCGGGAACGGCCGGACGGGTCTTCCGCCTCGAGGCGGAAGAGGGCAGGGGTCCCCGCCTCCTGTGGCGCCGGGAAGACGACGGGTCGATGACGGTCCTCCTCGTGCAGGCGCCCGGCCAGGGCCAGGGGACGTGATCGCCCCCTTGCACCGCCCCCGGAGGAACGCTACCCTTCGCCGCCGTGGGACCCCGGGTCCCGCGAGGGAGCGGGCGTAGCTCAGTCGGTAGAGCATCAGCTTCCCAAGCTGAGGGTCGCGGGTTCGAGACCCGTCGCCCGCTCCAGTCTTCCCCCCGCCGTCCGCGGCCCGGGGGCGGCATCCCGCCCGTTCCGCCGGGTTTCGGGTCCGCAATCGCGCGGAAACCTGCCGCGGTCCCGGTCGCCCGACACCCCGTCCGCTGGAATCGCGGGGCTCCCCCGCGTTTCCGGGGCCGGGAGCCCGCGTGCCGCCTGCTCCGGCCGTTCCCCGGCGGGCCCGGGGTGCTTTCCCCCGGAGCGAGTGGTGCGGTCCACCGGAACCTTCGACCGGCGCACCCGCGGAGGATTGAGCCCGGGGGCGGAACGGTGGTACATTCACGGCACGGGATTCCGCGAAATCGCCCGGACGGCGCGGGGTTTCGGGGGATCCCACCCGGCCGCGGACCCGCCGCGGGGGAGGTCGGTCATGTCCCGGGTCCTCTGTGTCGACGACGCACGGCTCCTCGCGGAGCTGGCGGGGACTCCCGCGGGCCGGGGGAACGTCGACCTGGTCGTGGTTCCCTCCCCGGACCGCCTCCTCCCGGTGGCCCGGGAACTCCAGCCGGACGGTGCGATCCTCGGGGAGGTGGAGTCGTTCCCCGATCCCCTCGAGGGGGTTCGGTCCCTGCGGGCCGACCCGGCGACCCGGGAGGTCCCGGTCCTCTACTACGGCGTCGGCACCGACCGGGAACGCGCCCTGGCCGCCGGCGCGGATCTCTTTCTTCCCCGGCCGGTCACCCGCCACGAGCTGCGCGAGGCGCTGGTCCGGCTCCTGGGCCTTCCCGACCGGGCCGCTCCCCGGTGGCGCGTCGACCTCCCGGCGGAACTGGTGCTCGGGGAGGACCTGGTGCGGGGGAGCATCCGGGATCTCTCGATGACCGGCGCCTTCCTCGTGCTGGACCGTCCCCTGGCGCCGGGGGAACGGGGCACCCTGGGGTTCCGGGCCGGGACGCGCCGGGTGTCCCTGCCGGTGGAGGTGGTCCGGGTCGGCCCGGGCATGGCCGCCCCGCGGGGGACCGCCGTCAGGTTCCTCGACCTGGGCCCGGAGACCGGGGCCTTCCTCGGCCGTTTCGCCCGGACCGCCGGAGAGCGCCGGTCGCCGCCGGCCCCGCCGGCCGGCAGGAGCGTGGTCCCGTGAGCCGGCCCCGCGTGCTCCTGGTCGACGACGACCGGGAGATTCTGGAAATGACCTCCCTGCTGCTGGGCGGGGCCGGGTACGCCGTCACGACGGCCGGTTCCGGCGAGGAGGCCCTCTACCGGGTGCGGGAGGAGATCCCGGACCTGGTGCTCCTCGACATCAACATGCCCGGAATGGACGGGTGGGAAGTGCTCCGGGTCCTCCAGGAGGACGAGGCCACGGCGGCGGTCCCGGTGGTCATGTTCTCGGTGAACTTCGAGGTCCGGGAGCGCCTGCGGGCCCTGCAGCAGGGCGCCCGGGACTACGTGACGAAACCGTTCGACACGGCGGCCCTCCTCCGGCGGGTGGGGGAGCTGGTGGGCCGGCCGGCGGAGGACCGGTCGTGAGCGGCGGGCGGGGCGACGAGTTCCACCGCCTGCGGACGGCGTACCTGCGCCTGAAGGCGGCCCTCCGGGACCGGACGACCGGCCTGTTCGCCTACCCGCTCTTCTTCGACCAGGTCCGGGCCCTCACCCACGAGACCGGGCTCGCGGGGGTCCTCTGGGTGGTGCCCGCCGAGCGCCGCCTCGTCGAGACGGTCTACGGGTGGGAGACCGGGGACGCCCTGGCCCGGGAGATCGCCGCGCGGCTCCAGGAGATGGTCGGCCAGGTGCTGCCCGAGGGGGCGCTGGTCGCGACCGCCGGGGCGTACACGGACGCCTTCGTCGTGTTCGTCCCCGGGGGCCGCGAGACCGACCCCCTCGACGCCGCGGGGCTGGCGGAACTCGGGCACGCCGTCTCCCGGGACCTCGAGGTGCTGCTGGCGGCCGGGGAGGCGGGAGGGCTCGCGATTCCCGCCCGGGTCCGGGTCGGGACGGCGCTGCTCGTGGACCGGCCGTTCCAGCGGTTCGAGCGCCAGGTTCACCGGGCGGTGGAGGAGGCCCGGGACCTGGCGGAACGCCCGGCGGAGACGGAACGCCTGGCGTGGCTCGCGGAGGTGCACCGCCTGCTGCGGGAGGGCGACCTCCACCCGGTGTTCCAGCCGGTGGTCGACCTCGAGAACGGCGAACCCCGGGCGCTCGAGGCCTACGCGCGGGGACCGGACGGCTCGGTGCTCCGGCTGCCCCGGGTCCTGTTCGCCCTGGGCCGGGAAACGGGTCTTGCCGGGGAACTCGATCGGCTCGCCCGCCGGCGCATCCTGGAAGCCCTGGCCGGTGGCGAGGCACCGGTCCTCCTGTTCCTCAATACCGCGGCGGAGAACCTGGCGGACCCGGACTGGGATTCGCCGGAGACCCGGCGGATCCTGGACCGGGCAGGCCTCGACCCGTCCCGCGTCGTCCTGGAGGTGGCGGAGGGAGAACTGGCGGGGGACCCGGAGACGTGGCGCGGGGCGGTGGACCGCCTCCGGGCCGCCGGGTACCGGTTCTCCCTGGACGACGTCGGATCGTCTCCCCGGTCGATCGCGCTGGTGGAACGGCTGCGCCCGGACTTCCTCAAGTTCGACCTGGGCCTCGCCCGGGGCCTCGCGGGCAGCCAGCTCCAGCGGGAGCTGCTCCGCTCCCTGGTACGCCTCGCGGAGCGGGCCGAGGCGCGGGTCGTGGCGGAGCGGATCGAGAAGGAAGAGGAGCGGCAGGCCCTCCTCGAGTGCGGCGCCCGGTGGGGCCAGGGGTACCTGTTCGCCCCGGAAGGCCCGCCGGCGCCGCCCCGGCCCGGGGAGGGGGCGTGATCGGGATGCAGGAGCTGCTCCTGCTGGCGGTGCCCGCGGCCCTCGCCGTCGGGCTCGCCGGGGCGGGGGCCTGGGTGGGCTGGCGGCTGGGGAAGGGGGCCGTGCCCGGGGGCTGGCGCGAGGTCGAGCGGGGCCTGCGGCAGCTGCTCGGGGGGAAGCCGATCCCGGAGATCGACGTGCCCGACGACGATCCCGCCGCCCCCGCCGCCCGCCTCCTCCTCGACCTGGCCCGGGACGTGCGCGACCGGTTGCAGCGGGCCGAGCGGAAGGGCGCCCTCCTCGGGGAGGCGGTGGAGGCGTGCCCGGGGATCGGGGTCGCGGTGGTGGACCAGGACCTGGTCGTGCTTTCCGCCGGGGAGAACCTGGCACGCCTCCTCGGGGAGCGCCCGATCGACATCGAGGGCCGCAGGCTCGAGAAGCTGGTCGACCCGGCGGGGTACCGGGAACTCGCCGTCCGCCTGCTGAACCGGGAGGCCAGGGAACGGGGGTTCGAGCTCCGGGTCGGGCTGCGGCGGCCGGGGGACGGGGACCTCCCGGTCCGCCTGCGGGGAGCCGGGATCCCCGGTTCCTCCGGCCGGGTGGCCCTCCTGGTGGAACCCCTCCGGGAAGGGGGCCGGGACCTGGCCCGGGAGCGGGCCCACGCGCTGGTGGTCGGGCTGCCTGCCGGCGTGCTGGTCGTCTCGCAGGGCGTGGTCCGGTCGGCGAACCCGGCCGCGCGCCGGTTCCTGGGGGCCGACCCGGTTTCCCGCCCGCTCCGCGACCTGCTGGCCGCCGAGGAACTCCTGCTCGCCCTCGACCGGGTCGCCCGCGCGGAACGGGGGGCGGAGGCGGCACCCTTCCGGGCCCGGTTCCTCGGCCCGGACGGGCGTCCGGGCTTCCCCGTCCACGTCACCCCGGTTCCCCTGCCGGGGGATCCGCCGGCGGTCGCCCTCGTCCTGGCGGGCACACCGCCGGGGAAGCGGGGGGACGCCCGGCCGGCGGCCGCCGGGGAAGGAGACCTGCGCGCCCTCCTGGACGCGGTCGACGAGGGGCTCGTTCTCCTCGGCCCGGGGCGCGGGGAACCGCGGGTCGTCGCGGTCGGCGGGAGGGCGGCGGAACTGGTCGGGGCCCCGGGGGAAGAACTGGCGGGGCTCGGCCTCGAAGCGTTCGCCGCCCGGGCCGCCGCCCGCTTCACCCGGCCGGAGTCGCTGCTCGAACTGCTCCGGGAACCGCGGGACGAGGCCTCCGTCGTGCTCGAGACCCGGGACGAGCCCCCCCGCCACGTGGAGGTGGCCCTGCTGCCGGTCCGGCGGGGGGGGGAACCGGTGGGCTGGCTCGTCGTGCTGCGGGACGTGACGAGGTTCCGGGAGGAAACCCTGCGCCTCGAGCGTGACGCGGGAGAAGCCCGGGAGTCCCGCCAGCGGCTCCAGGAAGCGTACGAGGAGCTGGTCCGGGTCCACGGGGAACTGGAACGGAGGGTCGAGGACCTGGCCCGGGCCCGGCGCAGCCTCGAGGAGCGGGAGCGGGAACGCACCGAGCTCCTCGGGGAGATCAGCCACGAGCTCCAGACCCCCCTGGTCTCGATCCGGGGCTACACCCAGATGATCCTCGAGGGCCGGCTGGGGAAGATCAACGACGAGCAGCGGCGGGGTCTCGAGGTGACCCTCCGGAACGTCGACCGGATGGTCGAGATGATCGAGAACCTCCTGGCGCTGGCCCGGGCGGATTGGGGGGGAGAACCGGACCTGGAGGAGATCGAGGTCGAGACGGAGGTGCGCAGCATCGTCGAGCGGCAGCAGGGGGCGGCCCG
>CAZOTT010000063.1:0-16882 GCA_964582785.1 uncultured Acidobacteriota bacterium | reverse complement strand
AGGGTGGTGGCGCCGATGCAGTGCAGCTCGCCCCGGGCCAGGGCCGGCTTGAGCATGTTGCCGGCATCCATCGCGCCTTCCGCCTTGCCGGCGTCGACGACGGTGTGGATCTCGTCGATGAACAGGATGATCTGCCCTTCCGAGCGGGTGATGTCGTTGAGCACCGCCTTGAGCCTTTCTTCAAATTCGCCGCGGAACTTGGCCCCGGCGATCAGGGCGCCCATGTCCAGCGAGAGCAGGCGCCGGTTGCGCAGCCCCTCCGGCACCTCGCCGTTGACGATACGCTGGGCCAGCCCCTCGACGATGGCGGTCTTGCCCACGCCGGGCTCGCCGATCAGCACCGGGTTGTTCTTCGTCCGCCGGGAAAGAACCTCGATCACCCGGCGGATCTCCTCGTCCCGGCCGATGACCGGGTCGAGCCTGCCGCGGCGGGCGAGCTCGGTCAGGTCCCGGCCGAACTTCTCGAGGGCCTGGTAGGTGCTCTCCGGGTCGCGGCTGGTCACCCGCTGGCTGCCCCGGAGCTGGCGCAGGCCGGCGAGCAGGCCGTCCCGGCTCGCTCCGGCCGCCGCGAGGAGCCGCCAGGCGTCGACCCCGGTCCGCTCCATCGCGAGGAGGAAGTGCTCGACCGAGACGTACTCGTCCCCGAGCTGCTTCGCCTCGTCCTCCGCGGCGAGGAGCACCCGCTGCAGGCGGGGACCGATCCCCACCTGCTGGTTCTGCGCGCCCGGGCCCGTCACGGCGGGGAGCTTCCCCAGCTCCTCCTCCACCCGCGCACTGAGCGCCGCCACGTCCACGCCGGCCGCCCGCAGCAGGGGGGGAACGAACCCTCCCTCCTGGGCGAGCAGCGCCCGCAGCAGGTGGACGTCCTCGATCACCTGGTGGTTCCGGCGCAGGGCTTCCTTCTGCGCCTCCTGCACGGCCTCGGCGGCCTTTTCCGTCAGCTTGTCCCAGTTCATCTCGTCACCTCGCGTGGCCCGGCTGGCCGGAGAGCGCCGCGAGGCGCTCCCAGAGTTCCTTCTCGTCCGGCGTCGGATCCCGCGGCACCGTGAGCCGGATCGTCGCGATCAGGTCCCCGCGGGTTCCGTCCTTCCGGGGCAGTCCCTTCCCGCGCACCCGGAGCTTCTGTCCGCCCTGGGTGCCCGGGGCGATCCGGATCGCCACCGGCCCCTCCGGGGTCTCCACCCGGGCCACCCCGCCGACGACGGCCAGGGGGGCCGGTACGGGCACCTCGGCGAGCAGGTCGTCTCCCCGGATCTCGAACCCCGGTTCCGGGCGGACCTTTACCCGCAGGTAGAGGTCTCCCGGGGGCCCTCCTCCCGGGGAGGGGGCTCCGTGCCCGGGGATCCGCAGCTTCCCCCCGGGGCGGAGGCCCCGGGGCAGGTTCACCGTCACCGTCTTCCGCTCGACCCGGCCGTCGGGCCCCGGGATCCCCAGGGTCAGCCTGCGCTGGCCACCCCGGACCAGGTCGAGCAGGGAGAACTCCACCTCCGCCTCGACGTCCCGGCCCCTTGCGGCACCCCGCCGGGACCGCCCGGCCCGCCGGGAGCCGCCGGCGGCCCCTCCGCCGAAGCCGAGGTTGCCGAACAGCATCTCGAAGAAGTCCGAGAAGGTGCCGCCGGACCCGGCGGCACCGCCGAGACCCCCGAGGATGTCCCCGAGGTCCTCCATGTTCCCCACGTGGACCCGGAAGCCGCCGCCACCACCGAACGGCTCCCAGCCGGGGGGCGGCTCGAAGGGGCTGCCGTCCTGCCAGCCCGCGCCGAGCTGGTCGTACTTCTTCCGCTTCTCCGGGTCCCCGAGGACCTGGTAGGCCTCGTTGATCTCCTTGAACTTCTCGGCGGCGTCCGGGGAGCTGTTCCGGTCCGGGTGGTACTCCCGGGCCAGGCGCCGGTACGCCTTCTTGATCTCCTCCTGCGTGGCGTTCCGTTCCACGCCGAGGATCTTGTAGTAGTCCCTGTACGTGACGGTCACGGATCGACCCCCTTCGCCCGGCCGGGCTTCCCGGCCCGGCGCGGCCCGCCCGCTCCCGGGGGGTCACGGAACCACCGTGACGACGACCAACCGACCGGCCTCGGGAACGGGCCGCGGCGGATCCCTCCGCCGGTCACACTCTATGGGATCGGCGGCGAACCGGGTCAAGAAGGCCCGGTTTTCCCCGGCTCCCCGGCGACGAGCCGGAGGAACCGCCCGTGCGCTTCCCGGAGGGCCCGGGAGGCCGGGGCGTCCGGATCGGCCTCGACGACGCTCTTCCCCGCCACCATCGCCCGGGGGACCGCGGGGTCCCAGGGGACCCGGGCCAGCACGGGGATCCCTTCCCCGGCGGCCCAGGCCTCGACCCGGTCCGCCATCGCGGGGGCGAGGTCCCACCTGTTGATCACGAGGGCGGCGGGGGCCCCGAAGTGCCGCACCACCCCGAGGGCGCGCTCCACGTCGTGGAGCCCCGCGACGCTCGGCTCGGTGACGAGGATCGCCCCGTCCACCCCGGTGATGCCGGCGATCACCGGGCAGCCGATCCCCGGGGGCCCGTCGACGAGCACCCGCGGCGGGCGGGTCCGGTCGGCGAGCTCCCGGGCCTTCTGCCGGACCAGGGTGACCAGCTTGCCCGAGTTCTCCTCGCCGGGCAGGAGCTCCGCGCCGGCGAAGGGACCACGGGAGGACTCCCCGGTGATCCAGTGGCCGGTGACCCGGGACTCCAGGCGGATCGCGTCGACGGGGCAGGCGTGGACACAGGCGCCGCACCCCTCGCAGAGCCACGGGTCGATGGCGAACGTCTCGTCGATCGCCTCGAAGCGGCACGCCTCCCGGCACGCCCCGCACCGGGTGCACCGGGCGTCATCCTTGACGGCCGCCTTCGAGCCCTCGAAGTCCCCCTCGGCCTTCACCCGGGGCGCCAGCAGGATGTGCAGGTTCGCCGCCTCGACGTCCGCGTCGGCGAGCACCTGGACCCCTCCCAGCACGGCGAAGGCCGCGGCCACCGAGGTCTTCCCCGTCCCCCCCTTGCCGGAGAGGAAGACCACCGTCGGCACCCGCCCGGGGTTGTCCGGCCGGCTCATCGGAGGACCTCCTGCTCGAGGCCGGCGAACGCCTCGACGAGCGACTCCCGGAACGGGGCGCTCGCCCGGACCGGGTGGCGGCCCGCCGCGTAGAGGGCGGCGACCTCCCGGTCGAAGGGGATCCGGGCCAGGACCGGGATGCCCTCCTCCTCGCACCACCTGGCGACCCGGTCGTCGCCGATCCCGTCCCGGTTGATCACGACCCCGGCGGGAACACCGACGGCCCGGGCGACCGCCACCGCCGCCCGGAGATCGTGAAGCCCGAACGGCGTCGGTTCCGTGACCAGGAGCGCCGCGTCGGCTCCCCGGAGGGAGGCGATCGTCGGGCAGCCGGTCCCCGGGGGACAGTCGAGGATCACCAGCCGCCCCGGGTCGATCTCCCGCTTGAGCGCGTGCACGACCGGGGTGGCGGTCGCCTCCCCGACGTCGAGGATCCCCCGGGCGAACGGGAACCCGGCGGCCCGCCCGACCTGGACCCGGCCCAGGGGCACCTCGATCTCCCGGATCGCCTCCCGGGGACAGACCCGCCGGCAGAGGCCGCAGCCGTGGCACAGCTCGTCGAAGACGAGCACCCTTTCCCCGGCGCGGGCCAGCGCCCCGAACTCGCAGGCCTCGATGCAGAGCCCGCAGAGATCGCACGCCTCCGGGTCGATCCGGGGGCGGCGCGTGACCACCCGCCGTTCCTCCGTCCATGCCACGTCGAGAAAGAGGTGGGCGTTCGGCGCCTCCACGTCCGCGTCGAGGAGCTGGACCGGGCGCGTCTCGCCCAGGGCGAGGGCGAGACCGACCGCCACGGTGGTCTTGCCGGTCCCGCCCTTGCCGCTGGCCACGGCCAGGATCATCCCCGGCGCCCTCCCGGGATCATCCGCAGTGACCCCCGCCGGAGCACCCGCCGACGGAACCCGCGGGAACGGCGCGTCCCGCCCGCCAGTCCGCGATCGCGTCCGCCACGGTCTCCCACGGGCCGACGAACACCTCGATGCCCCGCGCCGCGCAGAGATCGATCGCCTTCCGGCCGATCCCGCGGCAGAGGAGCACGTCGATCCCGATCGCCGCCAGGTTGTCGGCGGGAAGCCCGCGTCCCCCGCGGTGGTCGGAGTCGTTCGGCACGGCGCGAACCTCCCCGCTCTCGCTGTTCCACAGGGTGTACACCGGGGCGTGCCCGAAGTGGGCGCTCACCCGGTCCCCGAGACCGCCCGTCCCGGCGGACGGCACGCACACGATGGCCATGATCACCTCCCGGTCGAAACGGTGGCCGGGCCCGCCCGGTGTACGGGACCCGGCGAAAAGGGGGAACTCACCAGCCGCCGCGGCCCCAGCCGCCACCGCCGCGGCCTCGACCACCACCTCCGCCGCCACGGCCCCATCCACCGCCGCGGCCTCGACCACCACCTCCGCCGCCGCGGCCCCAGCCGCCGCCAGGGCCCATGCCCGGCCCGAAACCCGCGCCGAACCCCGGCCCGGGGACCGCCCCCGGCCCCGCACCCGGGGGAAGCTGCGCGCCGCCCGGGGGTCCCCACCCGGGACCCGCGCCGGTCCCGGGAGACGCACCGGGCCCGGGCACATCACCGGCGGGAGGGGCGCCGGAGACCACCGCCCGGACCGCCTCCCGCACGGAACCGGACGCCGGAACCGCACGGACCCCGGTCGCCTCGAGGACCCGGGCGGCCTTCGGCCCGAAGGCCCCGGCCAGGACGACGGTGGCTCCCTTCTCCGCGACGAGCTGGGAGACCCTGGTACCCGCCCCGGAGGAAGCCCCGGCGAAGGGATTCGGGAGGACCTCGTGGGAGACGATCTCCCCCGTGGCGTCGTCCACGTCGACGAAGGTGATCGAGGGGGCCCGCCCGAAGTTCGGGCTGACCGCGTCGTCCAGCCCGCCACGCTCGGTGGCGACGGCGATCTTCATGGCGTGTCCTCCCCGTTTCCTCCCGGCTCCGGACCGGCGGTCTCGCCGGCCTGCCGGACCGGCGCGACACGCGGCGCGGCGGCCGGGGAGCCCCACCAGGGTGCGGGTCCCCAGCCGGCGGGAGCGGTCCACCCCTCCGGCGGGAGGGGGACGGCGCCCAGGCGGGCGTCGCTGGCGTATGCACCGGTCCACCACCACCCCCGGGGCAGCCAGGGGTAGGCCCGGCAGGTCGGGTACGGATTCCCGGGACCCCACCCGCGGCCCCAGCCCCGGCCGAACCCGCGGCCGTAACCGGCACCACGACCGAAACCGAATCCACGACCCCACCACATCGTCACACCTCCTGCGGGGCCTTCCGCCCCGCGCCGGAGGGCTTCCGGGCCCTCCGGAACGTATAATGTGCATATGCACACCAAAAGTCAAGTGCGACCCCTTCGCACCAGGAACCCGCGCGACCCCGCCCGCACCCTCGACCGGGGAGCTTCTGCCCCTCGGCGGCGCCACCTGTCGAGCGCACCGCCCCCCGCCCCCCTCCTCGCACGGGGTGGTCCTTCCTCCCGGCACGGGCACGTCCCGGCCCCGCCGGTACCCGCCCGCCTCCTTGACCGGGGGGCTCCTCCCTCCCTACCGTGTTCCCCGGGTCCGCCGGAGGTGCGCCGGGAACGGGGGTCGTCCTCGAAACCGGCGACCCCGCAGGGACTTCCGGGCACGGCGGCCGGGGCGGTGGCCGGCGGCGAAAGAGCCTTTCCCGCCCGGCGTTTCCGCGGAAACCCGGCCCCCGTTCCCGGCGCACCTCCGAAAAGGTGCGGGAGGACCCCGTGGGCCGCATGAAGAAGGTTCGTTTCTGCCGGCGGGCGCCCGGTTACCGGTTCTACAAGCCGGGCGGGGTCCCGCTCCGGGACCTCGCCGTCGTCGAGCTCCTCCTCGACGAGCTCGAGGCGATGCGCCTCGTCGACCTCGAGGGGAAGGACCAGCAGGCGGCGGCGGACCTGATGGGGATCTCCCGGGGCACCCTCCAGCGCCTGCTCTGGGAGGCCCGCCGGAAGGTGGCGGGCGCCCTGGTCCACGGGCAGGCCCTGGCGGTGGCGGACGCCGAGCACGTCGTCGTCCGGCCCCCCGGGCGCCGGGGGGGCTTCCCCCGGGGCGGCCGGGGGGCCTAGAATCCGGTTTCCCATCCGCGCAACACCGTTCGCCGTCCCGGGGAACGGCCCCGCTCGTGGAGGAACGGTCCCGTGCCCGACGCACCGGCCGCGTCCCGGCACCGGGCCGCCGGCCCCCTGGTGGCCGCCGGCCTCGCCCTCCTGCTCGTCCTCTTCCTCGGCCCGGGCCGCGGGGGTGGGCTCGCCCTCCTGCTCGCCGCGGTCCTCCCGCTGGTCGTCCCGCGCTCCCGCTGGAACCGCCGGGACGGCCTGGTGCGGGGCCTGATGGCGGGCGCCCTCCTGGCCGGCGTCGCCGCCCTGCTCCTCCTCCGTTCTCCCGCGGCCCTCCTCGCCGCCATCCTGCTGCTGTGGGTGGTTCCCCTGGCGATCGGCGGCGCGGCGGGCTCCCCGGGCGAGGACCCGCGGTGAACTGCCTCGGCACCCCGGTCGTCCTGGCGATCGCGGGCGCCTCCCTGCTCGTCGTGCTCGGGGTCGGGATCCTCGCGGTGTTCCGCACCGAGGACGCCCGGGACTGGTTCATCGCCGGCCAGCGGGCCGGCCTGCTCGCGACCGCCCTCGCCACGATGAGCGCGGCGTTCAGCGGCTTCGTCTTTCTCGGCGGGCCCGGCCTGACCTGGCGGCTCGGGGCCGCGTCCCTCTGGATCGTGCTGCCGGTGGGAATCACCCCGTGGCTGCTGACCCGGGTCCTCGGAGGGCCCCTGCGGGAGATGGCGGGGGGAGGGGGGATCTACACGATCCCCGACGTGGTCGCCCGGCGCTGGCGGCACCGTCCCACCACCCTGCTCTCGATCCTCGCGGTCGTCCTGGGGTCGATCGGCTACCTCGCCACCCAGGTGCTCGTCCTCGGCCTCCTCGGGGAGGCGCTGCTCGGCACGGGGGACCTGCCGGGAAACGCGGGGCTCCCGTTCTGCATGGCGCTGGGCCTGCTGGCGGTCCTCGCCTACGGCACGCTGGGAGGAATGCTCGCCGGGGTCTGGACCGACCTGGTCCAGGGCGTGATCATGGTCGTGACGGGGGTCCTGGTCGCCGGGTGGGCCGTCGCGGGGGCGGGGGGGCCGGGCGGGATCGTCCGGTCCATCCTCGCGGACGGGCGGTTCGGACCCGCGTTCCTCCACCCCCTCGGCCGCCTCGGCCCGGCCGCCGCCGCGGGGTTCTTCTTCCTCTTCTCCGCCGGCGTCCTGGGGCAGCCCCACATGGTTCACAAGTTCTTCATGCTGCGCGACCCGCGCCACCTGCGGCGGTTTCCCCTGGTGCTCGGGGCGAGCCAGTCCCTCGTGCTCCTCGTCTGGGTCGGTGTCGGCTTCGCGGTGCCGGCCCTGGTCGCCCGGGCCGCGATGGCGCCCCCCGCCCGCTGCGACGACGCCATGATCGCCTGGCTCTGCCACGGCGCGCCGCCGTGGCTCGCGGGACTGGCGGTGGCGGGCGCCCTGGCGGCGATCATGTCGACGGCGGACTCGTTCCTCAACGTGGGGGCGGCGGCGCTCGTGCGGGACCTCCCCCGTGCCCTGGGCCGGCCGGTGGCGGACGAGCTCGCGTGGGGACGGTGGGCGACGTTCGCCCTGGGCGGGGGCGCCTGGCTCCTCGCCTGGCTCCACCGGGACCTGGTCGCCCTCCTGGGGACGTTCGCCTTCGGCCTGTTCGCGGCGGGCCTCGCCCCGCTCCTCGCCGTCGGCCTCCACCGGGAGGAGGTCACCCCCCGCTGGGCGGCCGCCGCGGCGGGCACCGGGATCCTCCTCGCCCTCGCCCTCGAGGCGCTGCGGAAGAGCCCCTGGCGCGCCGGCGTGCCCGGGATCGCGGCCGGGGTGCCCCCGGCGGCGATCGCCCTCGCGGCCTCCTTCCTCGTCGTCCTGCTGCCGGTCGCCCGCGCCGGCGGACGGGTTCAGAGACGGGATTCCAGGTAGGGGCGGAGGGCGGCGGGCACGTCGAAGGTGCCGTCTTCCCGCTGGTAGTTCTCGAGGATCGCGACCAGCGTGCGGCCCACGGCGAGGCCGGAGCCGTTCAGCGTGTGCACGTACCGCGGCTTCCCGCCACCAGCGGGCCGGTAGCGGATGTTCGCCCGCCGGGCCTGGAAGTCGGTGAAGTTCGAGCAGGAACTGATCTCCCGGTACGTCTCCTGACTGGGAAGCCAGACCTCGAGGTCCAGGGTCTTCGCCGCGGAGAAGCCCAGGTCGCCGGTGGCCAGGGTGACGACCCGGTAGGGCAGCTCGAGGCGCCGCAGCACCTCCTCGGCGTGCCCCGTCAGCCGCTCGAGCACGTCCCAGCTTTCCTCCGGCCGGGCGAAGGCCACCAGCTCGACCTTGTCGAACTGGTGCTGCCGGATCATCCCGCGGACGTCCCGGCCGTAGGAACCCGCCTCGGAGCGGAAGCAGGGCGTGTAGGCGCAGTACCGGAGGGGCAGGTCCTCCTCCCGCAGGATTTCCCGGGCGTGCAGGTTCGTCACCGGTACCTCCGCGGTGGGGACGAGGTACCAGTCCCCGGGCGGATCGACCCGGAAGAGGTCCTCCTCGAACTTGGGCAGCTGACCGGTCCCGACCAGGCTCCGGCGGTTCACGAGGAACGGGGGCAGCACCTCCCGGTACCCGTGCACCTCGGTGTGCAGGTCGAGCATGAACTGGATCAGCGCCCGCTCGAGCCGGGCCCCCAGGCCGGTGAGGACGACGAACCGGGCGCCGGTCACCTTCGCCGCCCGCTCGAAGTCCAGGACCCCGCTGATCTCCCCGATGTCCACGTGGTCCCGGATCTCGAAGTCGAAGCTGCGCGGCTCGCCCCAGGTGCGCTCCACCCGGTTCGCGGAATCGTCCGGGCCGACCGGGCAGCTCTCGTGGGGAAGGTTCGGGATCGTCAGCAGCAGGTCCCGGATCTCTCCCTCGATCGCCCGCACCTCCTCGTCGAGGACCCTGATCCGTTCCCCGACCTGCCGCACCCGCTCCCGGAGGGGGGTGGCGTCCTCCCCCGCCCGGAGCATCCGGCCGATCTTCCGGGAGGACTCGTTCCGCTCCGCCTTGAGCGCCTCCACCTCGGCGATCGTCTTCCGCCGCCGTTCGTCCAGGGCGACGAGGCGATCCAGGTTGACCTCGGCCCCCCGGGCGGCGAGCCCCGCCCGCACCCCGTCCAGGTTCTCCAGGATCCACTTGAGGTTGAGCATCACGTCCTCCCAGCCGGGCGTTCCGGGCGACGAGTCTACCCCCCTCCGCTTCCGGGCGGCAGCGTCCGGTCCGCCGTCAGGGGCGACGGAAGTGAGCGTAGCCGGGGTCCGGGAAGGAAACCGGCCGGCCCGCCCGGGTGGCCGCCCGCCGCGAGGAGTCGGGGAGCAGCCGCCCCAGCGGGACGAGGGGACGGCCGAATCTCTCCTCGAACGCCGCGGCCAGCGCCGGGAAGGCCCCCTCTTCCACGGCGACCAGGAGCTCGTAGTCCTCCCCCCCGGCCGCCGCGAACACCGCCGGGTCCTCCCCGGTCGCCGCGGCGACCTCGTCGGCGTCCGGGTGCCGGGGGACCCGGTCGAGTTCGAGGACGAGGCCGCACCCCGAGGCCCGGGCCAGCCGCGGCGCGTCGGCGGCGAGACCGTCCGAGAGATCCATCATCGCGTGGACCTCCCCCCGGCCCGCCAGCCACCGCCCCTCGGCCAGGCGCGGTTCCGGCACGAGGAGACCGCGGACCGGGGCGCCCTCCCGGGCGGGCCCGGGACCGTCCAGCATCGCCAGCCCCGCCCGGGCCAGGCCGAGGGGACCGGTCACCGCGAGGAGGTCTCCGGGCCGCCCCCCGGAACGCAGCCGGACCCGCCCGCGGTCCGCCTCGCCGAGCGCGGTCACGTCGAGAACGATTCCTCCCGGGGACCCCGCGAGGTCGCCGCCGAGCAGCGGAACGCCCAGGTCCCGCGCCGCGCCCGCGATCCCCTCGAGCAGCTCCTCCGCCGGGCCGTTCCCGAGCCCCGCCGGCAGCGCCGCCGAGACGAAAATGCCGACAGGATCGGCCCCCATCGCGGCCAGGTCGGAAACCGCCACCCGCACGGCCCGGCCCCCGAGAACGGCGGCGGGCGCCCAGGTGCGCCGGAAGTGGACACCTTCCACGGAAAGGTCGGTGGAAACCACCAGCCAGCCGTCTCCCCGGGGCACGAGGGCCGCGTCGTCACCGGGACCGACCCAGCCGGCGGGAAGCCCCGGGGCGGCGAGCGCCGCCGCCCGGCGGAGGAGATCCTCCTCGTCGAGGCGGCCCATCACCCGAGGTCGGGATCCTCGTCGTCCGCGAGGGTGAACTCCCCCGCCTCCATCCGCCGGAGCAGGTCCCGGGCCTCGGCGACGAACTCCGCGGGCACCTGGATCTCGACCTTTCCCAGCCCGTCCATCGTCAGCCCGTAGACCGTCCGCAGGGCCTCCCCCCGGATCGCGGCGGGGATCCCCTGACCCTCGAGGAACGCCCGGATCGTCTGGGCCTCCACCTCTCCCTGGCCCTCCCAGACCGTTACCGGCTCCCGGTGGTCGCCCTCGTCCCGCATCGTGCCTCCTCGCCGTGCCGGGGCCCGGCGGTTTCTCCACCCCGCGCACGATCTTCGCCGATCGGCCCCCGCCCGGGCAAGCCGGGGAAACGCTTCCCCGGGACCGCGGGGGGGATGGAGACCGGGAGCCCCGGGGTCACCCGGGAGCTGCCCCCGGCCGGCGGCGGCCGGGACGGAAGGAAACCGCGGCGAGGGAAGGCGGGGGGTGCCCCTTGCGAACCCGGAGACAGGTCGCGCCGCCGGGAGGGAATGGGTCCGCGGCAAGGGAAGGCGGGGCGCCGCGGGACGCGGAAGGGAAAGTGACCGCCCGGGTCCCGCCGGAATGCGCCCCCCGGTGAATGGTCCGGCGGGACCCGGGACGGCCGGGATCGCCGGTCTTCCTCCTCCCGGCGCGCCGGCGGAACCCGCCGCCGGCACGCCCGGCCGGGACCGGGCCCGTGGAACCCGGAAGCCGCCCGGGCGATCCCCTCGCTCGTCGTTCCGCTGTTCGCGGAGATCCGTCGTGCGCCTCCATGAATACGCCCGCGGGCCCCTCCGCGAAAGGAAAACGCCGCCCGCGAAGGCGGCCGGCGTTGCACCCCGGGAACGACCCGGCGGGGAACGTCCGCGGGCGGAGGGAGCGCACGCGGACCGCCCCGCTCCCCCGCCGCCCTTCCTCTCAGTCGACCAGGCCTTCTTTCCCCCCGAAAGGCGCCGACTCCGGATTCTCGCCCGTCACCCACGGCACCACCGGCGCCAGGGCGAACGCCCTCAGCACGCCCAGGGACTGCCCGAGAGGTATCGTCTCCACCCCCGCCAGGCCAGCAAGGGCCAGCACGATCCCCCACGCCGGCAACCACGACCAGCAGGCCAGGATCGACCACGTCACCCACCAGGGCTCCGCCGCCGTCAGCCCGAAGAACCCCCGGACCCCGCACCCCGGCGACAGGTCCTCCACCCGCCGACCCTGCCAGGCGGCGGTCGACCGCAGGCCGAGCTCCGCGCGGGACGACCCCCGCCGCCACCTCCCCCACCACCAGCCGATTCTCCTCACCCCTCTTCCCGGCCGTCAACACCCGCACCCCACCCCCGGGACGACCACCGTCGACGGCATTCCCCGTGGAAGACAGGCCTGCCCCCCACCGGGACGACCTGCCCTGGTGCGCTCCACCGGCGGGGGTCGCGCTCGCCGTGGGGCCCACGGAACCGACACCGGAAGCGCCGTCCCGGACCGAACCCTTGCGACACGGGGGACCCGCACGGCCGGGTGGAAGCCCGGGCACAAGGGGCAACGACGCCCATCACCGGAAGCGGCGACGTCGACCCGGAGTGCGAAGATGGTCGGCGCGACAGCCGTCGGCCGTCGCCCGATCACGCAATCGTTGCCGGAGATGACGCTGCGGCTCTCCCGCTGGGGACCGGGCGCCGCGAGGGTCGGTTGCGCCGGAAAGACTCACCACCCGAGTGCGCGTGTCTTCGCATCCCAGCGGGCCCTGCGGCGACCGTCCGGGCTGTTCTCGCACGGGATCTCGTCCACCTCGCTCCACGACCCGCTGGCCGGATCCCGTCGCGAGGTCCCGATCCGGTCGGCGGCCAGACGCCAGTCGGACCAGGCCCGCGATCCGACCGCGTGAAGCTCCAGGAATGCGTTTCCCCCGCCGTCGGGCCCGGAATAGGTCGTCTGCCCGATGACCTCGGTAGCCCACCCGGCGTCCTCGCGCGCCACGACCACCTCCCGTGTCCCGTCACCCATTTCCCTGAACCAGCCGACGAGCACGACTCCGTCCACGACCGTCACGGCCGGCCAGCGGCAGTCCTCACTCGCGGGAGAAACGGCCTCGGGCTGCGTCCAGGATCCGTCCGGCGCCCGCTGACGCACCCAGACCTGGCCGGTGTTGCCATCCTCTTCCCACCAGGTCGCGACGAGGCCTCCGTCCGGGAGGACCGCGACGTCCGGGCCCCGCTGCTCCGCAGGACCATCCGCCACGCTCTCCGGGACGGACCACCCGGTTCCCGTCCACTCGGACAGCACCACGTCCCGGCCGTTTCCTTCGATCACGGTCGACCACGCCACCACCGGATGAAACGTTCCCGGTGGGAACGCCGCGGCCGGATGGCCATCTCCCCGCAGGTCACCGTCGGGGTTCAGAACCCAGTCTCCCGGGACACCGTCCCGGACGACGGACCATGGGGAAGGACAGGCATCGTCCCCTCCCCCCTGGAGGGCGAGGGACAACCAGCGGGGGGCAGTGCTCGCCGGCTGATCCACGGACACCTCCGCCCGGGGCCCGGCGGGGGGAAGCACCAGGACTCCCACCACGATCGGCACCCAGTGGATCCGCCTCATACCGCACCTCCCTTCGCCAGACGCCCGGTTCTCCGCCCCGCAGGTCCAGGTTTCTCTCCCCCGGAGTCCACTCCAGTGGCAGGCTCCCGGCGGCTTCCCGCCCGGGACCGCTGGAGAACAGTCTGAACCTCGGGCCACTGGTCATCCTGTCGGTGGACCTCCTCGATGAGCCACCCTTCCAGTTTCCTGGCCCTCCCGACATGGCCCGCCGCGCGCAGCGCCCTGGCCAACCAGTAGCGGGCACGGAAGCGAGTTCCTTCCTCCTGGAGATCTTCCGCCAACTCGTCCGCCTCCTCGAGGAAGGGGATCGCCGCTTCCTCCCGGCCAACCGAGACGAGGGCCCGTCCCAGGCGCCACAGCAGCCCCAGCCGCCCTCCACGGAAGGCAGCCATGCGGGTTTCCCGCTCGAGGACCCGCAGTTCCCGCAACGCTTCTCCGCCGCGTCCCGCGGCGTGCAGCACGTCCGCGATTTCATGTATCGTGCGGACCCTCTCGGAACGTGCCTCCGACCGGGCATACAGCCGCGCCGCGCGCCGGGCGGCGTCGATCGTTCCTTCGACGTCCCCCTGCAACCGGTGGTACCGCGCCAATGCCGACCAGGCCGTGCCGCGCAGCATGGGATCCTTCTTTCGGTCGTTCGCGACCACCTCCACCACCGGCAGGTACCGCTCGGCGATCTCACGCCACGCTCCACGGGAAAGGGCGCGAAGCAGGAAGCACCGTGCCACGTCCCTGTCCCGCTCGTCCGCCGCCTCGTCGTTCAGAACCTCGGCGCAGCGGAAAATCACGGCCGCCCAGTGCCCCTGCCGGATGTCCATCCAGGCAAGCCGAACCCGAGCACGGGACGCCATGGCGTCGTCACCAGCCGCCAGCGCCTTGCCGAGAGCCGCCGCGAACCGCGCCCGCGCTCGACCGTCGCGTCCGCGCCTCGCCAACGCGACGCCATCCCGCAGCAATTCCTCGATCGACTTCTCCTTGTCGGAAATCCGGACCGCCCGGTCCCCGGAGACGAGGATCAGGTCGTGCACATACTGTGGCGCGAGATCGAAGATCCGGCACAGCCCGGCCAGCTGGTCCCCCCGTGGCATCGCCCCGTCCTCGATGCGACGGAGCTGACTGGGGGAAAGGCGAATGCCGAGGCGGTCCAGCCTTGCACAGACCTTGTACGTGCTGAGGCCGAGACTCTCCCTTCGGCGCCGGAGCAACGCCCCCAGGGCAGATGTCTCACCCACTGTCCAGCCCTCCTCCCCCGGAAGGCGCGGCCATGCCGCCCACCGGGGCACCATGACGGCTGGACGGTATCAAAACCCTGAAAGAAGATCAAGAAGGGCGTCTCCCACCCTCGTTTCACTCTCAGCGGCGCGGAACAGGGGCGGAGCCTGCGCCCCGGCGGGCGGAGGGAGCGCACGCGGACCGCCCCGCTCCCCCGCCGCCCTTCCTCTCAGTCGACCAGGCCTTCGCCTCTACCGGTGTGCGCCGCCTCGTCCACCATCCCTGTCCCCGCCAACCAGCGCACGAGGGGCGCAAGGAGGAACGCCAGGGCGACACCCCCTGCCCGGATCGCGGACATCACTCCCAGTGGCCCCCGGATGTCACCCCCGAAGAAACCCGGCGGGATCATCAGCCCGGCCACTGTCAGGGCCGCCGCCACCGGCAGGCACGTCCAGCACGCGAGGATCGACCAGGTGACCCACCAGGGCTCGTTCTGCGTCAGGCCGACCAGCCGCCGCAAACCGGTCCCGAACTCCAGTTCCCCCGGGTGGCACCCCTGCCACCTGGCGGTCGATTCCAGGCTCGCCCGGACGAGCGGACGCAGCGCGAGGTGGAACACCCCGAACCACAGCAGGAAGTCGACTCCGACCAGGTAGTCGCGCAGCCGGAGGGCTTCCGATAGCTCGATCGTCAGGATCAGGCCCCACCCGGACAACGGCATGACGTACGCCATGTGTCTGCGCACGAACAGCAACCTGTCAAGGTCTCCGGTTGCACGCAAGCCGGCCATGCCTTCCTCCCTTTTCGCCTTCAGGGTACGCTCGGATCCAGGTTGACCCGGCAATACCGGTTGTCCCCAACCCGGGGCGGAGGGGAGACCGAGCAGGCGGTAACCTCCCGGTCACCCGAACCGCCCGTCTCCCCGTCCGTCCCCGGAACCATCGTTAGAAGAGGTCCTTGGTCTCCAAGGACTTGCCGCACGCCGTCGTGCACTGCCTCGTCTGTTGATCCACGCTCCTCAGGCACTCCCCCATGACCGTCGATACCGCAAAGGTACCGGCCACGGTCGCGCAGACCGGCTGGCCCGGCCCGCACGCGGCCGAGATGAACCACACCCCGAGCGCGGTGAGCGCCCCGGCACCGCGGCACGCTGTTCTTTTCAAGAAGTACTCGCCGTCGCAGCAGCTTTCGCACCCGGCCATGGAACTGACGCTCTTGCTGCAGTCCTCCCCCGGCCCCATCAGCTGATCCAGCCACAGCTGGAGGACGGAACGATCCTGCGCCAGGGTCCCGTACCATGCGATCTGGCCCGCCAGCGCCTGGTCCCGCAGCCGACGGCCGGCACGGATCCGCCGACGGAGCGCTGCCCGCCAGTCCGCAATCGCGCGATCGAACGCTGACGGAATCGTCGTCCATGGATCACCAGGAACGTGCCTGCCACCAACGATCCGAACGTCGACACATCCTAGCAGTCGGGTCCTGCCGGCGGCAACGCTCCAAAGAGACACGAGCAGAACCGTACCCCCTTGCAAATCCGGATCCCGCAGCATTTCCGCCACCATCGCCGGGTTGGTCGGGTCCACGTCCCGATTTTCCCACCGGGCGCGGAACGACTCCGCCCGAGGATCCAGGGCCATGTACGGCTGGGCGATCACCACGTACAGATCGGGTACCTCCGTGGGGACTGGCGTGACGAGATTCCCCCACTCCACCGGAACCGAGTCCAGGATCACCCCCTCAAGATCTGCCGGGACCTCTGGTGCTGACACGGGGCCCGCCATGACGGCCGACACCGTCAACAGCGCAGCCAGGAACACCGGCAGGAAACGCAACGAGACCTCCCTCGAAGTCTTCATTTCGCTTGCCTCCTCTACGGGGACCTCCCCGCCCTTCATTACGGGGACCTCCCCGCCCTTCATGTCGTCGGCGCCCCGGCCGCGGGCGCCCTCCCTGTTTCGCGGGAAGCAGGCCTGCTCCCTGCCTTCGACATCGCGGTGATACGTCGGTCCCGGAAGCGGGACAAGGACCCCGGGAACGCCGCCCCGGGCGCGCCTCCCGCGCCCGTATCGCCGCGCCGCCCGTGAGACTGCCGTCGCGCCCCCCGTGGCGCGCCTACTCCGCCGCGCGGTGCCCCGGAGCGCGGTAGTTCGGCCTGAAGCGATCAGCGGCGGCGGAGGCGGGAGACGAGGTCGCCGAGGGGAGCGGCGCCGGTGGCGACCGCGAGGACAGTGTGCACAACCATCGTGATCCCGGAACCCGCGACGAGGCGCAACGCCCGGGCGACGACTCCCTCGCCGAAGGGGGGCGCCCACCGGAAGAAGATCCACGCCGCGAGCCCTCCCGCCGCGGCGGCGGCGACCAGGCGCGCCACCCGGCCGGCGAACGCCCGCGCCTCCGGGCGCACGTCCCGGCCGAGGCGGCGCCAGAGCAGGCCGGTCCGGAACCACGAGGAAAGGGTCGTGGCGATCGCGAGTCCCTGGACGAGGAGCACCGGCAGGAGGGCGGCGGAAACCAGCGCCTTGAAACCGATGCGCCAGAAGCCCACCTTGACCGGTGTCTTCGTGTCGCCGGTGGAGATGAACACCTGGGCGAGCAGCTGTCCCGCGAGGTAGAAGGGGGACCCGAGGGCGAGGATCGCCAGCAGCCGGGCGGTCAGGGCCGCGTTCTCCGCCGTGAACTTCCCCCACCGGAGGAAGAGGTCGATCACGGGCCCGGCGCCGGCCACTAGGAAGG
>CAZOTT010000062.1:0-16929 GCA_964582785.1 uncultured Acidobacteriota bacterium | reverse complement strand
GAGGCTCGGGCCCGGGGCACCGTTCGGCTGCGCATCCGGGCCGCGGACCGGAACGGCACCCGGTACCTGGACGAAGGGGGCCGGGTGGTCGCGGGTGGAGAGACCGTCGAGGCCCGGGTCGGGGACCTGCTGCACGATCCCCTGCCGGCCGGAGTACCCCTCGCGATCGACGCGTGGTTGCCGGAATGCGCCCCCTCCCGGACGGTGGTGACCCTGTCACCCGGCGAACAGGCCCTGCACCTCCCCTGTTCGCGCGGGTTCCTGGCCGGCCGGGTCGTGCTGCCGCGGGAAGAGGGGGCGGACGGGGTGACTGTCCGGGTGTGTGTTCACCCCCGGGGCACGGTCGCGCGCGAGCTGCTGGCAGGCGGAAGGACCTGTTCGCCGGCCGATGCCGACGGGCGTTGGACGATCGGCCCCCTTCCCCCCGGGGCGTATGACATCGATGCGGATTCCCCCGGCGGATACTACCTCCCCGGCGGGGTGGAGGGCAGGGTTGCCACCACCGGGACGGTCGTGGTGCCCGAACTGCGGCTGCGGCGCGGTCTCGTGCTGACGGGACGGGTCGAGACGGACGACGGCCCGGCGCCGGGGGCGATGGTCAGGGCGGCTTCCGCCGCCAGCGGCTCCCGCTGGCGCTCGACGGCGAAGACCGATCCGCGGGGGGATTTCCGGCTGGTGGTTCCCGGCGCGGGCCCCTGGATCCTTGAGGCCCGGTTGGCGGGGAGGCCACCGGCCTTCCTGCGGGGGGTTCGCGCGCCCCGCAGCGGGTTGCGGCTGCGGCTCGGGCCGGGTGCGGGCCTGAGGTTCGATCTCGTGGACCCGGACGGCATGCCGTTCCCGGAAGCGCGGGTGCTGGTCTACGACCCCGACGGCGGGGGCCTGCGCCAGGCGGTCCGGGCAGGCCGGAAGGGGGACGGCCCGCTGGAAGTCCACGGCCTGGCCCCCGGCCGGGGCACGTTGAAGATCCTCGCCCGGGGCTTCCTGCCGGTGGTCCTGCCCCGGGTTCCGCTCGCGGCGGGCGAGGTCCGTGACCTGGGCCGCCTGGTGGCGGGCCGCGGGCGCCGCGTGGAAGGCATCGTTCTCGGGCCCGACGACATGCCGGTCGCCGGTGCCACGGTCCGGGTCGCGGTGCGGGATGCGCGGGAACAGGCTTGCGAGGCGGAATCCGACGGCGACGGGCACTTCGTTCTCACCGGCGTCCCGCGTTCCTCCGTGGACCTGCTGGTCACCGCGCACGGGTTGGCGCCGCGGGTCGTGCGGCTGCCGCCGGAGACGCCCGGAACGGGGTCGACCGGGGATGGGGAGCTCGAGATCCGGCTCCTCGTGGGGGGCGAGATCGCGTGCCGGGTCGAGGACGCGGCGGGGCGGCCGGTCGAGGGAGCCCTGGTCGTGGTGGCCGGTCTCGCGGACCTGGTTCGCGGAGAGACGGGCCCGGATGGCGTGACCGTCCTGGAGCACGTGCCTCCCGGGACGCGGACGGTTCGCGCGGTGCGGGACGCGGCCGACCCGACGGTGGGAATCGCCGAACGGACCCTGGCGGTGGTGGACGGGAGCCGGCGGGAAGTCGTCCTCCATCCCGGAGCGGGCATCTCCGGCTCGGTTTCCCGCCGGGGCGCCCCCGTCGCGGCGACGCGCCTCGTCGCGACCATCACCGGTGGTGGGCGCGGTGTCGCCTCGACCTGGACGGACGAGGACGGACTCTTCCACCTGGAGCTTTCGTCACCGGGCACCTGGACCCTGACGGTCGAAGGCGACTCGTGCCGCTACCACCTGCCCCTCCGTGTGCCGGAGGACGGGCTCCGGGATGTCCGGGTGGAGCTTCCCGCGGAGGAGGTCTGCGGCCGGGTCGTGGACGAAGAGGATGGCCAGGGGATCCCCGACGCGCTCGTCGCGTGGACCACGGGGAAGGGGGGATCGCGGGGAAACTGGTTCGTCGAGCTCCCCGGTGGCGGTCGCGAGTGGGTCTCCTGGGACCTGGCGCCGGGAGCGACCAGCAGAACCGACGGCGAGGGGGAGTGGTGCCTGTGCGTACCGGCCCGGGGACCGTTCGAGCTGTCGGCCGAGGCGTCCTCCCGCTACGACGACTTCCGGCGGGAGTGCGAGGAGGTGCCCGCCTCCCCCCTCGTGGTCCCGCTGCGCCGGCGGGGATTTCTCCTGCACGTCCGCGTCCGTACCGCGAAAGGCGGCATGCCGGAATCGCCGGCGGCCATCGTCGTCGAGTCGTCCACGGGGTACCGCACCATCAGCTTCGTGCCGACCGGGGGAGACCGGACCCTCTCGATCCCCCCCGGCCCGTTCCGGGTCTGGGCGATGATCCGGGGATACGGGATGGCACGGACGGACTGGGTGGATCCGGAGCGGGACACGGTGCCGGAAGATGGCCTGCCGATCATGGTCCCCCCGGGCGGCTGGTTGCGCGTGTCGCTCGCCCCGGCCCTGGCGGAGGAGGCCGACCCCGAAGACTTCTCCCTGCGGTTGCTCGACGGCGAGGGAAATGACCTCTTCGGCCTGCTCCGTTCCACCGGCCTGCTCGACGGCCGACCCACCGGCGTTCCCGGCGAGGTGCTGCTCGGCTCGTTTCCGCGTGGCACCTGGACCCTGGAATGGCGGGCGGGACGCCGGGGCGGCCACCGGGAGGTCCTCGTGGACGAGTCGCCTCCGCCCGTCGTTCTCGGGGGTGGGGACTGACGGAAGGCAGACCGGGCAGCGGGCCCGTTCGCCCATGCGGCCGGAGCCTCCATGTCCGGGGCAGCGCGGGCCGGGGCCGCGGTTCCGGGGGGGGGAAGAGTCCCGCTCCTGTTACCGGAGGCGGGGCCGGTGCATCCCAGTCCTGACCACCCGGGAGGGACGACCCCGATGGAGATCCGGGACCGCTACGACGTGATCCTCGTGGGCGGGGGCCCCGCCACGCGGATTCTCAACAAGTACCTCCACCTGCTGCAGCCCGGGATCCGGACCCTCGTCATCCGGGACGAGGACCGGATCGTCAACCACTGCGGAACCCCCTACATCGTCGAGGGGAAGATCGAGTGGGAGCGCGGCCTGATCGCCGAGGAGCTGGTCACCCGCTTCGGGACGCCGATCCTGGTCGACCCGGTGGTCGGGGGAGACCCGGAAGCGAAGGTGGTCGAGACCGCCTCGGGCCGGCGGATCGGGTACGACCGGCTGGTGTTCGCCACCGGGACGGACCAGGTCCTGCCGGAAATGCCCGGGATCGACTCGGACCGCGTGCTCAAGGTGCGCCGGACCGAGGACCTGCGGGCGACGATCGCCCGCCTCCGGGACGCCCGGCGGGCGGTCGTCCTCGGCGGCGGGTACATCGGCCTCGAGTTCGCGGTCGCCCTGCGGAACCTGGGCCGCCAGGTCACCGTCGTCGAGCTGGCGGACCACGTGATGGGCGGCCGGATCGACGAGCAGATGGCGGAGAAGATCGAGTCCCACCTGCGGGGGCTCGGCATCGACCTGCGGCCGGGACGACGCGCCACCTGCATCCACCCGGCGGCGGGGGGTTGCGAGGTGGAGATCGACGGGGGGGACCGGATCCCCGCCGACGTGGTGCTGCCGGCGGTGGGGGTCCGCCCCCTCGTCGACTACGCCCCCGCCTTCGGCCTCCGGACGACCCGGAACGGGATCGTGGTCGACGAGTACTTCCGGACCGGCGTGCCGGACATCTGGGCGATCGGGGACTGCATCGAGACCCGTTCCCGGATCACCGGGCGGCCGGTGCCCGGCAAGCTCGGCTCCAACGCCGGCCAGATGGCCCGGCGGCTGGGCCTCAACCTGGCCGGGATCGCCGCCCCGTACCCGGGGGTGGTGAACGCGGCGGTGACGATGCTCGCGGGGCTCGCCTACGGCGGGGCGGGCCTCTCCGCCGCGGACGCGGACCGGGAGGGGATCCCGGTGCTGGTCACGCGGAACACGTCGACGAGCTGCTACGAGAACATGCCGGGCCCGCGCCCGGTGGAGTGCAAGCTGGTCTTCCACGCGGAGACGCTGCGCCTGCTCGGGGGCGAGATCCTCGGCGAGTTCAACCCGGCCGGGTCCGTCGAGGTGATCGCCCAGCTGATCGAGCGGGAAGCGACGCTGGAGGACGTGATCACCGTGACGTACTCTTCCCATCCCGAGCTGACCCCGAAGACGTCGAAGCCGTACGTCGCCTGGGCGGCCGAGCCGCTGCTGCGCAACCTGGCGGGCGAGGGACGGCTCGCGCGCCTGCGGGCGGCCCGGGAGCGATGATCCGGACATCCTGACGACGCGAGCCGGCCACCGGGGTCGGGTGACCCGGGGCCGGCGGGCCGGGGGAGAGGGAGCCCCCGGGGAGGGAATCGATGACGACGTTCCTGCTGCTCCTGATCGGCTTCGTCGCGGGCCTGTTCGTCGCCGTGCTCGGGACCGTCCTCGCGATGAGGAAGCTGATGGTCGTGCCCCACCGGAGCCGGCGCGGTTTCGAGGAAACCTGCGCGGCGATCGAGGAGGTCGTCCCCGCCCACCCGGGCTGGGGCTTTCCCATCGAGACCTGGAACTTCTACGAGACGTTCCTCAGGAAGAACCTGGTGCCCCGGGGGATCCGCCGGCTGAAGGTCTTCTTCGTCTGCAACGCGGGGCTCGCCTCGAAGGTGATCTCCGACACCCCCGCGATGGCGGGCATCATGCCCTGTTCCTGGGCGGTCTACGAGATGGACGACGGGTCCGTCTGGCTGTCCAAGATGAACATCGCGCTGATGTCGAAGATGTTCGGGGGCACGATCCGGGAGGCGATGACCGAGGTCGCCCGGATGGACGAGGTCTTCCTCCGCCAGGTGCTCTCTGCCCCGGAAGAGGACCCCGCGGACGGGAAGGAAGAAGCCGCCGCCTGACCCTTCCTGCCGCGCGGGGAAGCCGGGGCCCGGCTCAGGCCCCCGCGGGGCGGGGCCGCGGGGCGCCCGGCCCCGGGAACCAGGGGCCTTCCGTCTCCTCGCCGGCCCGGTGGACCCGGCCGCGACGCTCCAGGTCGAGGAGGTGGGAGAGGGCCTGGTCCCGGCGCAGCCGCTCCGGGGCGTGGGGCCGGTCATCCCAGGCGGCGCCGGCGATCTCGCCGAGGGTGCGGGGCCCCGCGGAGAGGAGGGCCAGGATCTTCGCTTCCCGCTCCTCCCGGTGGGCCAGGGCGGCGGCCAGGGCGCGGGGCGGCAGGGGCGGGCCGTGCCCCGGGTGCAGGAGACCGGGGTCCCGGGCGGCCAGGCGGCGCAGGGAGTCCATGTAGGCCCCCATGTCCCCCCGGCGGGGCCCGACGTAGACCGACCCGAACCCGGAGACGAGGTCCCCGGCGAGGGTGTAGCGGCGTTCCGGGCAGCGGAGAACGACGTGGCCCGGCGCGTGGCCCGGCGTCTCGATCACCTCGAGGCTGACGCCCCCGAGGTCGAGGACCAGCCCTTCGACGAGATCACCCCGCACCCGGGGATCGTCCCCGAACGGAAGGAGCGGCACCGTGGCCGGGTGGGCGCGGATCGGCAGGTCCAGGGCGCGGGCGACGGCCGGGGCCCCGTCCACGTGGTCCCGGTGGTGGTGGGTGAGCACGACCGCCACCGGCTCGTCCCCTTCCTCCCGCCGTCGCCGCTCGATCACCGCCAGCAGGCGGTCGTTCTCCTCCCGGTCCGGGCTCCCCGGGTCCACGATCACGAACCGCCTTCCCCCGGCGAGCCAGCAGTTCGTGTGGGTGGCGGGGGGCAGGGTCTCGGACCGGACCGGCAGGAGCCAGGCCCCGGGCACGAACTCGATCCGGTGCACCCGCTCGGCGATCTCGTTCGCCTCCCGGAGGACCGCGAGGAGCCCCTCGAGCGTGTCCGCCCGGGGATCTTCCATCGCGCGGAGCAGCGGCGGCAACGGCGGGGGAAGCAGGGCCCGGCCCGCCTGCCACTCGGCGAGGATCGCCCGCGGGTCGAAGAACCGGAGCGCCTCGGTCTCCTCCGGGATCGGCGGCGTGTCCGGCAGCGCCTGCCCTGCCGGCAGTTCCGCCAGGAAGAACAGGGTGTCGTAGCGCCGCGGGTGGAACGAAGGTGTCCGCTTGAACCCGACGGGGGCGAGCCGTTCCGGGGGGATCTCGAGGCCGGTCTCCTCGGCCAGCTCCCGGCTGGCGCACCGGGCGTACCCCGCCTCCCCCTCCCCGTCCTCCTCCTCGAGGCGCCCCCCGGGGAAGGCCCAGTTCGAGGGGAAGAAGCCGGACCGCCGGCTGCGCAGGCCGAGCAGGACCTCCCAGCGGCCCGCCGTTCCCCGGCGGACGACCATCGCGAGGGCGCTCTTCCGTGGCTCCGGCGGACGCGCCGGCTCGATCCCGGGCAGGCGTTCGCTCATCGGACCGGCCTCAGAGCCGCCCCTCCCGGGCCGCCCGGGCCACCTTGTCGAAGGCGGCCACCACGTCCCCCATCGCCTCCGGCCCGGCCAGGAGCACGTTCTGCTTGATCCAGACCGTCGTCCGGCACAGCTCCTCGCATACCGGCAGGCGGTACTCCCGGTAGGGCCGGGGGAAGACCTCGCCCCACGTCCTGCCGCCCCCCGTGGGCCGGGCGGCGAACCAGTCCCAGAACGACTGCTGGTAGAGGGGCGTCGTGTAGCCGGGATGGGCGGGGATTCCCTCCTCCTGGAGGGCCCGGACGAACGTCATCTTGTCGACGGGGATCACCTCCGGGTCGAGGCGAACCATGTAGATGTGGGCCCCGTGGGCGGTCACCCTGTCGTCCCGCTCCGGCACGAGGATCCCCTCGATCCCGGGCAGTTCCTCGTCCAGGACCGCCATCGCCCGCCGCCGGGTCTCCTGCTGCGCCGGCAGCCGGTCGAGCTGGGCGAGCAGGATCGCCGCCTGGAACTCGGTCAGGCGGTAGTTGAGGCCCGGGTGGTCGTGGACGTACCACTCGCCCCCGAGGGTCCGCCCGCAGTTGTGGTAGGACCAGGCCCGCTGCCAGGTCTCGTCGTCGTTGGTCAGGACGATCCCCCCCTCCCCGGCGGTGATGTTCTTGCTCGACTGGAAGCTGAAGATCCCCGCGTGGCCCAGGGCGCCGACCGGCGTCCCCTTCCACGAGGCGAGCCAGGCCTGGGCGGCGTCCTCGACGACCAGCAGGCCGTGCTCCCGGGCGATCGCCAGGAGGCGGTCCATGTCCGCCGGCCGCCCCCCGATGTGGACCGGGAGGATCGCCCGGGTCCGGGGGGTGATCGCCCGTTCCACCTCGTCCGGGTCGAGGTTGTGGGTGCCCCGCCGGACGTCGGCGAAGACCGGGACCCCTCCCACGGTCAGGATGGCGAGGGCGGTCGCCATGAAGGTGTAGGGGCTCGTGATCACCTCGTCGCCGGGCTGCACGCCCGCGGCGACCAGGGCGATCTGCAGGGCGATCGTCCCGTTGCAGCAGGCGACGCCGTGCTTCGCCCCGTGGAGTTCCGCGTACCGCCGTTCGAACTCCGGGACGCGGGAGCCGTTCACTCCCCAGGTCCCGGAACGAAGGACCTCGAGCAGGGCCCGTTCCTCTTCCCCTCCGTGAACCGGCCAGCCCGGCCAGGGTTCCTTCCGCACCGGCTCGCCGCCGTGGATCGCCAGCTTCCCGCTCATCTCGTTCTCCTCGGGTGGGGCGGCCCCCGTGATCCGGGCGCCCGGGTGGGGCATCATCGCGCCCCGGAGGGCCGGAGGCAATCCCGCCGCGGCTTACGCCAGGGGCATGTGGGGTTCGCCGCGGCCGGGGAGGAACCGCATGAGGGAACCCGCGCTCCCGCCCGGCGTCCCCCTCGTGGACGCCCACGCCCACCTGGCCGACCCCTCCTTCGACGGGGACCGGCCGGAGGTCCTCGCCCGGGCCCGGGCGGCCGGCGTCGCCCGGATCGTGACCGTCGGAGAAACCCCGGGCGATGCCCGCCGGATCCTCGCCCTCGCCCGGGAGCACCGGGAGATCGCGCCGGCCATCGGGCTCTATCCGACGGTGCTCGACCGCGGGGCCCTCGCCGAGATCGCCGCCCTCGCCCGGGAGCACCGGGACGAGCTGGTCGCCCTCGGGGAGGTCGGCCTCGACCGCTGGAAGGTCCGGGAACCGGCGGACCGGGAACTCCAGCTGGAGCTGTTCCTCGCCCAGGTCGATCTCGCCCGGGAACTCGACCTGCCCCTCAACGTCCATTCCCGCAGCGCGGGCAGGCACGCGATCGAGACCCTGGCCGGGCGCGGCGCCCGCCGGGTCCTGCTCCACGCCTTCGACGCCCGCCCGGCCACCGTCCGGCGCGGGCTCGAGGCGGGGTTCTTCTTCTCGATCCCCCCCTCGATCGTCCGCTCGCCCCAGAAGCGGAAGCTCGCCGCGGTCGTGCCCCTCGACCGGCTCCTCCTCGAGACGGACAGCCCGGTCCTCGGCCCGGACCGCGACCGGCGCAACGAGCCGGCCAACCTGCTCGTCGTCCTCGACGAGCTGGCGGCGCTCCGGGGAATCCCCCGGGAAGAGATCGCCCGGGCCACCACGGCGAACGCCCGCCGTCTCTTCGGGCCCGGGATCCTGCCCCCGGAGGCGACGGACCGGTAGTCCCGGGGGCCGCCCCGGCCCCTCGCCCCCGCGCCGCGGGAAGGGACGTGCCGGCTCAGTAGTCCCGCGGGCTGCCGGGGGCGGTGGTCTCCTCCCGGGGCAGGACCAGCCGGTCTCCCTCGTCCTCGACGACCCGGTGCAGCCACTCCTCCGGGTAGCCGGTTTCCCGGGGACGTCCCTGCTCGTCCCGGACGTAGCCGTCGTTGTACTTCCAGAGCAGGTGCTCGGCGAGCCGCCGCCAGCGGCGGAACACCGTCTCGCCGGCCTGCACCGAGGTCTCGGTGAGGTAGGCGACGGCCAGGGCCGGGTCGCGGGCGAGGAGGCCGGTGGCGGTACGATCGATCAGCGGCTGGAGGGCGAGGAACCGCCGCTCGAGCTCGTCCCGGACGGCGAAGATCTCGGGGGCCATGTCCCGCCAGCGGAGGTTCGCCCAGTTGGACACGAGGTTGAACACCCACCAGGCGGAGTCCCAGGAAAACCGCGACCCGTCGCCGGTGGCCCAGGGCTCCGGCACGCGGGTGATCCCGCAGTAGAGGGGGAAGTGGACGCTCATCGAGGTGTCGTCCACCCCGTACCAGAGCACCCCTCCCACCGGGTCGGGCAGCCAGGAGCGGCACTGGGCGACGACCGAGTACGCCGTCTGCTGGGTCGAGATCGGCCGCTCCCAGGTGTACTTCCGGCCGTCCACCTCGAAGAGCATCGGCCGGTAGCGGACCGGGCAGCCGAACGGTCCGGCCGACAGCCCGCGGGTCATGTCCCAGGGGGTCCCCTCGTAGTGGTCCCGCATCAGCGCCAGCACGTCCCCGACGGAGAGCTTCCGCTCGGGCCGGATCCAGAGGGGCCACTCCCGGCCCGCGGGGTCCCCCCGGTGAAACCGCGGGTCCAGGTCGGCGTGGGGCGCGATGCGGCGGAAGACGCTCCACTCGCGGGTCGCCGTGTAGCGGATGCCCGCCGGGCCACGCGGGTCGTACGCCTCCCGGAAGACGAACGGCCGGCCGGACGCGGGGTCGTACCACCCGTGGTCGACGGCGAACTGCACGACGTCCGGGGAGTAGCGGGCGCGGTCCGGGTCCGGGGGCGGCAGTTCCCGGATCCGCGAGCGGTTGGCGTGGACGGCGACGGCGCCGTCCGGCACCCGCAGGGCGACCCAGATCGCCCCCCGGTGGCCGGGCCCCCGGCCGATCATCTCCATCATCCAGACCTCCCGGGGGTCCGCGACGTAGAAGGACTCCCCGGTCGAGGCGTAGCCGTACTCGTCGACCAGGGTGGTCATCACGTCGATCGCCTCCCGGGCAGTGGCCGCCCGCTGGAGGGCGAGGATCATCAGGTTCCAGTAGTGGAGGAGGCCGTCCGGGTTCCGCAGTTCCTTCCGGCCGCCCCAGGTCGTCTCGGTGATCGCCACCTGGTGCTCGTTCATCAGGCCGGTCACGGCGTACGTGTGGGGCACCTGGGGGATCTCGCCCCGGTCACCGATCTTCACCGTCTCCCCGGGGGCGTGGTCGGCCGCCGGGCGGTGGCGGAGCCGGGGAGTGAACTCGCCGTCGCAGGCGTAGGTGATCATCACGGACCCGTCGGCGCTCGCCCCGCGGGTCACGAGGATCGTCGTGCAGGCGCGGGCGGGAGCGCCCGCGGCGAGGGGGACGAGGGCGGCGAGAACGAGAACGCGGGACAGGCGCGGCATGGGCGGGACTCTCCTTTCCTCCGCGGGGGACCGCGGAACGGGTATTCTAGGGGGCGTTGCGCGCACCACGGGGGGATCCGGAGGAGGCCCGCGGATGTCGAGCCACCAGTCCCGCGTCGAGCGGCAGTTCGCCGCCGTGGCGCTGATCGTCTTCGCCTTTCTCCAGTTCGGGATGGTCCTCCTCGAGCTGATCCTGGCGAAGGCGCTGCCCCTGACCCTCGCGGCCGATTTCCTCGAGAAGGCGAAGGTTTCGTCCGTCGTCTTCTACTTCCTCGTCTACCTCGTCACGGGCGCGGCGGGTTTCGTCGGCGTGCTGGGGCTCGTCCAGGTCTACCAGCAGTCCCGGCGCCTGGTCGGCGAGGTCGCCCGGCTCTCGGCCCTCGGCTACTTCCTTTCCGCCTACTGGCTGTGGTCCGCCACCTGGATCGTCCAGTACAAGGTCACGCTCCTGACGGACAAGCCGACCGATCCCCCGGACTGGCTGCTCCGCATCTTCGCCGCGTCGGACGCCCTGTGGTCCCTTCCCTCGTGGGGAGGCATCGGGCCCTCGATCCTCCTTTTCGCCTGCCTCGGCTGGCTGCTGTGGCGGGGTTCCCGCCGCCTGCCGAAGGCCGCTTCCGTGCTGTTCTACGCCCTGGCCGTTTCCCGCTTCGCCGACATCGTCTACATCGGCGCCAGCGGGGCGACGGTCGCCAACGTGGCCGGGTACGACTTCGCCTTCTACAACGACGTCTTCTTCGCCGGGGGACGGATCCTGGCCTTCGTCTTCGCCGGGGCGGCCCTCTACACGGAAAAGGGCGTCTTCGTCCGCACCCACCGGGCGGGACGGACCTGAGGGGAACCGGCGTGGAGCGCGAGGACGACCCGGTCGCCGCGGCCCTGCGCCTGCTGGACCTGGAGCTGCGGGAGAGGATCCGCCGCCATCCCCACGGGCACCTGCTGCGGCGGAAGGGGGGGAAGCTGGAACTGGTCCTGGAGCTCCCGGTGCCCTCTTCCGACGAGGCCCTCGACGACGCGATCGAGCGGTTCCGCGCCCGCCTGGACCGGGTGGTGGAGGCGGCCCTGGAGCGGGCGGTGGTCTTCCGTCCCGGGGCGGTCTTCTGCCTCCGGTGCGGCCGCTCGGACTGCGAGCACTCCCGCCCGGGCGCCGGCCGGGAGGTGTTCGGCGGGTACGGGCCCACCGGGACCCCCCGCTTCGTCGACCTGGGCCGGCTCCTCCTGGCGCGGCGGGACGAGGAGGTCGAGGACCTGTTCCGGGAGCGGGGGCCCCTGGTCGTCCGGCGGATGGAGGAGGACGAGCTGCTCCGCGACCTCCTGCCCCCCTTCCGGGAGGGCCCGGGCAGGTTCCGGCTCCACGGACAGGTGGTGGCCGGGTGGTACCGGGTGCCGGACCGCACCGGCGCGCCCCGGGCGCTGGCCGTCACCTTCCAGGTCGTCTCGGCAGGCCGGCCGGGCCGTCGGCGGCTGGGGCTGAACGTGCTCGGGTGCGGCCCGGACGGGGAGAGCCTGGAATCCCTCTTCGACCGGCTCAGCCGCATTCCCTGGCTCGACGCGGCCCGCTGGGCCCAGGACGTGCTCGCCCGGATCGAGCGGGACCAGCGGCGGAGCCGGGGAACCGACCGTCTCCTCGACCGGCGCGTCGCCGGCGTGCTGGGGGGCCTCGCCCGGAGGCTCGCCCGCCGGGAACGGGCCCGGTCCCGCCGGACCCGCCACGCCGAGCTGCGCCACGAGCAGGGGAACCGCCCCACCGAGATGGCGATCCTCGACCTGTCCCGGGCGGAACCCGGCCGGATCCTCCGGGACACGCGCCGGGGAACCTTCATCGTCCTGGGGGAACGGGGCCGCGCCCACGTCTTCAGCGATGCGGGAAAGCACGTCACCTCCGTCCGGTACGGCCCCGGGGCCGTGGAGCGCCGGCTGGCCCGCGGGACGTGGCGGCCCGCCACGCCGGGGGAGGCCACCCGGTTGCGGGCCCGGGTCGGGGGGGTCCCCGCCCCCGCGGACGACGGGTCCCCGGGGGTCCCGGAACCGGACGAGCCCTGACGGTTTCGTAACTTCCGGCACGGGGGACTGGCCCCGGGCGAACCGGGGACCTACGTTCCCCTCGTAACCACCGCGGAAGGGTCCGGACAGACCCGGGAGGTTTCGGCATGTGGTGGCGTCGTGGTGAGAGCGAGGTGAACGAGTCGGGAGCCGGCGCTCCCCCGTCCGGCCCGGCCATCGGGCCATCGATCCCGGTCGCCGGGCAGGCGGGCCGGCGGGCGAGCACGCTGCCCCCGCCGCCGGCCCCGATGCCGATGACGGGAGGCAGCTTCATCATCGACGGGATGGGAACGATCCTCGCCTTCGACCGGGCGATGGAGCGGCTGACCGGCTGGGACGCCCTCGAGGTCGTCGGCCGACCGAAGGACCTGGGCTTCTACGACGCCCCGGACGAGCACGGCATCCGGCGGTACCGGCCCCGGCCCCTGTTCGAGGGGCACCTGCCCCGGGTCGACCGGAGCCAGCGGGTGCGGCTGGCGCTCAACAGGAAGGACGGGGCCCGCCTCGAGGCGGAGGCGGTGGTCAGCCCGCTGGGTCCGCAGTCGAACCGGTACTCCGTGGAGATCCAGCGGATCGTGGCCCGGAGCGCTCCCCTCGCCGCGGGGACCGAGCCGGGAATCGACCCGCTGACCCGGCTGCCGAACGCCCAGGTGTTCCGGGCGCGGCTCGAGCAGGCCTGGGCCGCCGCCCGGGTCTCGGGGCGCCCGCTGGCGATGCTTCTCGTCGACGTGGACCGGTTCGGGAAGCTGAACGAGTCGTACGGCCGGGAGGAGGGAGACCGGCTGCTGAAGAAGCTGGCCGGCATCCTCCAGGCCACCGTGCGCCAGACCGACCTGGTGGCCCGCCTGCAGGAGGACGACTTCGCGATCCTCCTCGAGAGCACGGGGCGGGGGGATGCGCGCCACGTCGGGGGGCGCATCCGGAAGACGGTCGAGCAGTTCACCTTCGCGAAACCGGGGGGAACGGGAGAGCTGCGCCTGACGGTCAGCATCGGGGTCTCCTGCTGGCCGGCGGACGGGGAGAGCCCCGCGGAACTCCTCCGCCGGGCCCGGGAAGCCCTCGACGAGGCCCACCGCCTGGGCCGCAACCGGGTCTGGTGCTACGTGCGCCGGCCCCGGGTTTCCGTGCAGGTCCCGGTCTACTTCGACGGGCCGGGGGGACACCTGCTCGGGATGAGCCGCGACCTCTCGAACTCGGGGGTGTTCGTCGAGACGTCCGACAACCTCCAGCCCGGGATGCGGATCAGCCTGGTCTTCCGCCTGCCGGGGCAGGCCCAGCCGATCCGGGTCGCCGGGCGGGTCGCCCGCCGGGTCCCGGCCGGCGAGGGGGTCAACCCCACGCCGGCCGGCCTGGGCATCGAGTTCGAGCGGTACTCCCCGAAGGACCGGTGGCGCCTCGAGTCGTTCCTCCACCGGGCGCGCATGGAGGAGGCCCGGGAGGGAGAACCCGCGGCGACCTGACCCGGCGCGGCCCGCGGCGGGCCCTTCCGCCTTCGCCCCCCTCCCGTTCCCGGCCGGGCTGCCCGCCGCGGGGCGGCCGCCCGCCTTCCCGCGGGCTCAGGACCGGAACCACTCCGGCTCGTTCCCCGGCTTCCACTTGATGTTGCAGCCCATGCTCGGCACCTGCGGCCGGGGTGGCTCCTTCCCGGCAAGGAGAGCCTCGCAGGCGGCGCGCAGGTCGCGCCCGGTGACCGGAACGCCGGAACCCGGCCGGGAGTCGTCGAACTGTCCCCGGTAGAACAGCCGCCGGTCCCGGTCGAAGAGGAAGAAGTCCGGCGTGCAGGCGGCGCGGTACGCCTTCGCCACCTCCTGGGTCTCGTCGAAGAGGTAGGGGAAGGGGTAGCCGTACCGTTCCCGGTCCTCCTTCATCTTCTCCGGCGCGTCGTCGGGATACGCCGCCACGTCGTTGCTGTTGATCCCGACGATGGCGATCCCCCGCGGCAGGATCTCCCGGGCGAACGCGGCGAGGGCCTCCTTGATGTGCACCACGTAGGGGCAGTGGTTGCACATGAAGATCACCAGCAGCCCCGGGGAATCCCGGAAGTCGTCCCGGGCGACCAGGTTCCCCTCCGTGTCCGGCAGCCGGAAGTCCGGCGCGGGCATCCCCAGTTCCGGCATCGTCGACAGGGTCTTCACCATGGCTCGTGCCTCCTCGCCGGGGCGCGGGCTACCACGTCCGGGAGCGCCGCCGGGCCGCCTCCCGGCGGCGGCGCGTCTCCCACGCCTTCTTCGCGGCGCGGGACCGCCGGCGATGCTCGGCCGCCTTCTTCCGCAGGAACTTCCGGGCGTACGCCTCGAGCTCCTCCGGTTCCCGGAACTCCAGCTCGTGGTGCTCGTCCCGGGCGAACCAGTCGCACAGCGGCTCCTCCGGGTCCTCCTGCAGGGCCGGGTCCCCGTACTCCCGGCAGATCCGGGGGCGCCTCGCGTAGATCGTGCACCGCCCGTCCCGGTCGAGAAAGCGGCACGGCTCGTCCACCTGGAGGAACCACTCCCCCTCGTCGACCCAGATCCAGGTCTTCTCGTGGAGCAGGTACCAGCGCAGGTCGTCGAAGTCGTCCGCGTCCTCCGGCGGGTCCAGTTCCAGGGCGTAGTACCGGCAGCAGAGAGCGTCACACTCGTGGCACGGCGGTCCGCCCGGCTGCTCGGGAACCGCACAGGCCCTTTTCCGCTGCGGCAGGGCGGGCAGGCGCTTCGGCATCGCTTCCTCCGGATGATCGCGGGATTCTACCGCGCCCCGCCCCGGCCGGTGGAACGGGGAAACCATGGTGTTCCCCCGATCACCGTCGCCGTCACCCGGGCCTCCAGGAGCGCTCGGGGATGGCCCCACTCCACCTGCCGGACGATGTCCCGGTCGAAGACGGTGAGGTCGGCCAGGTACCCGGGGGCGAGGCGCCCCAGGTCCCCCTCCCGTCCCACCGCCCAGGCGGCTCCCGCCGAGCAGGCGGCGAGCGCCGCCGGCAGGTCCAGGCGCTCGTCCGGGCGCCATCCCCCGGGAGGGTTCCCGGTGGTGTCCTGCCGGGTGACCGCCGCCCAGAGCCAGAGCCGGGGGTCGCACGGTTCCACCGGCACGTCCGACCCGAAGGCCAGGTGTCCCCCCGCCGCGAGGATCGAGCGCCAGGCGTACGCCCCCGCGAGCCGGTCCGGGCCGAGACGGTCCTCCGCCCAGGCCATGTCGGAGGTGGCGTGGGTCGGCTGCATCGAGGCGACCACCGGCAGCCGGCCGAAGAGCGGAAGGTCCGCCGGGGACACGACCTGGGCGTGCTCGACCCGGGGGCGCAGGGCCGCCCACCCCGGGTGCCCTTCCAGGAGCCGCCGGTAGATCCCCAGGAGCTCGTGGTTCGCCGCGTCGCCGATGGCGTGGACCGCGGGCTGGAGCCCCCGGTCCATCGCGGCCTCGATGCGCCGCGCGAGTTCGTCCGGCGGGGTCACCCACAGGCCCCGGTTCCCCGGGTCGTCGGCGTACGGGGCCCGGAGGCGCGCGCCCCGGCTGCCCAGGGCCCCGTCGGCGAAGAGCTTCACGCCGACCAGGTGGAGGCGGCCCTCGTGCCGCGGCCCCGCGGCGAGGATCTCCTCGGCGAGGGGATCGCCCCACTCGGCGTAGGCCCAGACCCGGAGGGGAAACCGGCCGGTGCGGGCGAGGCGGACGAGGGCGTCCCACTCCACGCGGGACACGCTCATCGCGTGGAAGCCGGCCAGGCCCTTCCGCAGCAGGTCCCGGGCGACGTCCGCCAGGACCTCCTCGGCCACCGCCGGGGAGGGGGGAGGAATCCTCCCCGTGACCAGTTCTTCCGCCGCGTCGAGGAGGATCCCCGTCGGCGTTCCGTCCGGTCGCCGCAGGATCCTGCCTCCCGGCGGGTCGGGAGTCGCCGGGCCGATCCCGGCTTCCCGGAGGGCGGTCCGGTTGACCCAGAGCGCGTGCCCGTCCACCCGCCACAGGGCGCAGGGGCGCCCGGGCACCGCCTTCTCCAGCCGGTCCGCCGTGGGCCAGGCGTGCCCGGGCCAGTCTTCCTGGTCCCAGCCCCGGCCGAGCACCCAGGGGTCCGCCGGGTGGGCTGCCGCGAAGGCGCGGACCCGCTCCAGCGCCTCGTCCGGGCTCCGGGTCCCGCCGAGGTCGGCCCGGCGCCGGGCGAGCCCGTACCCGAGCAGGTGCCCGTGGGCGTCCACGAGGCCCGGAACGGCGAGCTTCCCCGGCAGGTCGATGACCTTCCCCCCGTGGGCGAGGGCCCGGGGGATCTCCTCCCGGGAAAGCAGCCGCCGGATTTTCCCCTCCTCGACCAGGAGGGCGTCGGCGTACGGGTGCTCCGGATCCCCCGTCCAGAACCGGACCCCGGTCAGGATCGTCACGTCTCCCTCCCCACCGGCCCCTCCTCCCCCGCAACCGGGGGCCGGGATCGCGAGCAGCAGGGCCGCACAGGCCAGGACCGCCGGGACGGAACGCATGGCTCACCTCCGGCCGACCATGATGCCACGCCGGGAACCGGTAGAATCCCCGCACCCCCGAACCGGAGGAGTCGCCGTGCGCGCCGTGCTGTTCGACATCGACGGGACCCTGGTGCGGCTGGGGGGGGCCGGCCGGGAGGCCCTCGCCCGCGGCGTGGCCGCCGCGATCGGGCGCCCCTTCGCGGAGGTCCTCGAGGCGGCCCGGGCGGTGGACTTCCGGGGCCGGACCGACCCGATCCTCCTC
>CAZOTT010000061.1:0-16937 GCA_964582785.1 uncultured Acidobacteriota bacterium | reverse complement strand
TTGTCGGGGGGGGGAGGCGGGTTCATCGCGGCCCAGCGGTAGCGGAGGTCGGGCAGCTCCAGGCCCTGGATGCGGGCCTCGTGGACGATGGAGAAGAGCTTGTTCGCGGTCTCCGGGCGGCAGCGGGAGATCTCGTCGAGGAAAACCGACTCCGCTCCCCAGATGGAGGCGGGGGTCTCGAGGAACTCCAGCTTCCCGGTTTCCCGGTCGGGGACCGGGTAGCCCATCAGGTCGTCGAAGCTGAGCAGGCTCGCGTTGTAGTGCCGGTGACGGAGCCCGAGGCGGGCCGCGAGCCGGTTCAGGAGCTCGGACTTGGCGGTGCCGTGGGGCGCGATCAGCAGCAGGGGCCGGGCGTCGGCCAGGGCGGCGAGGACGACCGGGTCGAGGTGGTCGAGGCCGTAGATACCGAGCTGGCGCAGCAGGCGAACGGGGCGGCGTCGGGTGGCGCCCATGGGTCCTCCCTTCTCCCCCGGGAGCGGCGATCAGCGGCCCCGGGGGAGAGCAGGAGGCCCGCTGACGCTTTAGCAGTACTTGTGAATCGCCCTGCAAGCTGTCAGATCAAATCGGCGATGCGCCGGCCGGGAGCCGCGGGCACGAGAAACGCCGGCGCGCGCACGCAGCCGGCGGGGTCGGGACGTTCTGCTCGACGCCGCTTTAGCTGCATTTCTCGTGCGCCCGCAAGCTGGCTCTCAAATCGGCGCATGGAAAATATACACCGTTCGCGGCGGGGGAGCAAGGGCCGGGGCAGGAAAAATCCCGCCGGACCGGGAACGGGACCCCTGCCGGGCGGGCGCCGGGCCCGGCGCCGGGCCGGGGCGGGTCCATGGTGGTCGGGGCGCCGGGATTCATCGCGGGTACACGGTGGCCCGGGTGCCGGGATTCGTCACGGGCTCATGGCGGCCGGGGTTGTAAGATTGCGGCGGGTGCATGCCGGCCCGGGAGGGAGGGGAACGATGGTCGAACTGCCGCTCCGGTCGATCGAGGGACACCTGTTCGTCGAGCTCGAGGGGAAGCCCTGGCTGCTCGACACCGGTTCGCCGGTCAGCTTCGGGGAAGGGGACCGGGTCGTCCTGGCGGGCCGGGAGTTCCCGCTGGAGGAGGAGGGGTTCCTGGGCCTGACGGTGTCGAGCCTCGCGGAGTTCACCGGCGTGGCCTGTGCCGGCCTCCTCGGGGGTGACGTCCTCGGGGAGTTCGATCACCTGGTCGACGTCCCCGGCGGCCGGCACGTGGTCTCGGCGGAAGAGCTCGACGCGCCGGGTACGGACCTTCCCCTCGACGAGATGATGGGCGTGCCGATCGTGCCGGTGACGGTGGCCGGCCGGGAATGCGGGGCGTTCTTCGACACCGGGGCGCAGCTTTCCTACTGGCAGGGGGACGGGCTGGAGTCGTTCCCCGCCCAGGGGAGCGTGGAGGACTTCTACCCCGGCGTCGGGCGGTTCACGACGGAGACGTACCGGGTGGAGTTCCGCCTCGGCGGCCTGCCGTTCTCCCTCCGCTGCGGGCGGCTGCCGGGTCTCCTCGGCGTCACCCTGCTGGTGGCGGGGGTCGAGGCGATCGTCGGCAACGAGGTCCTCCGGGACCGGCCGGTGGCCTGGTTCCCGCGCCGCGGGATCCTGCGTTTCTGAGGGCCCGGCACGCGCCGGGCCGTCCCGGCCGGACGTGCGCCCCCACCGGGGGACCCGCGGCTCGAGCCGGGGGCCGACGCCGCGACAGGCGGCCCGGCATGAGGCAAACCACCGGACAGCGGGATTGCCGTGGAACGGAAACCGTTCTGGGTGTCGCGGGGTCTTCCTTCAAAGCCATGACCTGTGCCCCGGGCGACCGGTCCGTGACCTCTCGCAGCTGTCCTGCGTCCTGCTCATCGACTTGGCGGGGACCGGTAGACGGGAACGGGCCCCCGCCCGGCGGCGGGGGCCCGTTCGGCGGGGGAACCGGGGGCTCCTAGAAGAGCTTGCCCAGGGAGCCCAGGAGGCCGCCGCCGCCCCCCTTGACCGCCTCGAGGACCATCGGCAGGAGGGTGTCCAGGATCCCGGAGGCGCGGCCCTCGTCGAGGCCGAGCTTCCCCGCCAGGTCCTTCACCGCGCCGGCGTGGTCGGGCAGGGAGGGGGCGCCGCCGCCCGCCAGCCTGCCGAGGGCGGCCAGGCCCTTCTCGAGGGAAAGGCCGCCGCCCTCCCCGCCGTTGCCCAGCCGGGAGGCGATCACCTCCACGGCGGCGGGCACCGCCCGCCCGGCGGTGGCCCCGTCGAGGCCGAGCTTCGAGGTCAGGGCCGCGACCGCGTCCCCGCCGATCATCTCCGTCACCTTCGAAACCAGTTCGCTGCTCACGCTGCTCTCCTCTCCCGCCGCCGCCCCGGCGGCCGCGGGGGGAAGATACGACCGCGTCCCGGCTGCTACACTGCGGCGCCCGGAAGGAGGTCGCATGTCGAAGCGCGCACTCTACATCGGGAACCACGGCGGAGAAAGAGTGGTTCTCGACGGGGACCACCTGACGACCCACGCTGTGTGCCTGGGGATGACCGGCTCCGGGAAGACCGGTCTCGGGATCGTCGTCCTCGAGGAACTGGCGCGGCGGGGGGTCCCCCTGCTGGTGGTCGATCTCAAGGGGGACATGGTCGACCTGCTGCTCCAGTTCCCGTCCCTCGCGGCGGAGGAGTTCGCCCCGTGGCTGCCCCCCGGCGTCGAGGGAGACCGGGCCGCCGCCGCGGAACGGGCCGCCGCCGCCTGGCGGGAGGGTCTTTCCCGGTCGGGACTGGGCCCGGGGGACGTCGCGGCGGTCGCCGGGGGCCTGCGCTGGCAGCTCGTGACCCCGGGGCTGGCCTCCGGGGCCCCCCTCGACGTCCTGCCCGCCCTCTCGCCGCCTCCCGGCTGGAACCCGGACGCCGACCCGGACGGGGCCCGGGACCGGGTGAACGCGGTGACCTCCGCCCTCCTCTCCCTCGTCGGCCGGGGAGGCGATCCCCTCTCCGACCGGGACCAGGTCCTCGTCGCGTCGGTCCTCCTCGCCCTGTGGCGGCGGGGGGACCGGCTCGACCTGCCCGGGCTGCTGGCGGCCCTTGCCGATCCTCCCTTCGAACGGCTCGGCGTCCTGCCCCTCGAGACGGTCCACCCCCGCCGGGAGCGGATGGAACTCGTCCTCGCGCTGAATACCCTCCTGGCCAGTCCCGCGTTCGGCGCCTGGACCCGGGGCCTGCCCCTCGCCGCGGAGGAACTGCTGGGCGTCCCGGGAAAGCCCCGGGGCACCATCGTCACCCTGGCCCACCTGGACGAGCGGCAGCGCCTGTTCGCCCTCGCGCTCCTCGCCGGGGAACTCGCCTCCTGGATGCGCCGCCAGCCCGCGTCCGACGGGCTGCGCTGCCTTCTCTACGTGGACGAGGTCCACGGGATCCTCCCGCCCCACCCGGCATCTCCGCCGACGAAGCCGCCGCTGCTCACGCTCCTCAAGCAGGGCCGGGCCTTCGGCGTGGGCACCTGGCTCGCCACCCAGAACCCGGTGGACATCGACTACAAGGCCCTCGGCAACGCCGGGGTGAAGGTGATCGGCCGGCTCGTCACCGACCGGGATCGGGACCGGGCCCTCGAGGGCCTCGGGCTGCGGGCGCGGGTGGACGGGGAGGACGTGGACGACCTGGTCGCCGGCCTCGGCAAGCGGGAGTTCCTCCTCGAGGACGTCCGGGCCCGGGAGCGGGTCCGCCGGTTCTCGTCCCGCTGGGCGATGAGCTACCTGCGGGGCCCGGTGACAGTGGCCGAGCTCGGCCCCCTGCTGGCGAAGTTCGCGCCGGGCGGGGGGGAACGGCCGGGGCCGGCGGCCACTTCCCGCGGGCCGGCCCGCCCGGCATCCGCCGCCGATTCCCCCGGGCCGGCGCCCGGGGCGCGGCCGGTCTCCCCGCCCGGGGGCCCCGCCTCCCGGGAGACGGCAGGCCATCCCCCCGTCCTCGGGGCGGACCTGCCGGTCCGCTTCGAGGCCGGCGGAGAGGGGGACGCTCGCCCGGCGCTCCTGTTCCGCTGCCGGCTCACGGTGGAGCGGAGGAGCCTCGGACTGCACCGGGAGATCGAGGAAACCTGGCTTGTCCCGGGCACCGACGGCGGCCTGGACTGGGACGGGGCGGAGCGGGTCGAGCAGCGGCCCGCCCTGGTGGAAGACCCGCCCCCGGGAATGCGGTTTCCCGCCGTGGTGCCGCCCGCCCTGGCCCGGGACCTGCGTCGGGCGGAGAAGGCGGCCGTCTCGTGGCGGGCCCGGCGGCCGGTGAGCGTGCTGGCCAACCGCGCGCTGCGCCTGGCGGCGGAACCGGGAGAGGACCGGGATGCCTTTCTCGAGCGGTGCCTCGAGGAGGCGGACCGGGCGGACGATGCCCGGCAGGAGAAGGTCCGGCGGCGGTTCGAGCGGCGGCTCGACACGGTCCGGCGGCGCCTCGCCCGGGAGAAGGAAGAGCTCGAGCGGGACCGCCGGCGGCTCGAGGCCCTCCGGGCCGAGGAGAAGCTGGGGGTCGTGGAGGGGCTGTTCTCGGTCCTGTTGGGTTCCCGGAGCCTCCGCTCCGCGGCGGGGAAGGCGGGAACCCGTCTCCGGGGGGCGGCGACGAAGCGCCGGATGCGGCAGCAGGCCGAGGGCGCGGTCGAGGAATCGGTCGGGGAGATCGGCCGCCTCGAGGAGGAACTCGACCGCCTCGCCGGGGAGATGCAGGAGGAGATCGACGCGATCGCCGCCCGCTCCGAGGAGAAGGCCCGGCGCATCGAGGAGGTCCCCGTCCGGCCGAAGCGGGCCGACGTGGTCGTCGACGGCGTCACGCTGGCCTGGCTGGCCGGAGCCTGACCGGGCCGCCGGCGGCGCGGGGGGCGTACAATGGCCCCGCCGCCCGGAGCGGCGTGGGAGGAACGGGACGATGGGCACGAAGGGACGCGAGATCGTCGGCATGGACGTGGAGAAGGTGATCGGCCTCCTCCAGCGGGCGTTTTCCGACGAGTGGCTGGCGTACTACCAGTACTGGATCGCGGCCAGGGTGGTCGCCGGCCCGATGAAGGAGGCGGTGATCGCCGAGCTGCTCCAGCACGCCGCCGACGAGCTGCGGCACGCCGACCTCGTGGCGAACCGGATCATCCAGCTCGGCGGCACCCCCGTGACGACCCCGCGGAAGTGGTTCGAGCTGGCCAACTGCGCCTACGAGGAGCCGAGCGACCCGTTCGTCCGGCGGATCCTCGAGCAGAACATCGCCGGCGAGCAGTGCGCCATCTCGGTCTACCACGCCCTCCTCGAGGAGGTCGGCACGCGGGACCCGGTCACCTGGAACATGGCGGTCGGGATCCTGCAGGACGAGGTCGAGCACGAGGAGGACCTCCAGTCGCTGCTCGAGGACCTGGACGGCCTGCTCCGGCGCGGCGCCTGACGCGCCCGCACCGGGCGGTCGCGGTCCGCCGGGCGCCGGGGAAGGCCCCGGCCGGAGAAGGTGGCCCCGGTCCCCGGGCCCGCACCGGGTCCGGCGGTCCGCTCACCGGGAGGCACCGCCGGCGGCGAGGGCGCGCTCCAGCAGCCGGCGGAAGCGGAGGGCGTTGCGGGGAGCCCGGGCGGCGACGTCGTTGTTGAAGAAGGCGTAGAGGGGACGGCGCCGGAGGTGGGGCAGGAGGCGCCGGACCCAGGCCCGGAGCTCGGTGTCGGAATAGTCCCAGTCGTAGAGCCGCGGGCCGCTGCCGTGGAAGCGGACGTAGAGGAAGTCCGCCGTCGGGAAGACCTCCCGGGGCAGGCGGGGGTGGTCGACGGCGACGAACGCGGCCCGGTGCCGGCGGAGCAGGGCGGGCACGGCCGGGTCCTCCCACCAGGAGGGGTGGCGGAACTCGACCGCGTGCCGGAGGCGGAACCGCCGGCGTGGCAGGTCGGCGCAGCGGGCCGCCAGGCGCTGGAGGAACCCGTCCAGGAGGGCCGGGTCGCACCGGAGGGAGGGAGGAAGCTGCCAGAGGAGGACCCGCAGCCGGCGGAGGGGGGCGACCCGGGCGAGGAAGGCGGCGAGGACGTCGTCCCCGCCCGGCCCGAGCCGGTGGACGTGGGTGACCCGGCGGTGCCCCTTGAGAACGAGGTGGAAGCCCGGCGGGAGCCGGCGGTTCCAGGCGGCGACGGCGGTTTCGGCGGGGAAGCGGTAGAAGGAGGCGTTCACCTCCACCGTGTCGAACCGCTGCGCGTACCAGGCGAGACGGTCCGGTCCGCGGACCCCCGGCGGATAGAAGACCCCCTCCCAGTCCCCGTAGGTCCAGCCGGACGTCCCGACGTGCACCCTGGCGCGCATCCTGCAGCCCGGGCCGGCCACCCCGCTCCCGCCCCGCCGGCCGCGGGAACAGGATACCCGCCGCCGCGGCCGCGGGAGTCCCGCCCGGGGCGGCGGGACGCGGGGGCCCGGGGGTTTCCGGGCGGGGGGATCAGCCGGCCGCCGGCTCGCGGGTCGCGACGAGCAGCCAGGCGCGGGGGCCGTCGCCGGCGCCGGAGGGGCCGTCGAACCGGGTCCGCTCCAGGCGGTCGATCCGCCAGCCGGCGCGGAACGCCCGGCGGAGCTCCTCCCCGGTGACCCGGCGGGGCCCGTGGTCCCCCGGTTCCCGGTCGGAAAAGCACATCAGGGCGAGCCGCCCCCCCGGCCCGAGCAGTTCCGCGAGCCGCCGGACGTAGCGCGCCCGGTCCGGGTCCTCGAAGACGTGGAAGAGGCCGCTGTCCAGGACCGCGTCGAAGCGTTCGCCCCCGGGAGGCGACCAGGCGAGGATGTCCGCCAGGTGGAACTCCACCCGGCCGGCGAGACCCCGCGCCGCGGCCTTCTCCCGGGCGGCCGCGAGGGCGGCGGGAACGAAGTCGACGCCCACCACCCGGCAGCCCCGCTCCGCGAGGGCGAGGGCGTTCTCGCCGGTGCCGCAGCCCGCGTCGAGGACCCGTCCCCGCAGGATCCCCTCGTCCGCCAGGCGCAGGAAGTGGGACCCGGGCCGGCCGGTGTCCCAGGGTGGCGCGCCGGCGGCGTAGAGGGAGGCGAAGTGATCCCGGTCCCGCCGCGTGTTTCCGCCCATCGCGGCCCCTTCCTCCGCCGGCGGCGCTCCCCGTTCCCCGGCCCCGAGACTACCACCCGTCCCCCGGGGCGCGCCCGGGCGCCGGCCGCCGGACAGGGGACGTACACCGGAACGAAACCGTTTCGTCACGGGCCGGTGGCTAGAATGGGACGCCGGCGGGGTGTCCGCCGGGGAGGCGAGCGATGCCGCGGGAACACGTGCTGGTCGTCGACGACGAGGAGGACGTCCTCGAGCTGATCCGCTACAACCTGGAGCGGGCGGGCTACCGGGTGAGCTGCGCGGCCAGCGGGGAGGAGGCCCTCGCCCTCGCCCGGCGGACCGGGCCGGACGTGATCCTCCTGGACCTGATGCTGCCCGGGGTGGACGGTCTCGACGTCTGCCGGCAGCTCCGGGCGGACGCCGCGACCCGGGACATCCCCGTCGTGATGGTCTCGGCCCGCGGGGAGGAGGCGGACGTCGTCGCCGGCCTGGAGCTGGGCGCGGACGACTACGTCACGAAGCCGTTCAGCCCCCGGGTTCTCCTCTCGCGGGTGAAGGCGGTCCTCCGGCGGCGGCGCGGGGAAGAGGCCTCCCCGGAGGCGGTCGTGCGGGCGGGGGACCTCGAGATCGACCCCGGCCGGCACCGGGTGACCTTCCGGGGGGAGGGGCTGGACCTGACCGTCACCGAGTTCCGGATCCTGCACCTGCTGGCCTCCCGGCCGGGCCGGGTCTTCACCCGCCAGCAGATCGTCGACGCCGTCCACGGGGTCAACCACCCGGCGACCGAGCGGTCCGTGGACGTCCAGGTGATGCGGCTGCGGAAGAAGCTGGGGGAGGCGGGGGAACTGGTGGAGACGGTCCGGGGGGTCGGCTACCGCTTCCGGGACGGGGCCCGATGAGCCGCACCCCGCTCTTCTGGAAGCTCTACCCGTCCTTCCTGGTGGTGACGGTGATCGCCCTCGCCCTGGCGGGGTGGATCGTCTCCGGCACGGTGCGGGCGTTTCACCTCGAGGAGGTTCGCGCGGACCTCGCGGCCAAGGCGCGCCTCGTCGGCCTGCGCCTGGCGGAGGACGGGATCCCCCCGGGCCCGGGCCGCCTCGAGACCTGGTGCCGGGAGACGGGGCGGAGCATCGCCACCCGCATCACCGTGATCCGTCCCGACGGGGTCGTGGAGTGCGACTCGGTCCACGACCCGGCGACGATGGACAACCATGGCGACCGGCCGGAGATCCGCCGGGCCCTGGCCGCGGGGAGCGGGTCCTCCATCCGCTGGAGCCACACCCTCGGCGTGGAGATGATGTACGTCGCGGTGCGGGCGCGGACGCGGGACGGAGGCACCCGCGTGGTCCGCGCCGCGATGCCGCTCGTCGCGGTCGAGCGGGCCCTCGGCCAGATCCGCCGCCGGATGCTCCTGGCGGGGCTGGCCGCGGTCCTCGCCGCGGGCGTCCTCTGCTTCGTCGTCTCCCGGCGGATCAGCCGTCCCCTCGAGGAGCTGACCCGGGAGGTCCAGGAGTTCGTCGGCGGCGGGGGCCGCCCCGGCAGGGGCCTCTACGTCGGCCCCTCGCCGCCCCGGGAGTTCGCCATCCTCGCCGAGGAGATCCGCCGCATGGAGCGGGTGCGCCGCGACTTCGTGGCCAACGTCTCCCACGAGCTGAAGACCCCCCTGACCGCGATCCGGGGCTTCACCGAGACCCTGCTCGACGGGGCGGTCGAGGACCGGGACGCGGCCCGCCGGTTCCTCCGGATCATCGCCGACAACGTCGCCCGCATGGAGCGGATCGTCCGGGACCTCCTGAGCCTCGCCCGGCTGGAACAGGCCGAGGGGGAGGAATCTCCCGCCCGGGAAGCGGTGGCCCTCGACGGGGTGGCGCGCCGGGCCGCCGAGGCGGCGGCCGCGGCGGCCCGGGAGCGGGGGGTCCCCGTCCGGCTGGACCTGGCCGAGGGGGTCACGGTGGCCGGCGACGCCGGGATGCTCGAGCAGGCGGTCCTGAACCTGGTGGACAACGCGGTGAAGTACTCCGAGGCCGGCCGGCCGGTGACGGTGCGCCTCCGCCGGGAGGGGGACCGGGCGGTACTGGCGGTGGAGGACCGGGGCTGCGGCATTCCCCCGGAGCACCTGCCCCGCATCTTCGAGCGGTTCTACCGGGTGGACAAGGCGCGCAGCCGCCGGCTCGGGGGCACCGGGCTCGGCCTCGCCATCGTCAAGCACGTGGTGCACCTCCACGGGGGGCGGGTCGAGGTGGACAGCACCCCGGGCCGGGGGAGCACCTTCCGCCTCGTTCTCCCCGCCGCGGAACGCCGCGGGGATGTCGCCGGATCGTAACCGCCCTGTAACAGGAGCCGTTCATCCTCCTCCCGTGGTTCGCAGGAGGAACCCGGCGCGGGACGACTCCCGCGAGGAGGTGAACGGTGACACGACGGACGAGATGGCTGGTGATGGCGGGGTTCCTGCTGGCGGTCCTGGCGCCGGCGGGGGCCCGCGCGGGCGGCATGCGGCTGACGGGGGCGGGGGCGACCTTCCCCTACCCGGTGTACGCGCGCTGGATCCACGAGTACCGGCAGAACTTCGGCGTGCAGATCAACTACCAGTCGATCGGCTCCGGCGGCGGGATCGCCCAGATCAAGGCGGGGACGGTCGACTTCGGCGCGTCGGACGCCCCCCTGTCGGCGGAGGACCTGGAGCAGGCCGGCCTGGTCCAGTTCCCGATGGTGATGGGCGGCGTGGTCCTCGTGACGAACGTCCCGGGGGTGGGGGACCGGCAGCTCCGGCTCTCCCGGGAGGTGCTCGCGGGCATCTTCCTCGGGAAGATCCGCAACTGGAACGACCCGGCCCTGGCGGCGGAGAACCCCGGGGTGAAGCTGCCGGCGAAGGCGATCACCGTGGTGCACCGGGCGGACGGCTCCGGCACCACGTGGATCTTCACCGACTACCTGTCGAAGATCTCCCCGGCGTGGAAGCAGCGGGTCGGCCGCGGCAAGGCGGTGGACTGGCCCGTCGGGCTCGGCGGCAAGGGGAACGAGGGGGTCGCCTCCTACGTCCAGCGGGTGCCCGGGGCGATCGGCTACGTGGAATACGCCTACGCGAAGCAGAACCGGCTGCCCGTGGCCCTGCTCCGCAACCGGGAGGGGAACTGGGTCGCCCCCGAGGCGGAGGCGTTCGCCGCCGCGGCCGCCGGCGCCGACTGGACCGGCACCCCGGGTTTCGGCGTGGTCCTGACGGACCAGCCGGGTGCCGGGAGCTGGCCGATCACCGCGGCCACCTTCATCCTGCTGCACCGCGAGCAGAAGGACTGTTCCCGGGGCCGGGCGCTGCTCGACTACTTCCGCTGGTGCTACGAGCACGGCGGGGACACCGCGCGCAAGCTGGACTACGTCCCCCTGCCCCCGCAGGTGGTGAAGCTGGTCGAGGACCTCTGGCGGCGGGAGCTGCGCTGCCAGGGCGCACCCCTCGTCCGCTGACATGGCGGGGACGATCCCGGTGTCGACCCGGTTGCGGGAATCGCCGGAGCGGGGCGGGAGGCGGCCGCCTTCCGCCCCCCCGGTTCCCGCCGCGCGCCCCGGACGGGACGCGGTGGCGGGGGGGCGGTTCGCGCGGCCGCGGGAGGGCATCGGGGACCGGCTGACCCGCTTCCTGGCCGCCGGGGCCGCCTTCCTGCTCCTCGCCCTCCTCCTGGCGTTCGTGGTCGCCCTCGTCCGGGAGGCCTGGCCGGCGGTGGTCCGCTTCGGACCGGCGTTCCTCGCCCGGGCGGACTGGAACCCGGTGGCCGGGGAGTTCGGCGGGCTCGGCAGCATGCTCGGCACCGTCGCGGCCGCGGCGGTGGCGATGGTGCTGGCCCTCCCGGCGAGCCTGCTGCTCGCCTTCTTCCTCGTCGAGGTCGCCCACCCCCTGGTGGCGGTTCCGGTCGGCTACGCGGTCGAGCTGCTCGCGGCGATCCCGAGCATCATCTACGGCATGTGGGGCCTGTTCGTCCTCGCCCCGGTCCTCGCCGACTACGTCCAGCCCCTGCTCGCCCGGTGGGGCGGTTTCCTGCCGTTCTTCCAGGGGCCGCCGGTGGGGATCGGCATCTTTCCCGCGGGACTCGTGCTCGCCGTGATGATTCTCCCCTTCATGACCGCGGTGGCCCGGGACTCCCTGGCGATGGTGCCGCGCCGCCTCCGGGAGGCCGGTTACGGCCTCGGGGCCACCACCTGGGAGGTCTCCCGGAGCGTCACCTTCCGGCGGGCGATGCCGGGGATCGTCGGGGGCGCCTTCCTCGGGCTCGGCCGGGCCCTCGGGGAGACGATGGCGGTCACCTTCGTCGTCGGGAACGACCACGGGGTTCCCGCCTCGCTGTTCCACCCGGCCAGCACCATCGCCTCGACCCTGGCCAACGAGTTCGCCGAGGCGTCCGACCCGGTGCACGTGGCGGCCCTCTGCGAGCTGGGGGTGCTCCTGCTGCTGATCTCCCTGGCCGTCAACACCGTCGCCCGCCTCTGGCTCGCCCGCTACCGCGCGGGCGGGGGGGGGCGGCGATGAGGACGGGGGGACGGGCGCTGCGCCGGCGCGCGGTCAACGCGGGGGTCATCGTTGTCGCCGCCGGGGTGGCGTCGCTGGCCATCGCCGTCCTGGGGTGGATCCTGGCCGTCGTCGTCTCGCGCGGGGTATCGGCGCTGGACCTCCAGTTCTTCACCTCCCTGCCGGCGCCCCCCGGCATGGAGGGGGGCGGGCTGGCCAACGCGATCGTCGGCACCCTGCTGCTGACCCTCGTCGCCACCCTGCTGGCGGTGCCGGTCGGCATCCTGGCGGGAGTCTGGCTGGTGGAGTTCGCGGGCCGGTCCCGCCTGGCCCACGCCGTCCGGTTCAGCGTGGACATCCTGGCCGGCATCCCCTCGATCCTGGTCGGGCTCTTCACCTGGGGGACGATCGTCGTCTGGACCGGGAGCTTTTCCGGCTGGGCGGGAGGGGTGGCCCTGGCGATCATCATGGTCCCCGTCGTCGCCCGGACGGCGGAGGACATGCTGGGGATGGTGCCCGACTCCCTGCGGGAGGCGGCGCTGGCCCTGGGAGCCCCGCGGTGGCGGTCCCTGCGGGTCGTCTTCCTCGCGGCCCGCAACGGCCTGGTCACCGGCGTCCTGCTGGCGATCGCCCGGGTGAGCGGGGAGACCGCCCCGCTCCTCTTCACCGCCCTGAACAGCCCCTGGTGGCCCCGGCGCCTGTCGGAGGCCACCGCCAACCTGCCGGTCACGATCTTCAACTACGCGATGTCGCCCTGGCCGGACTGGCAGGCGAAGGCCTGGGGGGCGTCGCTGCTGATCACCGCGGGGGTGCTCGCCGTTTCCCTGCTGGCGCGGGGCCTCTTCGGAAAGGATGCGAGATGGAAGGGACGAAGCGCGTGATCCCGGGCCCGGACCTGGGCCCGCGGACCGGGGGAGACCGGCCCGCGACCGACGGGCGGCCCCCGGCCAAGCTCGTCGTGCGGGGGCTCGACTTCTGGTACGGGGACCGGCAGGTCCTCTTCGGCAACGACCTCGAGATCGCCGCCAACCGGGTGACGGCGATCATCGGACCCTCGGGCTGCGGCAAGTCCACCCACCTGCGGGTCTACAACCGGATCTACTCCCTCTACCGGGACCAGCGGGCGGCGGGAGAGGTGCTCCTCGACGGTGTCAACGTGCTGGACCCCGCCCTCGACGTGACCGAGCTGCGGCGCCGGGTCGGCATGATCTTCCAGAAGCCGACGCCGTTCCCGCTCTCCATCTTCGACAACGTGGCCTGGGGGGTGCGCCTCCACGAGTCCCTCGGCCGCTCCGCCCTGGCGGACCGGGTGGAGGAGGCGCTCCGGCAGGCCGCCCTCTGGGAAGAGGTGCGCGACAAGCTGCACGAGCCGGGAACCGCCCTTTCCGGGGGCCAGCAGCAGCGGCTGTGCATCGCCCGCGCCCTCGCCGTGCGGCCCGAGATCCTGCTGATGGACGAGCCCACCTCGGCGGTGGACCCGGTCGCCACGGCGCGGATCGAGGAACTGGTGCTTTCCCTGAAGAGCCGCTACACCGTGGTGATCGTCACCCACAACATGCAGCAGGCCGCCCGCGTCTCGGACTGGACGGCGTTCTTCTACGAGGGCCGGGTCGTGGAGTTCGCCCCGACCGAGCGGCTCTTCACGGCGCCCCGGGAACGGGAGACCGAGGACTACATCACCGGCCGCTTCGGCTGAGGAGGGCGTGATGAACCCCAGGCTGCGGGTCGAACTGGAACGGCTCAGGGAGCGGCTGCTCGGGCTGATGGAAGTGGTCACGGAGCAGCTCGACCGGGCCGTCCGCGTCGTCGAGAGCGGCAACCGGGCCGAGGCGGAGAGCGTCGTCCTGGGGGACCGGCACGTCGACCGGCTGGAGGTGGAGCTGGAGGAGGAATGCCTCAAGGTGCTGGCCCTCCACCAGCCGGTCGCCGGGGACCTGCGGTTCGTCGTCGCCGTGCTCAAGATCGACGGGGACCTGGAGCGGATCGGGGACCTGGCGGCGAACATCGCCCAGCGGGCGGGGAAGCTCGCGGTGAGCCGCCCGGTGCCGTTCCTGCGGGAGTACCGGGCGATGGCCCGGGGGGCCCGCCGGATGGTGGACCGGGCGATCGGGGCGTTCGCCGGCCTCGACGCGGACCTGGCGCGCCGGGTGCTGGCGGCGGACGACGAGGTGGACGGCCTGAACCGGGTGATGTTCCGCCGCGCCCGCGAGGAACTGCGGGCCCACCCGGACCGGGTCGACGAGCTGCTCTCGGCCCTCTCCCTCTTCCGCTACCTGGAGCGGATCGCCGACCACGCGACGAACATCGCCGAGGACGTCCTCTACCTGCTCGAGGGGGAGGTGGTCCGGCACCGCCCGCCGGCCGCCGCGGGGAAGTGAAGGGAGAACCCCGGCCGCCCGGGCCGCTCAGTCGGCGAAGAGCGGCGTGCTCAGGTAGCGCTCCCCCGTGTCCGGCAGGATCGTGACGATCGTCCTGCCGGCGAACTCCGGCCGGGCGGCAAGGGCGAGGGCCGCACAGACCGCTGCCCCGGACGAGATGCCGCCGAGGATCCCCTCCTCCCGCGCCAGCCGCCGGGCGGCGGCGAGGGCCTGCTCCGTCGTCACCCGGACCACCTCGTCCAGCAGGGAAACGTCCAGGACCGCGGGCACGAAGCCCGCCCCGATCCCCTGGATCCCGTGGGGACCGGGCTGCCCTCCCGAGAGCACCGGCGACTCGTCCGGTTCGACGGCGACGATGCGGGCCCCGGGCCGGCGCTCCCGCAGGACCGAGCCGACGCCGGTGATCGTGCCCCCGGTCCCCACCCCGGCGACGAGGGCATCCACCTCTCCCCCGGTGTCCCGCCAGATCTCCTCGGCGGTGGTCCGCCGGTGGACGTCCGGGTTGGCCGGGTTGGCGAACTGGTCCGGGCGGAACGCCCCGGTTTCCCGGGCGATCTCCTCCGCCCGGCGGATCGCGCCCCCCATTCCCTCGCTGCCGGGAGTGAGGACGAGTTCCGCCCCGAGGTGGGCGAGGAGGGCCCGGCGTTCCACGCTCATCGTCTCGGGCATGACCAGGACGCAGCGGTAGCCCCGGCTCGCCGCGATCCACGCGAGCCCGATGCCGGTGTTGCCCGAGGTGGGCTCGACGATGGTGCCGCCGGGCGCCAGCCGTCCCTCCCGCTCCGCGGCCTCGATCATGGCCCGGGCGATCCGGTCCTTGACCGAGCCGCCGGGATTGCGGGATTCCAGCTTGGCGAGAACGCGGGCGCCGCCCGGCGGGGCGAGACGGCGCAGGGGGACGAGGGGGGTGCCGCCGATGGCGGACAGGAGGTCGGTGGCGGGGGTCATGGTTTCTTCTCCCTGGCGGGCCGCCTCCGGCGGCCGGTCCCGGCGTAGACCAGGCTCGGTTTCTCCAGCAGCACCCGGGTGTCCGGCGGGACGCTCTCGGTCAGCCAGACGTTTCCGCCGATCACCGAGCGGGCGCCGATCACGGTCTTCCCCCCGAGGATCGTCGCGTTGGCATAGACGATCACGTCGTCCTCGATGGTCGGGTGCCGCTTCACCGCGCCGCGGAACCGCTCCACGGCCGCGGGCGAAAGGGAGAGCGCGCCGAGGGTGACGCCCTGATAGATCCGCACCCGGGAGCCGATCTCGGTGGTCTCGCCGATGACGACGCCGGTGCCGTGGTCGATGAAGAACGAGGGGCCGATCCGCGCCCCCGGATGGATGTCGATGCCGGTCTCGCCGTGGGCGTACTCGGTCATGATCCGCGGGATCACCGGCACCTCCAGCTCGTAGAGCAGGTGGGCGATCCGGTACACCGTGATGGCGAACAGCCCCGGGTAGCAGAAGATCACCTCGTCGGGCCCCCGGCTCGCCGGGTCGCCGGCGACCGCCGCGTCCACGTCGGTGGCGAGCAGGCGGCGCAGGGCGGGGAGCCGTTCCACCACGGCGAGGGCCTTTTCCTCGCCCAGGCGTTCGCAGTCGTCCGCCGGTTCTCCCCGGCGGAAGCGGTCGTGGCGGTGGGCCGCGGCCACCTGGCGGGCGAGGTTCTCGGAAAACCACGTCACGTCGCGGCCCAGGGAGTAGCCGATCGTCGCCCGGTCGTGGGTGGCCCGGCTGAAGTAGCCGGGGAACAGGATCCGGCGGGCCAGGTGGACGAGGGCGATCACTTCGTCCCGGGAGGGGATCGGAAAGGGCTCCACGTGGTGGTACCCGCGCCCGCCGCCGACGTCCCGCTGCAGCCGCCGCACGACCCGCGCGAGGCGCTCCCCGCGCTCCGCGGCGGGCGGCTTTCCCGTTCCGGTTTTCTTCCTGCTGCGCCTGGCCACCACCGTGTCCTCCTCCGGGAAAGATGTCTCTTCGTCCCGTGGAACAATGTTGCTCCCCGAGGTATCGACGCGCGAGCCCGCCCCGCGGGGCCGCCGGACCGCCGGTCCCGCAACGATCACTCCCACGGGGACTTGTGGCCCGCGGCCGGCCGGCGGGGACCGTTGACTCCCGCTCGGAGCTCTTGTTATGATCGGCTCGTCAGGAGGCGAGAGGATGTCGATCACCTGGAAGGCTGGAAGCGGCGACGTCCGGTCCTCGGTGGGGAACTTTCTCTGGGAAACGCGGGAGCGGCGGGGTCTCACGCTGGCGGAGGTGGAACGGCGTACCGCGGCGCTGGGGTTCCGGCTGCCGAGGTCCACGATCAATGACATCGAGTCGGGACGAGCATCCCTGCCCATCGAGGCGGTAGGGGTCCTGACGTCCGTCCTGGGGCTGGGGACACTGGATCTCCTGTCCAGGGTGGTCGTTTCCCTCGGCCGGGTCCGGGCCCGGGGTTCGCGCCCGGGAGAACTCGCGGAACGGGGGACGTCGCTCGCCCGGGAAGGAGCCGACCTGGAAGCGGCGTGGCATTTCGATGCCGCGGCGGAAATGACCCCCGATCCCCGGGACGCCGCCCGGCAACTGCTGAACGCCAGCCACGCGTACTTCATGGCGGGGGCCTACGAGCTGTCTCTCCAGCGGGTGGAAGACGTGCTGGACCGGGACGATCTCCCCCCGGAAATCCGCCTGTCCGCCTGGGCCAGGCTGGTCTCCCTGCTGGCGGCGCTGGGCCGGGACGGCCGCGCCCGGGATGCGATCCTCCTTCTCCGTGTCTACCGGGAGCGCGTGTCCCGGGGGCGCTCGGTGGCGTACAGCCTGGTGACGGAAGCTTGGGCGGGCCTGGCTCTCGGCCTGGACCCGGGGGAGATCCGGGACGCCGCGCGGCGTGCCGCGCGCCTGTACCGTCTCCGGAAGGAGAGCGCAGACGCTGCCCGGGCCCTGTGTGCCGTGGCGTTGTCCCTGGGGCGGCAGGGGAGAGCTGGTGACGCTCTCCGGGCGGCGCGGCAGGCCGCCGATCTGCTGCAGAACGGGGGGGACGAGCCTGCGTCCGCGCTCGTGGCGGTCACCCGGGCTTCCCTGGCCCG
>CAZOTT010000060.1:0-17023 GCA_964582785.1 uncultured Acidobacteriota bacterium | reverse complement strand
GGCCCTCCCCCGGTTCCCGTCGATGCAGGGGACTGTCTCCCGCCCCCGTCCCGGCGGTGACACGGAAGGTTCCGGGTGGACCGGGTCAGGCGTTCACGAAGCGGCCGGCGCGGACCGATCCGACCAGGCCGAAGGCGAGGAAGGTCGCCACGGTGGATGACCCGCCGTACGAAATCACCGGCAGGGGAACGCCGATCGTGGGCAGGACCCCGGTCACCATGCCCAGGTTGACGAAGATCTCTCCCGCCCAGAGGGAACCGACCCCGACCGCCAGGAACGTTCCCAGGTGGTCCTGGGCCAGGGCCGCGGTGCGGAAGGTGCGCAGCAGCAGGGAGAGGTAGACCCCGAGGACGAAGAGGACGCCGACGAACCCGGTCTCCTCCGCGATCACCGCCAGGATGAAGTCGGTCTCCCGGGCCGGCAGGAAATCGAGACGGGACTGGCTGCCGCGGAACAGTCCCTTGCCGGCCACCCCCCCGGAGCCCACCGCGATCCGGGACTGGATCACCTGGTAACCGGTTCCGGAGGGATCCCGCGACGCGTCGAAGACCGTCAGGATCCGTTCCTTCTGGTACGGCTTCAGGACGAAGAACCAGGCGACGGGCGCGGCCAGGGCCGCCACGAGGGCGAGGGAGACGAGCACCCGGGGACGGATCCCGGCGAGCCAGGCCACGCCGAGGAAGAGGGGGCCGTAGGTGAGGGCGGTCCCCAGGTCGGGCTGCAGGGCGACCAGGACCACCGGGGCGCCGACGATCAGGGCGAGACGCACCAGGCGGCCGAACCCCAGCTTGCCCGGTGCCGCCGACAGGAACGTGGCGGCGGCGAGCACGGTGAGCGCCTTCATCGGTTCCGAGGGCTGGAAGCGGACCGGCCCCAGCTCGAACCAGGAGCGGGCCCCGGAGATCGGCCGCGCCACCAGCGGGAGCACGGCGAGGACGACGAGGCCGGCCCCGTACAGGAGCCAGGCGTTGTCGGCCCAGTCGTGGTAGTCGATCCGCTGGACGATCCAGTAGACGGCGGCCCCGATCAGCACCCAGGCGGCCTGGCGGGCCGCCGGCCCGGTCCACGGGTCCGGGTGCCGGGCGTGGGTGGCCGAGGCGACGGCCACGATCCCGATGGCCCCGAGAACCACCAGGTGGAACAGGGTCCCCAGGTCCCGGTCACTTCTGCGCCAGCGCACCGGTTCCCTCCCCGGCCCCCCGCGGGTGCCGTTCCAGCCAGCGGCGGAGCACGAGGGACGCGATCGGGGCTGCCGCCGCCCCCCCGTGTCCCCCGTGTTCCACCAGGATCGCCCAGGCCAGCCGCGGATCGTCCGCGGGGGCGAACCCGATGAACCAGGCGTTGTCCCCCGGGTCCGTCGACGCGTCCCGGGAAACCACCTGGGCGGTGCCGGTCTTCCCGGCGACGACGATCCCCGGCACCCGCGCGCGCCGGGCGGTGCCGTGGGACGACTCGACCACGTCGACCATCGCCGCGCGCACCTGCTCGATCGTTCCCCGGTGCAGGCCCAGCGCCACCGGCGCGAGGTTCCCCTCCCCCCCCACCCGGAGGTGCGGATGGACCCGGTAACCCCCGTTGGCGATCGCGGCCGCGACCACCGCCATCTGGAGGGGCGTCACCTCGAGAGGACCCTGCCCGATGGCGACCGAGATCGTCTCCCCCGGGTACCAGGGCTCCCCCCGCGTCCGGCGCTTCCAGGCGTCGTCCGGCACGATTCCCGCCACCTCCCCGAGCAGGGGAATCCCGGTCCGGGACCCCAGCCCGAACCGCCGGGCCCAGGTGGCGATCCGCTCGATGCCGAGGCGCTGCCCCAGGGTGTAGAAGAAGATGTTGCAGGAGCGGACGATCGCCTCCCGCAGGTTCACCGGGCCGTGGCCCCAGGTGCGGTGGCAGTGGAAGGTCCGCCCGTAGAAGCGGGCCGCGCCGAGGCAGCGGATCCGCTCTCCCGGCTGGAGCACCCCTTCCTCCAGGGCGGCCACCGCCATGACGATCTTGAACGTGGAACCGGGGGAACACGCGCTCCCGACGACCCGGTCGTGGAGCGGCCGCCGTGGATCCTCGGTCAGGCGGGTCCAGGCGGCGGGTGTCAGGCGTCCCTCGAACAGGTTGGGGTCGAAGCTGGGCCCGGAGTACAGGCCCCGGACCGCCCCCGTGCGCGGGTCGAGGAACACGGCCGCCCCGGCCCGGTCGCCGAAGGCTTCCCGCAGGTCCCGCTGGAGGGCGGCCTCGAGGGTCAGGCGCACGGCCCGCCCGTGCCGTGCCGGCTGGAGGACCGTGACCTCTCCGAGGGGCCGGCCCCGGGCGTTCACCTCCTCGAGCACCCAGCCCGGCGTCCCCCGCAGCTCCCGGTCCCAGGCCCGCTCCACGCCGGTCCGCCCGACCCGGTCTCCCGGCAGGAGGTCCTTCCTCTCGCGCAGCTCCTTCTCCGTGACCTCCGAGAGGTAGCCGATCACGTGGGCGGCGGCCTTCCCCAGGGGGTAGTGCCGGCGCGCGACCACGGTGACGTCGATCGCCGGCAGGTCCTCCCGCCGCGCCTCGATCCGGGCGGCGGCGGCCAGGTCCACCCCCGGAAGGAGCACGACGGGCAGGAAACGGGGCAGCCGGCGTCCCCGCTCCAGCCGTTCCAGCAGCGGGGCCGGGTCCCGGCCGAGCAGTTCCGCGAGGCGCCGGGTCTCCGCCTCGGGGTCCCGGCACCGTTCCCGGTCGAGGGTCACCGCGAACGCCGGCCGGTTCGTCGCCAGGAGTTCGCCGCCCGCATCCCGGAGCAGGCCCCGCACCGGTCGGATCACCCGGCGGCGCAGGCGGTTTTCCTCCGCGAGCCGCCGGTATTCCGGTCCGCGGACGACCTGGAGGTACCAGAAGATGCCGGCGTAGAGGACGAACACCGCGACGACGAGAACCCGGAGCGCCAGCAGCCGCCGCGCCAGCATCCGCGAGAGCTGGTACTCCACGTAGGGCCGCAGCTTGCGGTAGTCGATCCGCATCTCAGTCCAGCCACCCCCGCCGGCTCGCCCACCCGGCCAGGAGCATCCCGAGCACCGCGTTGACCGCCGCCATGGCGAGCCAGGTGGCGGCGCCGGGCAGGGGACCCGGCGGAAGGTCGAACAGGGCCACCAGGCCCACCTCGAGCCCCCACGCCCCGAGGGACCCGGCGAAGACCGCGACGGCCCGGGGCAGCGGCTGGCCGAGGTCGACGAACCCGGCCAGCAGCGCGAGCACGTAGGCGAGGGTCATGTCCACGAGGGCGTGGCAGCCGAACCAGTTCCCGAACGCCGCGTCGTCCAGCAGTCCGGCGAGGAGGCCGACGAGGATCGCCGGGCGGGTGCGGCCGGGCAGGGCCGCGAGAAGGGCCACCACCAGCAGCGGGTCCGCCAGGTGGGCCAGAGGGCCTCCCAGCCGCAGCAGGGCCGAGAGGGCGAGCCCGCCCACGAGGAACCCGGCGATCACCCGCGGTCTCACCGCCGGTCCTCCCCGCCGCCGGGGCGTTCCACCGGGGGGGGCGGCGGCACCAGGAGCACCTCTTCCAGGGTGGAGCCGGTGAACGCGAGTTCGACCCGGATCGTCCACGTCAGGGGGGAATCCCCCCCGAGGGCCCGGACCGTTCCGACGACGAGACCGGGGGGATAGACGCCGTCGAGGCCGCTGGTCACCAGGGTGTCGCCGACCACGACCGGCCGGTCCCGGGGAACGTAGTCCAGCCGGGCGACCACGGCGGCTCCCCGGCCCCCGCCGTGGAGCACTCCCACGTAGCGTCCCTCCCGGTGCCGGACCGCCACGGCGGCATCCGGGTCCTCCAGGGTCATCACCTCCGCGCTGCGCCGCCCGGCCCGGAGGACGAGCCCGACGAGCGCCCCCCGGTGGATCGCCACCCAGCCCCGGCCGACCCCATCCCGCCGGCCCCGGTCCACGAGGAGCATCCGGGTCCGGGGACCGGACGAGAGGTCGCCGACCACCCGGGCCACCAGCGCCCGCCGAAACGCGCCCGACCGCACCAGGTCGAGCATCTCCCGCAGGCGATCGTTTTCCCGGCGCACCTCCTCGCAGAGGGCGACGTCCGTTTCCAGCCGCTCGAGCCGGGCGCGGAGTTCGTCCCGCTCGCGCCGCGCGCCGACGAGGGCCACGTACCCCTCCCAGCCCCGGCGCACCAGGTCGACCCCCCCGATGACGGCGCCGACGACCGGCGCCGTGACCGCCCGGCCCGCCGCGACGAGGGCGTTCCCGCGGCCCGCCACGGGAACCTGCCAGGCGAGGACCGCGAGCAGAACCAGTGCGAGCGCCCCGTACAGGAGGGCGGTCCGCCGTTCATCCATCGGACCGGCTCCCGGAACGGGCCCGGTCGGCGCCGGGCCCCGGCTGCCGGCGGGCCGCCGAACCGGGCTGGCGAACCGGCGTCAATCGATGCACACCTTCCGCAGGAGGTCGAAGTCGGTCAGCATCCGGCCGATCCCCAGGGCGACGGAAGCGAGGGGCTCCTCGGCGAGGGCCACCGGGAGGCCGGTCTCTTCCCGCAGCCGCTTGTCCAGGTTGCGCAGCAGGGAACCGCCCCCGGCCAGGATGATGCCCCGGTCGCCGATGTCGGCCGACAGCTCCGGCGGGATCTGCTCGAGGGCGACCCGGGTGGCGTCGACGATCACCGTCACCGTCTCCGCGAGGGCTTCCCGGATCTCCTCGTCGGTCACGGTCAGGGTCTTCGGGATCCCCTCCACCAGGTCCCGGCCCCGGATCTCCAGGGTCATCTCCTCCTCGAGGGGAAACGCCGACCCGATGCGGATCTTGATCTCCTCGGCGGTCCGCTCCCCGACGAGGAGATTGTGCTTCTTCTTGATGTACTGGATGATCGCCTCGTCCATCTCGTTGCCGGCAACCCGCACCGACCGGGAGTAGACGATGCCGGCCATCGAGATCACCGCGATATCCGTGGTCCCGCCCCCGATGTCGATGATCATGTTGCCGGTCGGCTCGGTGATCGGCAGGCCGGCCCCGATCGCCGCCATCATCGCCTGCTCGACGAGGTAGACCTCCGTCGCCTTCGCCTTGTAGGCGGAGTCCCGAACCGCCCGTTTCTCCACCTGGGTGATCTCCGAGGGAACCCCGATGACGATCCGGGGCCGCACCCCGAGCCGCCGGTTGTGGGCGCGCTGGATGAAGTACTCGAGCATCTTCTCCGTGTGCTCGAAGTCCGCGATCACCCCGTCCTTCATCGGGCGGATGGCGAGGATGTTGCCCGGGGTCCGGCCGAGCATCTCCTTGGCCTCGCGCCCCACGGCCTCCACCCGGCCCGTCTTCTGGTTGACGGCAACGATGGAAGGCTCGTTGACGACGATCCCCTTCCCGCGGGCGTAGACGATCGTGTTCGCCGTCCCGAGGTCGATGGCGAGGTCGTTGGAGAAGAGCGACAGCAGCGAGCGTGGCCAGAGTCCCAAGGGTTCCTCCGGGGGCGCGGCGGGCCGCCGCGCCGCGGGCAAATGCTAGCGAACCCGGGGCTTTCCGACAAGGAAAAAACGCCCCGGAACGTCCCCGTCACGTGCCGGCCGGCTCGGGAGTCCCCGCGGGAGCCGCCCGCACGACGCCGTTCTTCCCCGAGTTCTTGACGGCGTACATCGCCGCATCGGCCGCGGCGAGCAGTTCCTCCGCGGTCCGGCCGTTCTCGGGCCAGGAAGCGACCCCGATGCTGGCGGAGATCCGCACCCGGAGGCCGAACCCCTCGAGGAAGGGGTGGTCCGCGATCCGTTCCCGGAGCCGCTCCGCCATCTTCACCGCACCCTCGCCCCCGGTTTCGGGCAGCACCACCGTGAACTCGTCCCCTCCCCACCGTGCGACCACGTCGATCTCCCGGACGTTTCGCCGCAGGACCTCGCCGACCTCGACCAGGGTGCGGGACCCGGCCATGTGGCCGTGAACGTCGTTCACCTGCTTGAAACCGTCCAGGTCGATGAAGAGCAGGGAGACCGGGTGCCGGTAGCGCTGGGCCCGCTTGGTCTCCCGGCGCAGGTAGTTCTCCATGAAGCGGGCGTTGTACAGGTGGGTGAGGTCGTCGGTGACGGTCCGTTCCTCGAGCTTCCGGAAGAGGAGCGCGTTGTCCAGGGCGACCGCCGCCGGCTCCATCACGGTCTCGACCAGCCCGATCTCGCGGTGACGGAACCGGCCCCGGGGAGGTTCCGCCAGCTCGGCGACACCGATCACCCGGCCCCGGGACACCAGGGGCAGGGCCAGGACGGCACGCGGCGGCCGGCCGGGCCATTCCCGCAGCCGGTCGATCCGGGCATCTCCCGCGGGATCCTCCACGGAGGCCCGCGTCCGGGTCCGGGCCACCCACCCCGCCAGGCCGGCATCGAGGGGCATCTCCGGGGCCGGGGGATGCCCCTCCTCGTCCCGGTCCGCGGCGTCGAGGACCAGGCGCCCGCCGATCTCGTCCACCCGGTAGAGCCGCCACCGGCGGCACCCCACCAGGGTCCCCGCCCGTTCCATCACGAACCGGGCCACCATCCCCGGGTCGAGGAGGGCCCCCGCGGCCTGAATCGTGTCGGAAAGGATCGCCAGGCGGTGCTCCAGGGCGCCCATCCGGGCGCGGGTCCGGCCCAGGGCCCGGAGGGCGCGGGCCGCGCTTCCCCGGGCCTCCGCGAGGGCCGCGAGCACCTCGGGCCGCAGGGGAGCGGGCAACCCCTCCCCGGCCCAGCCCTCCCAGGCGGCCAGCCGCTGGGCCAGCGCGCCCGGACGGGCGAGCGCGTACCAGGCGGCGGCGGCCCGCCGGCGCCGCAGCTGGCGCAGGGCCCCGGCCAGCTCTCCGCTCGCCGGGGGAATCCCGAGGATCACGAGGGGAGCGGCCGGCAGCTTCCCGGCAACCGACCGGGGTTCCGGGGGGACCACGTGGACGAGTTCGCGGGCTCCCGGCGCCAGCAGCCCCCCGGCGCGTTCGGGCGGCGCCACCAGCAGCGCCAGCACGCGTTCCCCGCGACCGCCCCGTTCAGTAGGCATCGACGTAGGCGTATCCCGTGCGGCGGGTCTCGTTGCCCGCCGCGTCCTGGGCGAGGAAGGAAATCCGGTTCTCGCCGTCCCGGCGCAGCCGGATGACCCACGTGAAACTCCCGTCGTCTTCCAGGTCGACCCGTTCCCCGTCGATCCACAGGAGGGCGCCGGGTTCCGTGCGCCCGTGGATGATCGCGTTGGCGCCGACCACCAGGATCTCTCGGACTTCCAGGGCCGGGGGCGTGCGATCGTCCGGGTCGCGGAACTCGCTCCCCAGCACGCGGAAGCGGCGCACGGGAGACCAGCGCCCCTCGTTCCCCTTCCCGTCCACCGCGGCGACCCGCCAGTAGTAGGTCCCGGGCGCGAGGGGGGGCAGCTCCACGGAGGTTCGCGCCAGGTGATCCAGGTCCAGCGTGGCCTGGGCGAAGAACGGCCGGGTTGCCAGGACGAGGTGGTAGAAGGAGGCCCCGGACACCGGCCCCCAGGAAAGGGTGACCTGGGCCTCCCGGGGGGCGAGGAACGCCTTCTGGTCCGGCGGGGAGACCTGGTCCGGCGGTGCCAGCAGCCGTTCCTGCTCCACGATCCGGCCCCGCGCGAGGGACACCCGGGTGTTCTCCGGCAGGGGAACCTCCCGGTCCGCAGTGTCCAGGCGCACCTCCCCGGCCAGGGAGACCACCTCGGAGCGGCCGGCCTCCCGGTCGTGCCCCACCTCGAACTCGGCGGTCCCCGCCGCCCGGACCCGCACGTCTTCCGTGGCGACCTCGTGAACGGAGTCCACCCCGGGGGCCGCCCGCGTCGCCGCCCGCAGCCGGCCCCAGGCGAGGCGCTCGGCCACCCGCTGGCGCCGCGCCCGGCCGTCCCGGAACAGCTCCCGGATCTCCAGGAGGGTGCCGGGACTGACGGTCATCATCGCCCCGTCGAAGTAGAGGAGCCGGGCGGTCCCGTCCCCCCCGGTACGGACCTGGTCCCCCTCGTGGAGGACCATCCGCTCCGTCGCCCCCTCCCAGAGGAACTGGCCCGCCCGCTTGATCCGCACGTCGCCCTCGACCCGGACGAGCCGGACCCCCGTCTCTCCCCCCCCTTCCTGGTCCAGGACGTCCCGGGCGAGGAGGGCGGCCGCCTCCGCCTCGTCCACCGCCCCGGGCCAGTCCCCGGCGGCCCGGGCCTCCCGCGCGGCGGCGAGGTGTTCGCCGGCCCGGTCGAGGGGCTCGCTTCCGGGGTGCCGCTCGCGGGCCCGCGCCAGGAGTTCCTCCGCCCGGGCGATCGCCCGGTCGGCCGCGTCCCGGTCCGCCCCACCCCGCCCGCCGAGCCACCACCATGCCCCGCCCCCGGCGGCGAGGGCGACGATCACCAGGACGGCGAGGACGGTCCGGTAGCGCACGTAGACCCATTCCACCGCCACGGTGGAGGGTCGCCTGCCGCCCTGCCGCGCCTGGTTCATCCGGCCCTCTCCCCGGGGGCCGCCCGCGGCACCACCGCGATCGAGTCCCCGGCCGCCGTGGGCGGCGGTCGCCCGTCCTCCCCGGACGGAGCGGTCCGCCCCGTTTCCAACTTGGTTCCCCGGGTCCGGGCGTGCAAATCCCGGCATGGCGCGAACTTGCCCCCCCCCGCCGGTTCGGGTAGATTCCGTGCGCCCTGCCGGGGCCCAGCTGGGAGGAATCTGCCCGTGCTCAACGTCTTTCGCGAAAACCTCAAGCACCTCAAGTGGATCCTCTGGTTCGTCATCGCGAGCTTCGCCCTCTTCTTCGGGGTCGCCTGGTGGCGGGGCGGCCGGGCCGGGGGGGAAGACTGGGTCGCGACGGCCAACGGGAGGGAGATCCCGGCGTCCATCTGGCGGGAGCAGGCCCAGCGGCAGGACGAGCAGTACCGGCGGATGTTCGGCAAGCGTTACGAGGAGATCTCGAAGCAGATCAACCTCGGTTACCAGGTCGCGGAGCAGCTGGTCCGAAAGGAGCTGGTGTGCCAGGACGCGCGGCGGCTCGGCCTCGGAGTCTCCCGGAAGGAGCTGGCGCAGGCGATCCTGGCGATTCCCCAGTTCAACCCGGGCGGCACCTTCGTCGGCAAGAGGAAGTACGAGGAGATGATCGCCCGGGGCTTCTTCCCCCCGTTCCGCAACGTGGCCGAGTTCGAGCGGGCGCTGGGGGAGGACCTGCTCTACCGCAAGTGGCAGGCCCTCGTCGCCCGCGGCGTGGTGGTCACCGACGACGAGGTCCGGGACGCATTCCGTCGGCGCCACGAGAAGGTCACCTTCGAGTACGTGGCCGTCCCCCTCGAGCGCTACGAGAAGAAGGTGAACCCGGGTGATGCCGAGCTGCGGGCCTTCTACGAGGCCCACCGGGATCGCTGGTCACGCGGCGAGGGGCGCCGGGCCCTCTTCGTCCTGGTGGACGACAAGGCGGTGGCGGACCGGGTCAGGATTCCCGAGGAGGAGCTGAAGAAGTACTACGAGGAGCACCGGGACCTCTTCACCCGTCCCGAGCAGCGGCGGGCCCGCCACATCCTGATCAAGGTCGCTCCCGATGCCTCCCCCGCCCAGCAGGAGGCCGCGCGGAAGAAGGCGGCCGAGCTGGCGGCCCGGGCCCGGGCCGGCGAGGACTTTGCCCAGCTGGCGAAGCAGTACTCGGACGACCCCGGGTCGAAGGAGAACGGCGGCGAACTGGGCTGGTTTTCCCGCGGGCGGATGGTTCCGGAGTTCGAGCAGGCGGTCTTCTCGATGTCCCCCGGCGCGATCTCCGACCCCGTGAAGACCCCGTACGGGTGGCACGTCATCCAGCTCGAGGAAGTCCGCGAGGCCGGCGTCCGCCCGTTCGAGGAGGTTCGCGGCCAGATCGAGAGCCAGCTCCGGTTCCCCCGCCTCCGCGAGGAAGCGAAGAAGGTGGCGGCGGAGCTGCGCGCCAAGGTGAAGTCGCCGGAAGACCTGGCCCGCGTCGCGGGGGAGATGGGCCTCGAGGTCCGCGACGCGGGTGTCGTCACCCGGTCGAGCGCGATCCCCGGTCTCGGGCCGGTTCCCGCCCTGGTCGACGCGATCTTCTCCATCGAGCCCGGCCAGGTGACCGACGTCATCGAGCTGCCCCGCGGGGCGGCGGTGGCCACGGTCCGGGAGGTCATTCCCGACTGGCTGCCTCCCCTGGAGGACAACCGGGCCGCCGTCCTGGCGGCGTACCGGACGGAGAAGGCGCGGGAGGAGGCCCGCCGGGCGATCCGGGACGCCCTGGAGCGGGAGCGCGGCAACCTGGCGCGGGTGGCGAAGCGCCTCCGGGTGGACCTCCGGAAGACCGATCCCCCCTTCGTCCGGGGGCAGGACCTGCCCGGGGTCGGGAAGGAGCGGGCGGTGGAGAAGGCCGCCTTCTCCCTGGACCCGGGCAAGGTGAGCGAGCCGATCGACGCCGGCCGCGCCGAGGTCGTCCTCCGGGTCGTTTCCCGGGAAGAGCCGGACTGGGACCGGCTGCCGCGGGAGGCGGACGAGATCCGCGGTTCGCTGGTTTCTCCCCGGGCCCAGCGCCTGGTCGAGGAGAAGGTCCGGGCCCTCAGGGAATCCGCGAAGGTCCGGTTCAATCCCCGCTACGTCGACCTCTCCGGGGGAGGAGGCGGGCACTGACGGAATCGTCATCGCGATGACCAGGTTCGCTCTGGAGCCGCGGGCGGCGGGGCCCCACATTCGGCAGTGGCACCCGCTGCCGCGGGCCGGGAGCGAGCAGATGGCGATTCATCCGTGCTTCGCGACGCTCGAACGCAGCCGCGCCGCCTGGCGCGAGGGGAGGACGCGGGAGGCCCTCGCCCTCGCCGAGGCCGCGTTCATCGAGACCCGGGAGATCGCCGGGGCACCGCCCCAGGCCGGGGTGGTCCTGGCCTGGTACGGCTGGCTGCTGGGGGTCGTCGGTGGGGACCCCGAGAGGGGCCTGGCCCTGGTCCGGGAAGCGATCGAGCGGACCTTCTGGGAGCCCCGGGTCTTCGAGTACGCCGCGCGGCTGATGCTCGCGATCGGTGACCGGCGCGGGGCCCTCGAGGCGGTCGAACAGGGGCTGCGGCTGGCCGGGGGGGACCGGGAGCTGACCGCCCTCCGCCGGCAGCTCGGGGTCCGCCGGTCCCCGCCCATCCCCTTCCTCGACCGCGGCCACCCGCTGAACCGCCGCCTCGGCCTCTGGCTGGCCCGCTCCGGGCGGCGCTGAACCGACTCCCGGCCGGGGACGTGCTATCCTCCCTGCCCCCGCCCCGAGGCCACCACCGATGACCTTCGCTCCCTGGGAGAGGATCCTCGTCCTCGTGCTGCTCGCCGTTTCCCTGGGCATCTTCGCCCGGGACTTCCGGCGGCGGATCGCCCTCGCCCTGCGGGGCCGCCCGGACCGGGTCCGCTGGGATCATCCCGGCCGGCGGCTCGCCCGCGTCGTCCGGGAAGTGCTGTTCCAGTCCCGGGTTGTTTCCGGCCGGCCGGTGGCCGGTACGATGCATGCGCTCGTCTTCCTCGGGTTCGTCTTCTTCGGCTTCGAGACGATCGACCACTTTCTCGAGCCGTTCGGCATCTCGTACCTCGACGCGATCCTCGGTCCGCACGGACACGAGATCTTCTCCCGGTGGCTCTCCCTCTGGGCGGTCCTCGTCGCCGTCGCCATCACCGGCCTCGCCCTGCGACGGTTCGTCTTCGTCCGCTACTCTCCCGACCCGACATCCTGGAGTTCCGGCGTCGTCGCCCTCTTCATCTTCGTCCTGATGGTGACCTGGCTTCACCTCGAGAGCGGACCGGGACCGGTCCTGGCGAAGCTGGACTGGTGGACCCACGCCCTGGTCATCATCGTCTTTCCCCACCTGATCCTCCGGTCCAAGCATTTCCACCTGCTGATGGCGCCGGTGAACATCTTCTTCCGCACCGAGCGCCTGGGGGAACTGCTTCCCCTCGACCTGGACCTGGAGGCCCTGGAGGAGGCGGAGGAGGAGATCTCCCTCGGCCTCGAGAAGCTCGGTGACCTGACCTGGAAGGAACGCCTCGACTTCCTGACCTGCGTCGAGTGCCGGCGCTGCACCGACAACTGCCCGGCCAGCCAGGCGGGCCAGTCCCTCGATCCCCGGGGATTCATCCTGGCCGGGCGGCACGCGATCGAGGAACGTCCGGACGACGACCCCGTGATCAGCACGGTCATCGACGAGGAGGCGCTCGCCCGGTGCACCTCGTGCGGCGCCTGCGAGAACATCTGCCCGACCGGCATCGAGCACCTCCAGGTGCTGGTGGGCGCCAAGCGGGCGCAGGCCCTGGCTCTCGGGACCGGAATGGTGGCGGCGGACTTCCTGCGCGACGTGGAGCGAACCGGCAACGCCCTCGGGGTTTCCCGGGACGCAAGGAAGAAACTGCTGGCCGAGCTGGAGCTGCCCGCCTGGGACGGCAACCCGGAGGGCTGGCTCCTGTGGCTCGGGTGCGTCTGGAGCGGCAACCCGGACGCGAAGGGGGCGGTCCGGGCCATGGCCGAACTGCTCGGCCGAGCGGGTGTCCCCTTCGGCGTGCTCCCGGAAGAAAGCTGCTGCGGGCACCACTCCCGCCGGCAGGGGGAGGAGATGCAGTTCCAGGTACTCGCGCGGGAGAACATGGAGCGGCTGCGGGACGCGGGTGTGCGGCGGATCCTCACCCCCTGCCCCCACTGCCAGCTCACCTTCCGCTTCGAGTACCCGGACCTCGAGCCCGGGTTCGGGGTCGAGGTCGTGCACCACTCCCGCTTCCTCCTCCAGCTCGTCGAGGAAGGAAGGCTCACCCTGCGCCGGGACGTCTTCGCCGGCAGCCGGGCCACCTACCACGATCCCTGCTACCTGGGCCGCTACCAGGGGGAGTACGACGCCCCCCGCCGCCTGGTCCGGCAGGCCGGCGTGGAGCTGGTGGAAATGGAGAAGAACCGCGCCCGGTCCACCTGCTGCGGCGGGGGCGCCGCCGGGTTCGCGCTCCGCGTGGACGTCAAGCCCCGCCGGATCGACCAGCTCCGGGCGGAGCACGTCCGGTCCACGGGCGCCCCGCTCCTGGTCACGGCGTGCCCGGAGTGCCACATGATGCTCAACGCCGCCACCCGGGAAACCCGGGACATCGCGGAAATCATCCGGGACGCGGTCGGCTGACCGGGGGTCGGGCCCGGGGCTTGCGCCTCCCGCCCGCCCCGGGGAGAATCCCTGCCGGGGGAAGCCGGCGCTTCCCCGGAAGGGAACCATGCACACTGCACGCTGCCCGCGGCGACCGGCCCCCCGGTGGATCCTCCTCGCCACCCTCCTCGTGCTGCTCGCCGCCTGTGACGACCCGACCACCCTCTCGACGAAGGAAAAGGGGATCGCGGTCGGCGCCACCGCCGGGTCCATCTGCTGGGACCAGGAAACCGGGCTGGCGACGACGCAGGTGATCGCCACGGTCTTCGGCAGGGACGGCAGCGTGGCGTCCGGGACCAGCGTCCGGTTCGAGGCGGACGTCGCGGAGGCCACGCTGGACCCCGCGGAGGCCAGGACGGACGACACCGGCCGGGCGATCGTCGAGCTCTCCACGCCCCGGCCGGCCGACGACCGGGTGACCGTCACCGGGTACCTCCCGGACGGCCGCTCCGACGAGGTGACGATCCAGGTGCCGGCGCCCCCGTTCCTCCAGTTCACCCCGGAGACCTTCCAGCCGGCGGTCGGGGACGAGTTCTTCCTGCACTGGTACGTGACGGCCCCCTGCAACCTGAGCCGACTGACGGTGGAGCTGACCTGGGACCCGGACGTTCTCGAGTACCTGCCGGGGGAGTGGGAAGAGGGAGGGATCCTCAACCAGCTCGTCTCGGACCAGGGGGACGGAACCGGCGACGCGAGCGGGGACGGTTCCGCCGGCGGGGAAGACCGGGTGCCGACCGTGGTCGAGGAAAGTTCCGCCGACGGGTGGCTCCGCATCACGTATCGCCGGGACGACAGCCCCCGCACGGGAGTGTCGGCGACCGGTTCCTACCTGCGGATCAGGTTCCGGGCGATCGCCCCGGGCGACGCGGACATGAATGCTCCCCTGGTGGAGCTGGCGCCGCCCGACGACCGGCCGTTCGACATGACCGGCCGGTGGGCGGTGCCCGCGATCACCGTCGTCGAGGGCGACGGGAACGGGGGCACGTGAGCACCGGGATCCCGCGGCCCGCGCCCGGCGCGGCGGGGTCCCTCCCCCGGGAGTGGCGCGGGATCACGCTGGGGGAAATCCTGCGCCATCCCCTGCCCTTCCAGCGGCACAGCCTGCTGAACCGGCTGATCGCCCGCGCGGTCGTGCTGGCCTTTCGCCGGCACGTGCTGGCGATCCACGGGCTGGACCGGATCGGCGTGGACCGCGACCCGTTCATCCTGCTGCTGAACCACAACCAGTGGCAGGAGGCGGTCATCCTCCCGACCCTGCTGATCTTTCACCGGGGGGGCAAGCTGATCCACTTCGTCTCCGACTGGAACTTCCAGCTCATTCCCGTCGCGCGAACGATCCTCCGGCGCAGCGAGGTGATCACGATCGTGGCCAAGCCTGCCCGCCCGGCATTCCTGAACGTCTTTCGCCCCTTCTTCGAACAGGAAACGTCCGCCTGGACCCGCGCCCGGGAGAGGCTGGCCGCCGGGGCTCCGGTGGGCATCTTTCCCGAGGGGACGATCAACCGGGACCCGGAACGGCTGCTGCCGGGCCACCCGCGGGCCGCCCAGGTGAGCCTGCAGACCGGCGTCCCGGTGCTCCCCGCGGGGATCACCTTTCCCCGGCTCCCTCCCGGGACGCGGATCCCCAACGGGGAGCCGTTCGAGGTGACGATCGGGGAACCGATGGAGCCGCCTCGCCCGGCCCGCCCGGGGCGGCCCTCGCTGGACGAGGTCCGGGCGTGGCATCATGAGGTGATGGGCCGGCTCGCGGAGCTGTGCGGCAAGCGCTGGGATCCACGCCCGGCGAGGAGGGAACCATGACCCTCAGGGACCGCCTGGTGGTCTTCCGCGTCGAGGACGAGGAAGGCCGGGAGAAGGCACGCCGGGTTCTCCGGGCCACGTACCGGGACGAGAAGGGCTGGGTCAGGGAGGAAGACCGCCAGATCCCGGCCGGGGACCTCGTGCGGGAGGACGTGTCCTGGTTCGTCGTCTGCGACGGCGAGAAACCGGTGGGCGTCCTGCGGGTCCTGTACGATCCTCCCCTCGAGCTGTACCGGGAGTACGGGTTCGAGCTCACGGACCGGGGCATCGACGTGGAAGCGTTCGTCCGCGAGAACCGGATCGCGGAGATCGGCCGCTTCGCCGTCCTGCCGGAGTACCGGAAGCACGTCGTGGTCGTCGCCGCCCTGATGCGGGCGGCCAGCACCGAGACGGTGGCCCGCGGGTATACCCACTACATCACGGACGTCTTCGAGGATGATCCCCACTCTCCCTACAGGTTCCACACCAGGGTGATGGGGTTCGTCCCCGTGGCGACCCACGAGGTGGGCGAGCTGAACTGCCGCAGCCGGCGGATCACCCTGGTCCTCGATCTCCGGGAAGCCTACCGGCGCCTGCGGAAGAAGGGTTCCTGGCTCTTCCGCTTTCTCACCGGCGACTGGCCCGAGGCCCTCCACCGCCGCCTGCTCGCCTGAACCGCGGGCCGCTCTCCCGGCGGGCGCTGGACCTCCCGGCCGCCGGGACCTACGTTCCCCCGCGGAAGGATTCGCGGGAGAACGAACATGGGTGAGCTGGAACAGATCCTGCGGGAATTCGGAGAAACCGGGGTCGAGACCTCCTTCGTCGTGGAAGGAAGGACCTACCGCGTGTTCGCCTACCCCAGCCCCGGCCGGGACCGGGCCCGTGTCCGCTGGAACCTGTACGAGGTCGAGGACGGGCGCGGGGAGAAGATCCGGGGACTGACCTTCGGCATCGCCGACGGCGTTCGGGAGGCGATGGCCGACGTGGTCGAGGCCGCCCGGCAGCATGCCCGGTCGGGAGAGGCCCCCGGGCCGGTCCGCCGGCCCCTCACCTTCCGCCCGACGACCGTCGACTGACGCCACGCCGGGAGGACACGCGAAAGGGGCGCCCGCGGGCGCCCCGATGTTCGCGTTTGCCGGGCCGGGCCCGGCGGCGGATCACTTGCCGAACAGGCCGGCGATCAGCTGGGCGGTGGCGTCGGAGATGACGACGTTGTCGCTGAGGGTGAAGCTGTCCTTCACCGCCTGCAGCCCGGTGCCGATCCCGTTGGCGTCGAACACGCTGTTGGCCGCGTCGACCGCCCCCTGGACGTCCACGTCCCCGGCGGTGCCGTCGTCGTTCACCGTGACGAACTGGTTGAAGAGGTCCCCCACCTGGCTGTCCGTCTGGGCCAGTCCCTGGAGGAAGCTGAACAGGCCGACACCCGGGGCGATGCGGTTCTCGAGCTCCTGGACCTTCAGCTTACGGCTCATCGCACACTCTCCTCCGGCGGGCGCCCGGCCCGCCTCGTTGTGGGGACCGGCGGTCCCCGTCCTTCTCTCTCCCCCGGCATCCCCGCGGATGCCGGGACCCGCTTCCCCCGGAGCAAGTCCCGGGCCAACTCCACCGCCGGTCCACGTGATGTCCGGGATGCTTCGTATTCGTCCATTCCCGGCCGTCCCTGCGGGGCCCGCCGGGACCCGGCCGGGAGCCGCTTCCACCGGCGTGGCCCGGGGAACGGAATCGGCCGCGAGTGTGCGGAAAGCGAACAGTCTCAGAGGAGGGAGGGGTCGACGAGGCGCAGGACCCGCCGCCAGGCGAGCGCCCCCAGGGGACGGCGGCCGCACTCGATCTTGATCGCCCCCGTCATCCCCGGCCGCAGCTTCCCGTCGGGGTTCTCCACGGAGCACCGGACGCGGAACACGGCGCGCCCCAGGGAATCGGTCTCCGCCCGCGGTGCGATCTCGAGGACCTTCCCGGAGAAGGTCCGGGTCGGCCAGGCCGACAGGCGGACCTCCACGGGAAGGCCGGGGTGGACGTCACCGATCTCGCTCTCCGGGATCACCGCCTCCGCGACGAGGTTCCGCAGGTCGGCGATCTCGAGCACCAGCCCCCCGGCCGGGATCCGTTCCCCGAGTTTTCCGTCGGGGCGCGGCGTGACCACGACCCCCCCGGCGGGGGCCCG
>CAZOTT010000059.1:0-17152 GCA_964582785.1 uncultured Acidobacteriota bacterium | reverse complement strand
CGGCCCTCGCCGGGGCCCGGCTCCTGGCCCGGGCGGTGGGCGCCTGCGGGGCGGGGGCGACCTGGTTCCTCCCGGGGATCCTCGGGCTCGACCACGGTGCGGGGGCCCGGGCCTGGATCAGCGGGGAGCGGGGCCTGCTCGCCTTCTTCGCCGCGGCCTTCCTGCTCCACCTCCTCTTCCTCGCGGGTCCGTCCCGCCCGGCCCGCTGGCTCGGCCGGGTCGCGGCCCTGCTCGCCGCGGGGGCGCTCCTGCAGGCGGCCTCGACCCGCCTGCTGCTCCCCCTGGTCGTCGGCACCCCCTGGCGAGCCGCCGCCGTGGCCCGGGAGGAACTCCTCGCCTCCTTCCCGGCCCTGGCGGGCCTGGACCCGATCGACCGGGACGACCTGGCCTGGAACGCCTTCGTCCGGACGGCGGCGAACGGCCCGGCGCTGCGGGGCTATCCGCCCTGGGCCCTGCCGGCGACCGTGGTCGCCCTGCCCCCCGCCCCCCTCGCCGGCCTGTCGGGCGTGCCGGTCCGCCTCCCGGGCCGGGCTCCGGCCGGGGGAAAGCCGGGCGGCACCGAGTGGCGGCTCCCCCTCGCCGGGTCCCCGGTCCCCCTGCCCCTTCCCCGGCCCTTCCACGCCGTCACCGTGCTCAAGGCGGACCGGGCCCTTCCCTGGGACCGCGTCCGGGCCCTCCTGCGGCGGATCGGGCCGGGGGATCTCCGGCTCGGGATCGCGCCGGTTCCCTGCGGCCCTCCCCGGGCGGTTCCCCCGGGCCCCGGTCCCGAGCTGGTCCTGCGGGAGGGTTCCCCGCCGGCGGGGGCGGACCCGGCGGCCCGGGTTCCCCTCCCGTTGCCGGAGGGTTTCCCGCCGCCCCCCGCCCGGCCGGGCCGCCCGCCCCGGCCGGGCCGGGTCCGCCCGGGGCGGAAGGACCTCTTCGCCCGGGAGCGGCCCACCGACGTGCTGTGGCAGCGGGCGCTGCCCCTGCCCCGTCCCGCCGCCCCCGCGGCGGACGGCACGGTCCGCCTGGTGGTTCCGCCGGCGGCCCCGTGGGGCGACGTGGCCCGGGCCATCCTGGCGGAGATCCTGGCGGGGGCCCGGCGGATCGAGCTCTGGACGCCCGGAGACGGTTCTTCAGAGGCGGCGGAGGCGGGCCGCCCAGGCCGCCGGGTCGGCCTTCCCGGTGCGGAACGCCTCCCCGGCGTGCTCGACGAGCGCCTGGAGGATCCGGTGGATCGCCTCGTGCCGGTCGAGTCCCCGGGCGGTCAGCCGGGCCAGCGCGGCGCCGGCCTCCGGCGGTTCTCCCCGGGCCAGCTGGGCCTCCACCACCTCGTGCAGGTGGACGTGGAGAAAGGGGTTCTCGTCGGAGTCCGGGTCGGCGCCCTCCCAGAACGGCCGGTACTCCCGGTGCTCCTCCAGGATGGCCAGCAGCCGGCGTTCCGCGTCGGCCAGGTGCTCCCGGTCGTCCCGCCGGGCCCACAACCGCCGGATCGCCTCCCGGCCGGCCTCCGCGAGGGCCCGGAGCGCCTCGGCGTCCCGGCCGCCGTCCCCGGTCACCGCCCCTCCCCCGCGTCGAGCCGGACCCGGAGCGGTTCCTCCGGGGCCGGCGCCGTGGCCTTGACCACGGCCCGGTGCCCCTCGAACAGGAGCCGGGAATACTTCCCGTAGTGGGTCACCCGCCGGGCCAGGTCCGCCAGGTTGGCGGGAACCAGGGTATCCAGGATCCCGAGGGAACCCTCTCCCGGGGCCGGGTGGTCGATGACGACCGCGATCGCCGCGCCGGGCCCGCGGACCTCCCGGCCGCCGAGCCCCAGCCGGTCCCGCTCGAGCACCAGGGAGCCGGGCAGGCGGGCCCGCAGCCGCTCCAGGAGGGCGGGACCGGGCATTCCCAGGACCCAGACCCTGCGGGCGTCCGCCAGTTCCCGGTCCGTCACCTCCCGGTCCAGGCGGACCGGGGCCCGACCACGGGAGACCTCCTGGGCGAGGGCCCGCGCGGCGTCGAGGGCGTCGCCTCCCCGCCCGGTGCCCAGGACGACCAGGTCCGGGTCCCCGGCGAGGAGCCGGGCGAAGGTCGCCGGGATCTCCGCGGGGGCGAGGCGGCGGAAGACGTCCACGTCGGGATCGACCACCAGTTCCAGGGGCCGGGACGAAACCCGCCGCTCGAAACGGCACGTCCCGCCCCGGCTCCACGCGATCATCCGCTCCCGGCGTCCGTCCTCGAGAACGATGTCCGCGGGGACCCGGAGCCGCCAGTCCCCCGTGGCCACGCGCGCGCGCACGACCCACTCCGGGCCGCGCCGCTCGGCCCGGGCCTCCAGGACCTTCAGCCGGGGAGCGCCCGGCCGCTCGACCCACTGCTGGAAGAACCACTCGAGGTGGTTGCGGGTCGCCTTTTCGAACGCCCGGCGGATATCGTCCCACGAGGCGACCCGGTAGCGGTTCGCCCGGTAGAACTCCCGCAGGGCCCCGCGGAACGGCCTGTCCCCGACGATGCGCCGGAGCATGTGAAAGATCATCGCCACCTTGCCGTACCCGAGGGCCCGGGTCTTCCGGTCGGTCCGTTCCCGGAAGGCGGCGACCGGCGGTTCGTCCTTCTCCGGGACGTACTCGCCGTAGTCCCGGAGGATCTGCCTGCGGTACTCCACGTCTCCCCCGGGACGCTCCTCCCCGGCGAAGGCATGGTCGGCCAGGTAGACGGTGAGCCCCTCGCACCAGTTTCCCCGGTCCATGTCGACGTAGACGCCGTTGCCCCACCAGTCGTGGAGAACCTCGTGGCCCAGGCTGGTGCGGAGGATGAACGGGAGGCGGATGACCCCCCGCCCGAGGAGGGTGAAGGACGGCATCCCGTACCCGGTCGGCAGGACGTGCTCGACCACCCGGAACGCGGGCCAGGCATGGGGGCCGATCTCCTGCTCGTACCGGGCCAGGTAACGGGCGGTCGCGGACAGGTACCGGCGGGCGAGGTCGTCGGGCGTCCCGGGCAGGAACCAGGTCTCCACCGGGACCCGGTCGCCGGCCGGGTGGTGCAGGACGTGGAACGGGGCGGCCACCAGGTCGATCCCTTCCAGCGGATGGCCCGCCTCCCAGCGCTCGACCCGGCGCCCACCGGTCTCCTGCTCGCCGGCCAGGTTCCCCTCCGAAACGGCCCGCCAGTCGCCCGGGACCGTGACGGCCAGGTGGAACCGGGACAGCTGCTGGCCGCCGGTCGGGTACCAGACGCTGCCCGCCTGCAGGAAGCTCCCGGACTCGTCCAGGTAGCCGGCGGGCATCCCCGCGATCTCCTCGTGGCTGAAGCGGACGTTCTCCGGGATCGGCCCCGGCCGGCACCGCCACCGCACCCGGAGGGACCGCGCCCGGCGGGCCCGTCCCGGGACCCGCAGCGCCCAGCCCGCCCGGGACGATCCTCCCCCGCCCTCGTCGGTGGCGTCCTGCCGGAACTTCAGCGGCCGGGCCCGTTCTCCCGTGACCGCCTCCACCGACAGCAGGCTGCACGTCCCGCCGAGGAAGAGGACCCGGGGGCCACGGCCCAGTTCGCCGTCCAGCTCGAGCCGCGCCGTTCCCGCGAGGGTGCCGGCCGGGGGATCGAGCCGGACCTCGAGCCGGTGGTCCGTGACGTGGAGCGGGCGCGGGGGCGCGGCGACCGTCACCGGCAGCATCCCGGGAAGGACCAGGCCGACGACCAGCAGCGGAACGGCGGAGCGCATGGACGACCTCCTGCGGGGGAACGGTGGCATGGCATTCTATCCCCGGCGGAGGTTCGGTGATGGAAACGACGATCGGGAAGACGAGGCTGGTGCTGGTCCGGGGAGACATCACGGCCCAGGAGGTGGACGCGGTGGTCAACGCCGCCAACAGCCGCCTGGCGGGCGGTGGCGGCGTGGACGGGGCGATCCATCGCCGCGGCGGCCCCACTATCATGGAGCAGTGCCGGCGCATCGGCGGGTGTCCCACCGGGTCGGCCGTGGTGACCGGCGCGGGCGATCTCCCGGCCCGCTGGGTCATTCATGCCGTCGGGCCGGTCTGGAGCGGGGGCCGCCGGAACGAGGACGCCCTGCTGGCTTCCGCCTGGCGGGCGAGCCTCGACCGGGCCCGGGAGATCGGGGCGCGAACCGTGGCGTTCCCCTCCCTTTCGACCGGCGCCTACCGGTTCCCGGTGGACCGGGCGGCGCGGGTCGCCCTCGCCGCGGTGCGGGAATGGCTCCGCGAACACCCGGACGACCTGGACGAGGTCCGCGTCGTGCTCTTCGACCGGGCCACCTTCGACGCCTGGGCCGCCGCCCTCGCCGGGCTCCCGGAAGCCGGCGGGCCCGGGTCCTAGGACGGCGGGTTCCCGGCGGTCGTCAGCGGGAGCGGGGCAGGTTCCGCGGGAGGGCACGGGTGCGCCGGGAGAGCTCCGCGAGGAGTTCCCGCGCTTCCGCCTCCTCCCCGGGGCCCGGGTCCTCCTCCAGGGCCTGGTAGAGGTGCTGGTACGCCGCGGTCGGGAACCCCAGGCCGTCCACCAGGACCCGTGCCGCCCCCAGGTGGGCCCGGGCCCGGCCCGGGCCGCGCGGGTGGTCGGCCAGGGCCCGCTGGTAGGCGGCGAGGGCCGCCCGGGGATGCCCCGCCCGGGCCAGCGCGTCCCCCAGCGCGATCTTGTCCTCCGGGCCGAGTCCCCGGCGGGTGACCTGCCGCGGGAGGTCGAAGAGCATCGCCGCCGCCTCGGGTACCCGGCCGGCGGCCAGGGCCTCCCGGAAGGCCCGCGGCAGGCTGGACGCGGGAGAAACCCCGGCCGGCCGCTCCCGGGCGACCTCGGGCCGGTGGAGCCAGTGCCGGTCGAGCACCCAGGCCAGCGCCAGCCCGGCGACGAAACCGCCGATGTGGGCGCCGTAGGCCACGCCTCCCGCCTTCCCGCCGGTCAGGACCACCGGCAGGAGGTTGTCGACCAGCAGGTACATCGCCAGCACGAACCGGGCCGGCAGCTCGATCACGTCGGCGAAGAAGGGGAAGAACCAGACCCACAGGCGGACCCGGTTCAGGGGAAACCAGACGAAGTAGAGGCCCAGGACCCCCGAGATCGCGCCCGACGCGCCGACCGCCGGGATCCCCGACCCGTGCCGCAGGAGGAAGTCTCCCCCCGCGGCGGCCAGGCCGGTTCCGAGGTAGGCGAGCAGGTAGCCGAGCCTCCCCAGGCGGGCCTCCACGTTGTCCCCGTAGATCCAGAGGAAGAGCATGTTTCCCAGCAGGTGGGCCCAGCCACCGTGGAGGAACATGCCGGTCAGGGCATCCACGAGGGAAGGCCGGGCGGGCCGGAAGCCGTGGCGGAAGGTGAACAGGTCGTAGGCGCTGACCTGCCGCACCAGCCGCGGGACGTCGGCGGGCCGGACCCGCCCGTCCTCGACCAGCGCCCGGACGTAGCGGGCCAGGTCCGGGTCCCGTGGATCGGCCGGGCGGAAGGAGAGGGGCCACAGGGAGAGGAAGACCGCCACGTTGAGGACGATCAGCGTCCAGTTGACCCAGGCGATCCCCCGGGGATTGGGGGCGTCTCCGACCGGGAGGATCACCGCAGCGCCTCCTTCCGGCTGAGGCGGATCCTTCCCTTCTCGTCCACCCCGAGCACCCGGACGTCCACCGCGTCCCCCGGGGACAGCAGGTCACCGACCCGGGGAACCCGCTTCCTGTCCAGCTCCGACACGTGGAGGACGCCCTCCACCGAGGCGCCGAGACGGACGATCGCGAAGGTGTCCCGCACCAGGACGACCTCTCCCCGGTAGATCTCGCCGACCTCCGGTTCCAGCGTCAGGTGCCGGATCCGGCGCATCGCCTCGGCGGCCGCCGCCCGGTCCCGGGCATAGACCCGGACCAGCCCGTCCCGGCCGATGTCGACCTGGACGCCGGTGGCCGCCTGGATCTCCTGGACGTTCCTCCCCCCGGGCCCGACCAGGTCCCGGATCCGCTCCCGGCGGATCCGCAGGGACGTGACCCGCGGCGCCCCGGGCGGAAGGTGCTCCCGGGGGGCCGGGAGGATCTTCGCCATCTCGTCCAGGATGTGCAGCCGGGCCGCCCGGGCCCGCTCGAGGGCCCCCTCGAGCACCGCGCGGGGAACCGCCCCGAGCTTGTTGTCCATCTGGATCGCGGTGATCCCCTCCCGGGTCCCCGCGACCTTGAAGTCCATGTCGCCGAGATGGTCCTCGTCCCCGAGGATGTCGGTCAGGACGTGGTAATCCTCTCCCTCGCGCACCAGCCCCATCGCCACCCCCGCCACCGGGGCGCGGAGCGGCACCCCGGCGTCCATCAGGGCGAGGGTCGCCCCGCACACCGTCGCCATCGACGAGGAACCGTTCGACTCGGCGATGTCGGAGACGACGCGGATCGTGTAAGGGAACTCGTCGGGCGGGGGAAGAACCGGCTCGAGGGCGCGGCGGGCGAGGGTCCCGTGACCGATTTCCCGCCGCCCCGGGCCGCGGAGGGGGCGGACCTCCCCGACGGAGTAGGGGGGAAAGTTGTAGTGGAGGAGGAACCGCTCCGAGCTCAGGCCCTCGAGGGTTTCCACCTGCTGCTCGTCGCGTCCGGTGCCGAGGGTGCAGGAGACCAGGGCCTGGGTCTCTCCCCGGGTGAAGATCGCCGAGCCGTGGGGGCGGGGCAGCCAGGAGACGGTCCCGGAGATCGGCCGGACGTCGTCGGGGCCCCGCCCGTCCGGCCGCCGGCCCTCCCGGGCGATCCGTTCCCGGGTCACCCGGGCCACCAGCCGCCCGTACAGTTCCCGGGCCTCCTCTTCCCGGCCGGCCAGGTCCGCTTCCCGCTCCGCCGCCCAGCGCTCGAACGCCTCGGCCAGCCGGGCGCGCCGGGCCCGCTTGCCATCTTCGTCGAGGGCGGCCCGGACGGCCTTTTCCAGGTCCCGGTCCAGCCGCGCGGCGAGGTCCCCGTCGGGAACCGGTTCCCGGTGGGGACGCTTCTCCCGGCCCGCCGAGGCGGCCAGTTCCCCGATCGCCGCGGCGATCCGCCGGGCCACCCGGTCCCCGCGCTCCAGGGCGGAGATCACCTGCTGCTCCCGGGCTTCCCGGCCCTCTCCCTCCACCATCACCAGCCCCCCCGGTCCCGACGACACGACCAGGTCCAGGTCGGCGACGGCCCGCTCCCCGCGGGACGGGAAGGTCACCCACTCCCCGTGGACCCGGGCGATGCGGACCCCGGCCACCGGTCCGTCCCAGGGGATGTCGGATACCGCCAGGGCCGCCGACGCGGCCGTGATCGCCAGGGACTCGGGCGCCACCTCCTCGTCCGCGCTGAGCACGGTGAGCATGACCTGGGTCTCGCAGAGGAACCCCGGGGGAAACAGGGGCCGCACCGTCCTGTCGGCCAGGCGGGACGCCAGCACCTCCGGGTCGGTGATCCGCCCCTCCCGGCGCAGCCAGGAACCGGGAATCCGCCCGGAGGCCGCCAGACGCTCCCGGTACTCGACGGTCAGCGGAAAGAACCCCTGCCCGGGGCGTGGGACGTCCGCCGCCACCGCCGTGGCCAGCAGGACGTTGTCCCGGTAGCGGAGCACGACCGCCCCGTCGGCCTGCCGCGCGATCTCGCCGGTCTCGAGGACCAGATCCCCCCCGGGGAGGTCGACCCGGACGCTGTTTCCCACCGGGTTCACTCGGGGCTGGCCCACGGCGGGTAGACCACCGCGAGGACGCGCTCCCCGCCCCCCTCCCCCGAGGCTTCCCGGCGCCGGGGGCGGAAATCCGGGGCCAGGGTTCCGTCGGGCCGCCGGGTCGCCGGCCAGGGCCGGGCCAGGAGACGCAGGCCTCCCGGCGTCTCCACGACCTCGGCGACCAGGGGGGCACCGGGCCTTCCGTTCTCGACGGGCCGGAAGGCGACCTTCCACACCGGGTCGTAGCGGCAGCGGGCCCCGTCGATCCGGACGTCGGAGAAGTGGTCCGGGACCACCACCCGGGGCAGTTCCTCGGCCCGGGGAGGACGGTAGACGGGACCGTCCGGCCCCCGGTCCGCCACCCGGAGGTTCTGCGCCGTGGGAGTCCCGCCGGGGCCGAGGACCGCGAGGAGGGCGGCCCGGATCTCCCCGTCCGGGGGCGGGGTCGGCGTGACCCCCTCCCCGCCGCAGGCCCCCGCCAGGAGCAGGGCTCCTCCGAGGAGAAGCGGGGTGACCATGGTTCGCGTGGCGCGCATCGTGACCTCCCGGCCGCTACAATACCGCGTCCCCCGCCCTCCGGGGAGTTCGCCTCCCCGTCCCCCCGAGGAGCCAGACGATGGCCGGACCCCTCGACTCCCTTCTCCGCCCCCGCTCCGTCGCGGTGATCGGCGCCTCGAACCGCCGGGCGTCCCTCGGGGGCATGGTCACCGAGCGTCTCTTCGCCTTCCGGTTCACCGGCAAGGTCTTCCCGGTGAACCCGCGCCAGGAGGCGATCCACTCGGTGAAGGCCTGGCCGAGCATCCTCGACGTCCCCGACCCGGTGGACTGCGCCGTCGTCGTCGTGCCGCGGGACGCCGTCCCGGCCGCGATCGACCAGTGCATCGAGAAGGGCGTGGGGGCGGTCATCCTGATCACCTCGGGCTTCCGGGAGACCGGCGAGGAGGGCCGGCGCCTCGAGCGGGAAGTTTTCGAAAGGCTCGCCCGGGCCGGGATCCGGGCGATCGGCCCGAACTGCATGGGCCTGCTGAATACATCCCCGGCGGTGTCCCTCGACGCCACCTTCACCCCCGTTCCGGCCCTGCCCGGTCCGATCGGGTTCGCCTCCCAGTCCGGGGCCCTGGGCGTGGTGGTGCTGGGCATCTGCGAGGAACGGGGCATCGGCTTCTCCCAGTTCGTCTCCCTGGGCAACAAGGCGGACGTGACCGAGAACGACCTGCTCGCGGCCTGGGAGGACGACCCGGAGGTGCCGGTGATCACCGCCTACCTGGAATCGTTCGCCGACGCCCCGGGTCTGCTCCGGATCGCCCGCCGGGTCACCCGGAAGAAGCCGGTGGTCCTGGTCAAGGCGGGCCGCACCGAGGCGGGCGCCCGGGCGGCCAGTTCCCACACCGGCGCCCTCGCCTCGGCGGACACCGGCACGGACGCCCTCTGCCGGCAGGGAGGCATCCTCCGGGTGGAGACCGTGGAAGAGATGCTGGACACGGCGTGGTTCCTCGCCCGTGCGCCCCTGCCGGCCGGTCCCCGCGTGGGGATCCTGACGAACGCGGGGGGACCGGCGATCCTCTGCGCCGACCGGCTCGGGGAACTCGGCCTCGAGATTCCCCCTCTCGGCGAGGAGACCCGGCGGGCGCTGGCCGGGCGGCTGCCCGCGGAAGCCGCCACCGGGAACCCGGTGGACATCCTCCCGTCGGCGACCGCGGAGGACTTCGCGGCCTGCCTCTCCGCGATGCTGGACGATCCCGGCATCGACGCCGTCATCTCCATCACCGTGACCCCGCCCCTCTACCCGGCGCGGCAGGTGCTGGAGGCGATCGTGCCGGTCGCCCGCGGGGCCTCGAAGCCGGTCCTGCCGGTGTTCATGGTGCCGGCCGCCGCCCGGCGGGAGCTGCTCGCCGTGCCGGAGGCGCCGGCGATCTTCCGCGCGCCCGAGGACGCGGCCGGCGCCCTGGCCCGGGCGGTGGCTCATGCCGCCCACCTGGAGCGGCCGGTGGAGGAGCCCCGGGAGTTCCCCCGGGACGACGCGGCCATCGCCCGGCTCCTCGCCCGGACGCTGGACGCGGGGGGCGGCTACCTGCCCCAGGACGATGCGTTCCGCGTCCTGGAACTCGCCGGTTTCTCCGTCGCTCCCTGGCGGGTGGCCGGGTCCCGCGACGATGTCCTCGCCGCGGCCCGGGAGATCGAGGGGGCGGTGGTGCTGAAGGCGGTGGGGCGGGGGATCGTCCACAAGTCCGACCTGGGGGCGGTCGCCCTCGATCTCCGGGACGAAGCGGCGGTCGCGGACGCCTTCGACCGGATCGACCGGGCCCTCGACGGCGCCGGCGTTCCCCGCGAGGGCCGGCAGTGGCTCGTCCAGGCGTTCCGTCCCGGCGGCCGGGAGGTGATCCTCGGCTCCCACCGGGCGCCGGGGTACGGCCCCCTGGTGATGTGCGGTCTCGGGGGAAAGTACGTCGAGGTCTTCCGCGACGTGCGGTTCGCGATGGCCGAGCTGACTCCCGGGGACGCCCGGGAGATGGTCCGGGGTATCCGGGGGCTCGCCCTCCTCACCGGCACCCGGGGCGAGGAAGGGGTGGATCTCCGTCCCCTCGAGGAATCCCTCGAGCGGCTGGCCGCCCTGGTCCGGGCCCACCGGGAGATCGCCGAGCTGGACGTGAACCCGCTCCTGCTCTTCCCGGGCGGCGGAGCGACCGTGGTGGACGGCCGGATCCGGGTCGGCGCGGACTGACCCGGACACCGGGAACCCGCCGCGCGGGGCGCATGCCGCGGTCCGCGGGGTCCCCCCGTGACAGCGCGCGGCATCTCGTGGATAATGCCGCGTCCCGCTAGACCACCCCGGCCGCCGGGTCGTCGAGGCCCCGGGTTCCGGGGGCGAAGGAGACCGCCATGTACCGCAAGATCCTCGTCCTCTTCCTCCTGGCCTGCCTCCTGCCCGTCGCCTTCGCCGGCGACGACAACAAGGGCAAGGAATCCGAGTACCGGGGCATGGGCTGGGGCGTCTTCACCGGCTACCTCTGGGGCGACGAGCTGGTCGAGCGGTCGGTCCCGGCGGACGACGGCACCGGGTCGTACGTCCCCACCCTCGACGACGACTTCATCCTCGGTGGTCTCTTCTACGTCGACAATACGCCGAACCTCCGCTTCGAGTTCCGCCTGTCCTGGAACCCGAACACGGTCCGGGATACCCCCCACGGCGACCTGTCGATGGACGTCATCGTGGCCGACGTGGCGATCGTCCCCCACTGGAACCGCGGCCGCTGGGAGGTCGGCGTCCCGGTCGGCTTCGGCTGGGCGGTCTCGATGACCAGCGAGGACCTGGCGAAGCGGATCCCGGGCCGCTCGAAGAATCTCCACCTCACCGACGGGTCGGGCATGACCTACTTCCTCGGCCTGCAGGGGTCGGTCCGGCTCGGCGAGACCTGGACGCTGTTCGGCGAGTACACCTTCAAGCGGTTCCACCGCCTGACCAACGTGATCGAGCGCACGCCGAAGTGCGGGCAGTTCCTCGTCGGCTTCCGCCGCGCTTTCTGACGGCTCCTTCGCCGCGACCCCCCCGGCGGGACGGCCCCGGCCGTCCCGCTTACTCTTCCCCGACCGGCCGCGCGAGGTACCGGGCCGCGAGGAAGACGGCGGCGCAGGCCAGGTAGCCGAGGGCCATCGGCCAGGCGAACCCCGGCCGGATTTCCTCCCGGACGGCTCCTCCCGTCACCGTGTAGGCGTGCATCAGGCCCGCCCCGGTCAGTCCGGCGGCGACGAGGGCCCACAGGGCCGCCCGCCCGAACCGGCGCTCCGCCAGGAACACCCCGATGGCGGCGAGGAGCGTCGCCGAGAAGAGGAAGCCGGCCTTCAGGGTGAGCAGTCCCCCGACCCAGGGGATCGTCGTGTGCCGGAGGTCCGCCACCACGGCGGGCAGCCGGATGCCCGCGGCCAGGTGCCCGGCCAGGGACGTCCCCTGGACCGTCAGCTCGACGAGCAGCCAGCCCCAGGCGGCCAGCCCGGGCAGCAGCCCGAGAACGACGGCGGGAGCGTGCTCCCGTGGCGTGGCCGTGAACGCCTGGGTGGTGATGATCACCGCGATCCAGACGAGGATCGCCATCGCGGCCTCGACCGGGACGATCCGGGCGATCGGCCCGATCAGGCCGCCCAGGGCGACCACGGTGAAGAAGATCCCGTTGGCCGCGGAGTAGGCCCAGCCCGCCCCCATCCGCTTCCAGCCCGGGTGCCCGATGTAGATCGTCGTGGGGAAGCACGACCCGAGGCAGGCGGCGGCCAGCGTTCCCACGCCGTTGGCCACGAGGCACGGGCGGGTGGGGAACCGGTCCCCCTCCGCCTCCGCCGACTCGATGTTCTGGAGGGAACCGAGAACGTTGATCAGGCCCATCGGGAGGATGATCGAGATGCGGCCCCAGACGTGGGGGCTGCCGAGGGCCGCCAGCAGCTCGCCGATCGCCGGCACGGGGGGATGCCAGCCCGCCCCGGCCAGGAGGTCCCCTCCCCCGACCGCGACTCCTCCCGGCAACCCGGCCAGGCGGAGACCCCAGGCGATCGCGGTGCCGAGCAGGACCGCCAGCATCCCCCCCGGGATCCCCAGCGGCCAGCGGACCCGGGCCAGGTAGCTGACGAGCACCAGCGCCAGCGGGGCGAGCGCCACGAGGGGCCGGTCGAACGACCGCAGGATGAACTCCATCGAGATGAACCCGACGGCGATGCCGGCGAGCGTCGAGAGGAGCGCCGCCCGGGGCGTCACCTTCCGCACCCACTCCGCCACGAAGCCGCCGAGGGTCTCGATCACCCCGGAAAGGAGGCAGGCGACGAGGCCCACCTGCCACGCCACCCGCCCGGCTGCCGCCGGGGTGAAACCCGGCGTCGCGGCCAGTTCCTGGTAGGTCGGCGCCATGACGAACAGGACGTAGGCGAAGAGGCTGACGGTGTTGATCCCGTAGGGCAGGGCGGTCACCGGCCTTCCCGTCCGGAGGGCGAGCCGGCGGGCCAGCCACGCGTAGTACAGGTTGCCCACCAGCAGGGAGAGGGCCGCCCCGGGGAAGATCCTTCCCAGCACGAACTCGGCGGGCAGGCCGCACATCCCGGTCGTCAGCGCCAGGATGACGAGGAACTGGAGCAGGTTGTCGACCATCAGGCCGAAGAAGCCGTCGAGGTCTCCCCGCCGGATACCGGCGGCACGGAGCCGGGCTGCCAGCACCTTCGATCCCTCCTGCCGCGGGACGCGGAGCCCCGGGCGCGTCCATTATCGCGGACGATCGCCGGCGGCGGCAGCCCGCCGCAAGTCCCGGGTGTAGAATCCCTTCCCCGCCCGAGGAGCGGCGCCGGGCGACCGCCGTTCCATCCGCCCTCGGCCGCCCTTTCGTCGCCCCACCGGAAGGAGCACCCCATGAGGATCGGAATTCCCCGGGAGACGTCCCGGCACGAGCACCGCGTCGGCCTGACCCCGTTCGGCGTGTCCCGCCTCGTCAACCTCGGCCACGAGGTCTACATCGAGCGCGGAGCGGGGCGGGACTGCCACTTCACCGACGAGGACTACGAGGAAGCCGGGGCCCACGTGGTGTACAGCACGGACGAGGCCTACCAGCGGGCGGAGCTGGTCTGCCGGGTGGGCACGATCTCCGAGGAAGACGTCGAACGGATGCCCGCCGGGCTGACCGTCGCCGGCTTCCTCCACGTCGCCATGACCCCGCGCCGGCTCGTCGACGAACTGGCCGCGAGGCAGATCAGCCTCGTCGGGTACGAGATCCTCCGCATCGACGGGGCCGGCCGCGCGGTGATGCGGTCCCTGTCGGAAATCGCCGGCCAGATGGTCGTCCACTGCGCGGCCCACCTGCTGGAGTACGAGTCGGGAGGCCGGGGAGTGATCCTCGGGGGCGTGCCGGGGATCGCCCCGGCCACGGTGGTGGTGCTCGGGGCGGGCGTCGTCGGGCGGCGCGCCGCCGCGCTCGCCGCCGCCGCCGGGGCCCACGTGATCGTCCTGGACACGAACCTGGAGAAGCTGCGCCGGGTCCTGGACGAGGCGGGCCGACAGGTCGTCACCGCCCTCGCGACCCCGCGCAACCTGCGCCGGTTCACGGAGATCGCCGACGTGCTGATCGGCGCCGTCGCGATCCCCGGCGGGCGGGCCCCGTTCCTCGTCACCGAGGAGATGGTCCGTCGGATGAAGGCGGGCAGCGTGATCCTCGACGTCTCGATCGACCAGGGAGGCTGCATCGAGACCTCCCGGCCGACGACCCCCGACAACCCGACCTTCCGGGTCCACGGGGTCACGCATTTCTGCGTGCCCAACATGACGGCCAACGCCCCCCGGACGGCTTCCCGCGCCCTGACGATCGCCGCCCTGCCCTTCCTGACGCGCATCGCGGGAGAGGGGCTCGAAGCGGCCCTGGCCGCCTCTCCGGGCTTCCGCGAGGGGGTCTACATGTACCGGGGCCGGATGGTGAACGAACTGGCCGCGGCGGCGCTGGGGATGACGCCGGTGCGGCTCGACGACCTGCTCTCCTGACGCCGGGAGGTGTGCCATGTCCTGGATCGACGACTACAACCGCAAGCTGTGCTCCGCCGAGGAGGCGGTCCGCCTCGTCGAGAGCGGGAACCGCGTGTACTACGGCGGCAACGCCGCGATCCCGCTGGGGCTCGTCCGCGCCCTGGCCGCCCGCTACGAGGAGCTGCGGGACGTCCAGCTGAACCACGTCCTCCTCCTCGGCGAGGATCCCCTCTCCGGTCCCGAAATGGAGGGGCACTTCCGGCACAACTCCCTGTTCGTCGGGCCGGCGGACCGGGAGGCCGTCAACGCGGGCCGTGCGGACTACGTGCCGATCTTCCTCCACCAGATCCCGCGCCTCTTCTACGAGCGGATCATTCCTCTCGACGTGGCGATGGTGATGGTCTCGCCGCCGGACGAGCACGGCTTCATGAGTCTCGGCGTCGAGACGATGGCCGCGCGGGCGGCCTGCCACAGCGCGCGGAAGGTGATCGTCCAGGTGAACGAGGAGATGCCACGCATCCTCGGCGATTCCTTCCTCCACGTGAACCGGGTCGACGCGATCGTCGAGATCACGGAACCCCTGCCCGAGCTGCACCCGCGCCCGATCACGGAGGTGGAGCGCAGGATCGGGGCCCACGTCCGGACCCTGATCGAGGACGGGTGCACGATCCAGATGGGCATCGGCGGGATCCCGGACGCGGTCTACGAGACCCTGGACGACGTCAAGGACCTCGGCATCCACACCGAGATGATCTCCGACGGGGCGATGCGGGCCATCGAGCGGGGCATCGTCACCGGCGCACGCAAGACGCTGCACCCGGGGAAGGTGATCATCACCTTCGCCCTCGGAACACGGGCCCTCTACGAGTTCCTCGACAACAACCCCTTCATCGAGGCCCACCCGGTGGAGTACGTCAACGACCCCTTCGTCATCAGCCAGAACGAGAACATGATCGCGATCAACTCCGCGATCGAGGTGGACCTGACCGGACAGGTCTGTTCCGACTCCATCGGGACGAGGATCTACTCCGGTTTCGGCGGCCAGGTGGACTTCATCCGGGGGGCGGCGCGGGCCAAGGGGGGGCGGCCGATCATCGCCCTGCCCTCCACCGCCCGGAAGGGGACCGAGTCGCGCATCGTCCCGCTCCTCAAGCAGGGCGCCGGCGTGGTGACCACCCGGGCCGACGTGCACTACGTGATCACCGAGTACGGGATCGCCCACCTGTTCGGGAAGAACCTGCGCGAACGGGCGGAGGCGCTGATCTCGATCGCCCACCCCGACTTTCGCGAGGAGCTGGAACGGTCGGCGAAGGAGCGGGGGCTGCTTCCCTGAAGCCGGCGGAACCCGTCTTCCCGCACTCCTCCGCGCCCGGCGGCCTCCCGCCGGGCGCAGCCGTGCGGACCGGTGGTGCCGGGAGCGGGACTCGAACCCGCACGGCCTCGCGGCCAGGGGATTTTAAGTCCCCTGCGTCTGCCAGTTTCGCCATCCCGGCACGCCGTCCAGGGCAGGAAGGAACCCGTTCGCGTCCCCCGCGTCCGCCGGCCTCACCTTCCCACCGGGCCCCGAACCTTCCGGGGGGCGCGGGGCGAGATTCTACCCGCTGGCCGGTCGCCGATCCCCTGCCGCCGCACCCCCGGAAGCGACGGGCAAGGGCGGCACGGGCCGAACGCGATCCGCGATTTCGATTGGCCGAAACCGCCCGTTCAGCGCATATTTTCAGCGGGCTGGGACAGGGAGGATTTCCGGTGACAGTGACCATCGTCTGCGTGTGCGGGGCGCACAACGCCGTCTCGGACGCGGACCTGGAGTCTGCCGTGTGTCACGCGTGCGGCCAGCCCCTTCTGCGGCCGGCCCACGCGCCCGGCCGTTCCCCGGCGCTCGCCCAGGGCCGTTGAACCCCCGCCCGGTCGCGGGATGACAGGTGCGCCGGGAACGGGGGTCGCACTCCAAACTGCCGGTCCTACAAGGGCTTCCGGACGGGGCGGGCGGTGCGGTGGCCGACGGTGGAAGGGCCTTTTACTCCCACCCGGTTTCACCCTCGACCGACCCCGTTCTCGGCGTATCTCCCGAAAAGTGCGGGATCACCTCGATCCTGGCAGGTTCCCCCGCGACTCCGGCGCCGCCCTCGCCGAAACAAGCGGGATACCGGAGATTCTGGCAGCTTCCCCTGTGACTCCGGCGCCGCCCTCGCCGAAACAGGCGGGATAACCGCGATTCTGGCAGGTGGGGTGTCGGATAACCGGGCTCCTGGCAGGTTTCCGGGCGATTTCGGCCTCGAAACCTGCCAAAACGGGCCTTATCGCGCACCCGACCTGCCATACCGGGAGTTATCCGACACCCCACCTGCCATTTCGCCCGTTATCCCGCACGCAACCTGCCAGAACGGGCGTGATCCCGCACGCATCCCGCCGACGGCCTCAGCCGCACCGCGGTGGCAACCCTCCGACCCCGGCGACCAGACGAAGGTGCGCCGGGAACGGGGGCCGCCCCCTCAACTGATAGCCTGGGAAGGACTTCTGCCCGGGGCGACCGCGACGGCCACCGGGCTGGAAGGGCCTTTCCCGTCCGCCGGTTCCGGGTGAAACCGGCCCCCCTTCGCGGCGCACCTCCCGCGGGATGACAGGGCCCCGGCGGCCCGGCAGAATCACCCCGTGGACCGGCACCTGCAGGAACTCCTCGACCAGCGCCGGAAGATCCTGGCCCTCCCCCCGGGGGAGCGCGTCGAGGAGATCCTGTCCTCGCCCCGGGCGCGGGAACTGGTCCGCACGCTGCCGGCCCCGGAGTTCTGGCTGACCCTCGTCCAGGCGGGCCCGGACCGGGCCCTCCCCCTCCTGCCCCTCGCGGGCCGGCGCCAGCTCGACTTCCTGTTCGACATCGAGGCCTGGTCCGGAGACCGGTTCGACCCGGCCCGGGCCGGCGAGTGGCTCCGGGTCTTCCGGGAGGCGGACCCGGCCCTGGTGGCCCGCTGGCTGCGCGAGGGAGACAACCCCCCCGCCGGCCCACCCAGAAAAGAAACCTGCCGCCCCACCCGGATCCCCCCCTCTACCCCCACCGGAGCGGCCCGGTCG
>CAZOTT010000058.1:0-17263 GCA_964582785.1 uncultured Acidobacteriota bacterium | reverse complement strand
CTGTGGCGGAAGGACCGGCCCGACCTGCTGATGGCGTACGTCGAGGCGACGGACACGATCAGCCACCTGTTCGGCCACCTGTGGCGGGTGAAGGGACTGCAGGGGCCGCTCGCCGCGGACCAGCGGCGGTGGGGGAGGGCGGTGGACGCGGTCTACGTCCTGGCGGACCGGATCCTCGGGCACTTCATGGACGCGGCGGGGGAGGACACGACGATCGTGGTGCTGTCCGACCACGGCTTCCGCCTGGGGGAACTTCCCGACGACCCGCGGCAGGCGGGGCGGCCGGAGGCCGCCGGGGCCCGGCAGCACCGCTCCCCGGGCATTCTCGGCCTGTGGGGGGCGCGCGTGCGTCCCGGGGCGTCACCCCGGGGCGCCCGGGTCCACGACATCGCCCCGACCGTCCTTGCCATCCTCGGGCTTCCCGTGCCGGGGGACATGCCGGGTCGAGTCCTCCACGAGGTGGTGGATGCCCCCGAACCCGCCCGGGGTCCCGCCCCGGGGGAGTGGAAGCCGGCGGAGCCGGCCCCCGCCGGGGAGGAGGCCGGCAGCCGGGAGATGCTCGACCACCTGCGCTCCCTCGGCTACGTCGGGGGGCGCGTCTCCGGGGGAGATGCCGGCGGCGGAGCGGCGGGGCGCTGGGCGCCCACCCTGCGCGCGCGGTTGATGGCGATCCAGGAGAAGGTGCGGGCCGGGAAGACCCGGGAGGGGCTCCGGGAGCTGCGTCGCCTGGCCCGGGAATTCCCCGGGTCGGCGCCCGTCCACGCCGGGCTCGGAACCGTGCTCGGGCTGCTGGGCCGGCCGGAAGAGGCGCTGGAGGAGTTCGACCGGGCGGTGAAACTGGACCCGGCGAACGCGGATCACCAGTACGACCGGGCGATCGCCCTCCTCGACCTCGGGCGGGTTCCCGGGGCGGTGGAGGCGCTGGAAAGGGCCCTGACCCTCGACCCCGGCCACCGGGAGGCGCGGGAGCTGCTCCGGCAGCTGAGGCGGCCCCGCCCGGTTCCCCCGGAGCGGCAGCTCGCGATCCGGATCGCGCGCCGGGCCGCCGACGCGGCACGCAGGGGCGACCTGGACGAGGCGTCCCGCCTGCTGGACCAGGCGGAGTGGATCGACCCCCGTCTCCCCCTGGTGCCCAAGTACCGGGCGAACGTCGCCTGCCTCCGGGGCGACCGGGACGAGATGATCCGGCAGTTCCGGCGGGCCCTCGAGCTGGACCCGGAAGACCCGGTTGTCCGCTACAACCTCGAGGTCCTGGGCGAGCTGCCCGGCGACACCACCCGGGAAAGGCGCGAGGGGCGACCGGCCGGGAGCGGACGGCGCCCCGGCCCCGGGGTCAGGGCCCCTCGCACCCCGGGTTCCGGCCGCGGACGATGAAGTAGAGGATCGTCTCGGCGGGCATGGGGATCGTCAGCCCCGCCGTGCCGTCCGTGGCGGTGCCGGTGATCGTGTCGAACGGTCCGTCGGGGGCGGTGTCCTGCCGGACGACGTAGTCGACGGCGTTCTCCACGTTCTGCCAGGTGAAGTGGAGCTCGGACCCGCCGCTCTCCTTGCGCAGGCGCAGACCGGGCACCTCGGGGATGGCGCCGTGGACGGTCAGGGTCGCGGAGGCGGAGGTCCAGTGCTGGGTGTCGGGGCAGCCATCCGCCACGACGCAGTCGTAGGTCCCCCCGTCCGTGGCGGAGACCGGGTCGAGCACGAGGGTGTCGGTGCCGGCGCCGGAGACGTTTCCTCCGTCCTGGAGGTCCGTCCCGTCCCTGCGCCACTGCCAGGTGAACGGCTGGTGGCCCCTGGTCTCCACGTGCAGCTCGGCCCGGCCTCCCTCGCAGGCGTCGGTGTTTTCCGGACCGACGGTGTCGAGGGTGGCGCAGAGCAGGCGCGCCCGGACCTGGTACGGGTTCCCCGCGAACCACGACCAGGCGATGACGATGTCCCCGTCGGCATCCGCGGCGGCGGACGGGTAACCCCTCCAGTCGTCCGAGCCGGGCGGAGGACTGACCAGGAAGTCGCTGCCGTGGGGCTGCAGGTCCTCCCCGTAGCGACGCGCCCGGATCCTGTCACCCGTGCTGACGTAGCCGGGACCGAAGGCGGTCCAGGTCAGGAGCACCCGGTTCCAGCGGTCGGAGACCGGCTGGTGACGCCAGCTGTCGTGCCAGCCCCGCCAGGAGTACGCTCGCCCGGAGGTGTCGGGATCGATCTCCTCGAGGGTCGTCCCGTCCCGGGCCACGTGGCGCGCGGCAACCCCCACGGTGTAACCCTCGTCGTCGTACCAGGACCAGTGGTACCCGAAGACGTAGTCGCCGCGGGGCCGGACCTCCCCGGCGGGCCGGTAGGGATAGCAGTCAGTCGTCTCGTCGACGAGGAAGGCGTCACCCCGGGGATTTCCGAGGTCGTCGTAGAGTCTCCCGTAGATCCTGAACCGGGACAGCCAGGAGAACAGGACGTCGTCGCCGCGGACGGACAGGGAAGGTGACGAGGCATCGGAATCGGAGGTGACCTGGAAGGGTTCCCCGGAGGGGGTTCCGTCCGGCTCGTAGATGCGCGCCCAGATCCCTCGATCGTAGAGACCCCAGGTCACGATGAACCTGTCACCGGGAAGCGCGGCCACGGAGCGGTGTCCCAGGGACTGCGAGCCTTCGATGTTCGGGTCGTTCACCTGGAAGGACGGTCCGGCCGGGTCTCCGGCGGCGTCGAAGATCCGGGCGTAGATCCCGTTGCCCGGGCCCGTGTCGGACCACGCGACGATGAAACTCCCGTCCTCACGGACCGCCACGGACGGACGGGACTGGTTCCCCTCGGTCAGGTCGTTGACGAGGAACACGTCGCCGAGGGGGGCGCCGTCCGCCCCGTATCGCCGGGCGTAGACCTCCTGCGTCTCGTCGTACTTGTCGCCGTGGTGCCACACGATCACGAAGAGCCCGTCTTCGTTGCGGTCCACGCAGACCCATTCCGCGTCCGGCTCGTCGTAGGAAGCCACGGTGAAGACGTCGGTCTCGAAGCCTTCCCCGTCGGCGGCCGCCGGGACTGGTGCGAGAAGCAGGACAGCGGCGAGAATGAGACCCTGTCCCGCCCGGGAAAGATGAGAGCGGGTGTTCGTGCACGTGTTCATGATGCCCCCCTGGTTCGCGGCGGAAAGCCGACAGGCCGCAGCGCCCACGGGAATCCTACCGGGAACCGGGGGAGATGTGAAGCAAGAAAGAAGCGAAAGCCGGGGCGCGGCCGGTGAGACGGGAGGGCTCCCGGAACGGGCCGGCCGGGCAACGGCAGCCGCCGGGGGATTCCCCGCGGGATCACCGCAAAGCGGGCGGAGTGCCCGGAGCCGCCCGGGCGAGGGAGGCGTTTCCCGATGAACGTGCGGTCCATCCTCGGAACGATCTCGAGGACTCCCGGTTTCCAGTTCGTGCCTGTCCTGGTTCTTTCGCTCGCGGCCTTCCTGGCGGCCCCCGCCCTGGCGGGACCGCCGGGAGGGGGGAGCGGGTGGGGGATCGAGCCCGACTCCTTCCTGCCGCCGGCGCGGCCCTGGCACGGGAAGAGCGAGGCCCTCGCCGCCGCGCCGGACGACCTGTGGGCGACCCCCTGCGAGCGGAGCGGGTTCACGGAGAGCCCGGCGCGGGACGAGGCGGTCGCCTGGCTGCGGAAACTGGTCGACGCCTCGCCCCACCTGCGGATGGTGTCGATCGGCCGCAGCCGGGAGGGGCGGGACATCTGGATGGTCGTCGCCAGCGAGGGCGGCCTCGACCACCCGCGGCACCTGCGGGAGAACGGCCGGCCGACGGTGCTCTTCCAGGCCGGGATCCACGCCGGCGAGATCGACGGCATGGACGCGGGGATGATGCTGCTGCGGGACCTCACCGTGGGGGGGAAGCTTCCCGGCCTCCTCGAGCGGGTCAACGTGCTGTTCATCCCGGTCCTCTCCGTGGACGCCCACGAGCGGCGCAGCCCCTGCCACCGGATCAACCAGCGGGGCCCCCGGGCGATGGGCTGGCGCACGAACGCCCGCAACCTGAACCTGAACCGGGACTACGCCAAGCTCGACACCCGCGAGGTCCGGGCGGCGGTCCAGGTTCTCGACGAGTGGCCGGTGGACCTGTACCTGGACATCCACGTCACGGACGGGGCCGACTACCGCTACGACATCACCTTCGGCTGGAACGGCCCCCACGCCTGGTCGCCGGCGATCGCCGCCTGGCTCGACGGGAAGTTCCGGCCCCGGGTCTCCCGGGACCTCGGGGCGTGGGGCCACGTGCCCGGCCCGACGATCTTCCTCGTGGATCCCCTCGACCCGGCGCGGGGACTCCGGGAGTGGACCGCCTCCCCCCGCTTCTCCACCGGGTACGGGGACGCGCGGCACGTACCGACGGTCCTCGTCGAGAACCATTCCCTGAAACCGTTCCGCCGGCGGGTGCTCGGCACCCGGGTGCTGATGGAGAGCGTCCTGCGGCTGGTGGCGGAGGAGGGGGCCTCCCTGCGCCGGGCGATCGCGGAGGACCGGGCACGGCGGCGCGAGCGGGTGCCCCTGGACTTCAAGGAGAACCCGGACGAGCACCGGACGGTCCGCTACCTGGGGATCGAGGCGACGCCCCACCTCTCGGAGATCAGTGGCGGGGTGGTCCCGCGCTGGACCGGGAAACCCATCGACCTCGAGGTCCCGGTCCGCGCGCAGACGAGGGTGAAGACCGCCGTGACCCGCCCCGCCGCCTACCTGGTGCCGCCCGCCTGGAAGGAGGTCATCGACCGCCTGCGGCTCCACGGGATCGAGGTGAAGTTCCTCGAGCGGCCCGAGACCCGCGAGGTGGAGGTGTACCGCCTGTCCGACCCGGAACTGGACCGGGTGCCCTACGAGGGGCACGTCCGCGTCCGGGCCCGGGCGACCCTCGAGCGGCGGACGATGACGTTCCCCCGGGGAACGGCCCTGGTCTCCACCGACCAGCCCCTCGGGGACCTGGCGGTGCTGCTGCTGGAGCCCGGCGCGCCCGATTCCTTCTTCCGCTGGGGATTCTTCCTGCCGGTGCTCCAGCGGGCGGAGTACTTCGAGGACTACGCGATGGAGCCCCTGGCCCGCCGGATGCTGGCCCGCGACCCCGCCCTGCGCCGGGCGTTCCTCGCGAAGCTGCGCACCGACCCGGAATTCCGGGCCAGCCCGCGGGCCCGCCTCGAGTGGTTCTACGAGCAGACCCCCTGGTACGACGACCGGTACCTGGTCTACCCGGTGGCCCGGGTCCCGGCGGAACCCGCCCGGGCGGAGGGGACGGACCGGGGGTCCCCGGGCGCGGTCGGGGAAGCGGTCTCCTCCCCGGGAGACCGGGGCTCCGGGGCCGGGCGTCCCGCACCGGGCGTGACCGGGCGCCGCCACGGCGTCCGGGCCGCCGGCCTCCACGAACCCGGTACCGGTCCCTGTCGGTAGCGCGCCCGCGGTGCCCCCGGGGACAGGCCGGGGAACAGCCCGGCCGCGGATGGCGAAAGGGTGGCGAGCCCACACCCCACCCGCCGTTTCGCCCGTGATCCCGCCCCCGGCCTGCCGGGAAGCGCGTGATCCGACGCCCTGGTGGCCGGGACGGGATCCGTCGCGGCCGTGGTGAGTGGAGTCCGGGGTTGATCGAGGCGGGGTTCCGCCCGGGGGCGGGGATGTCCTGCGGAAGACACCAGGATCTCGTGAGTTGCACATCATACGACGATCATACGGAGGAGGTGTGCTAGAATGGAATACGAACCATGCAACAGTCGATTTACAAGTCCCTTGGATCTGCCGCCACCGAGTGGGGCTGGCGGCTGGGGGGGGCCGTGCCGCCCGCTGAATTCCTGGTCCGGGAGGATGGCGTGGCCGCGTCCCGGGCGGCCCGCCGCACCCGGGTGGCACGCATTCCGGGCACCCGTGGCCTGCAGGAGGTCCAGCGGCCCGGCGGCCCGGTCCTGGTTGCCATGCCGGACAGGATCCTGGCCGATGCGTTCGCGGACCCCCTGTCGGCCGGGGGCTTCCGGGGCCTCCGGGTCCTGCTCGAGGCCTGGCTGGCGGACGAGGGGGCCAGCCCTGCCGAGGTGACCGACCTCCTCGATCTTGCCCCTCGACGGTCTCCCTTCCACCGCCTCGGATACGTCCTCTCCCTGCTGCAGCGGGAAACGGGTCGCCTTCCCGCCCGCGGGGCGGTCCTGCTGCGGGCGTGCGAAGAGCGCAGGGGGAGGGGACGGGTGATGCTCGTGCCCCGCGGCGAGTCGCCGGGGGGCAGGTTCGAGCAGCACTGGCGCCTGGTGCTGAACGACCCGGCCGCGCCTCCCCTCGAGCCGGACCCCGGGGAGGGGGAGGCCGGGAAGCCGGGCGGGAGGCCCGAAGTGTCGGCCGGGAGCGGTTGCCGGGAGGACGATCCGCCGGCGGCCGTCGCCGACTCCGCACTCCGTCCGACGGGAGGGCGTGAAACCCGGTCGGGCCGCCGGGGGGTGGCCCTGGCGGACCCCGGACCCCCTTCGCCGGGGGACATCGGTGCCCTTTCCCCCGCCACCCTGGCCAGGTGGGCGGCCCGGGACCGCCGGGCGTTCGATCGCCTGTGCGCCGACCTCCTGCTCCTCGAGGCCCGGGAGTCCGGGGAAGTTCGCCGTTTCACCCTGCCCGATGACGTCGACCGGGCCGACGGTGGTGTCGACGCCTTCTTCGAGCTGGGATCGGGGGCCGCACACGGTCCCCTCCTCGGGCCGGGGCGGACGGTGGTGCAGGTCAAGTGCCGGGATCCCGGGAGGCCGCCCCGCACCCTGTTCGCGGAACTGGGCCGGAGCGCGCGGAGAAGCCTGCGAGCCGCCCTGGGCAGCCTCGGCCGGTTCGAACGGTTCCTGCTGGTGACGAACCTCGTCCTCCCGCCGGGGAGACGGCGGGAACTGGAGGCAGGGCTCCGGGAGGAGGCCGGAACGGTGGTGCGGGACCCCGGGGGACGGCACGCGCCCCCGGTGATCCGGGTCGTCGGCGCTTCCGAGGTCGCCTCCCTCGTCCGGGCACGGCCCCACCTCCTCGGTCACCTCGGGTTCGAGCCCGACCTCTGTCCCCTGCGGGCGGTCCGGGAAGAGCTTGCCGTGGAGATCCACGGCCGGCGGTTCCTGCCGGAATTCCGTGGGCGGGCAAGAGAGGTCCGGCGGCTCCGATCCCTCCTGGGAGTCGGAACGGGCGGCGGGCATCCGGGGCCGGTCGTGCTCCTGGCTCCCCGGGACGCCGGGGCCACGCGGCTGGTCCTCGAGGCCCTCGGGGTCGAGGACGTCGTCCCCCGGGCCTTCTGGTGGAAGGGGGAACGCCGCCCCCTGGAGAAGATCCTGCGCGCGACCCGGCCGGGGAACCTGTGGGTCGTGCTCGATCGTCTTCCCCGGGTTGCCGGCGACCCGGGGCGCTGGTCGGAACTGGTCCGTGACCACCCGGGGACGCACCTGCTCCTGGTCACCGACAGGCCGTGCAGCGTTCCCGGGGCGGCGGTCATGGAACTCGGGGAACTCGATCACGAGGCGATCGACGGGTTGGCCGGCGAGATGGTCCGGGCGCTGGAGTGCGGAAGATGGGGGCCCGGAGAGGGCTTCCGGTGGTGGCGGGCCCTCGCGCAGCGGAGCGACGGGCTCCCGGGGAAGCTGGTCCGCATCGCGCGCCGTCTCGCGTCCGCCGGGACCCTGCGGGAGCGGGAAGAAGCCCTGGCGGACATCGGGGTCTCCCGGCCTTCCGCCGGCGCGCACGGGCCCCCGTCCCCGGCGGGAGTCCTGCCGGGCCTCGTCGCCCTCGTCGGCGGAGTCCGGACGGGGAGCGGCCTCCCCTCCGTGCCGCCCCCGCCGGAACTTTCCGCCCTGGCCGGGCTGGCCGGTCTCTCCGTGGAGGAAACGCGGGAGGTGCTCCTGGACCTTGCCAACCGGCGCGAGGGAATCCGGCCCGTGCCGGGGGGAGTGGAGCCGGTCGCCGGCCGGCGGGATGCCATGGTCCTGGAGATGATCGAGCGTCGCCCGCAACTCGTGCACCGGGCCCTCGCGGATCCGGTCCTCCGGGCGCGGGCCGCCGAGGGGCTGGGGAGGCTGCGGGGGTACCGGGAAGCGGTCCGGTTCGGGGAGAACATCGTCGGCGAGATCCTCCGGGCGGTGCGGGAGGGTCGGCCGTGGACCGGGACGGACCTGGCGGTGCTCTCCTGCCTCGTGTTCCTCGTCCCCCGGGAGGTGGTCGCGGTCGTCCGGGAGCTGGCGAAGCGGGTGGCGCCGGCCGACCTCGCGGAAGACGCGCGCCGGAAGGTCGTCGAGATCCTCGGGGAAGCGCTCCGGCGCGCGGAGTCCGTCCTCGACGCCCTGCCCCTTCTCGAGCAGCTCGCGGTCGCGGAGAACGAGCCGTGGGCGAACAACGCAACCGGCCTCTTCCGTGGCGTCTTCGACCCGAACAACTTCCTGGTTCCCCTGTCCTTCCCGGAGAGACTCCGCCACCTGGGAAGGATGAAGGAATCCGCCGACCCCCGGCGCCTGCGGCTCCTCCTGGCCGTCCTGCCCGAGGCGTTCCGTCCGCCGGTCCGCGGCCGGTCCCTGCCTCCACCGGAGCACTGGCTGCCCGACCTGGCCCCGCCCGCAACGTGGGCCGAGGTGAACCGGTACCGCCGGGCCGTGCTGAAGACCTGGGAGAGAACGATCCGCGACGCGGCCGGGATCGTCGGTCCGGGGGAAGCCGTCGCGACGCTCCGCGACGGCTTCCTGGAGATCCTGGCCGGGGCGATCGCGGGGCACAGCTTCCCCCTGGCCCGGGATGCCTGCCGCCTCGTCTCCCGCCTCGCGCGGGCCGGCATCATCCCGGAAGAAGACCTCTCCTGGCTCGCGGTCTTCGAGGAATGGCGCCGGTGGCGGGAGGCGCGGGCCGGAGAAGAAGGCGACCGGCGGAAGGTCATCGACAGGATCGACCGGGAGGTGGGCCTCCTGCGCGAAGAGCTGTTTCCTCCCGGCGTCTCCCCCTTCGCCGAGGCGAGGCGCTGGCTCGGTCCGGCGGTGCCCTGGGCCGCCGTCGGGGCGGGGCGGGATCGGCGGCCGGAACGGGCGGCCCGCCGACTGCTCCGCCGGTACGAGCGGGACCCCTCCGTCCTGGGGGAGGAGGAAGCGGACTGGCTGGTGTCCGGGGAGGCGGTTCACGCCGAGCTCTTCTGGCGGATGCTCGGGCGGCATGTCGGAGCCGACCCGCGGGTGGTCGACCTGCTCGTGGCGCGGCTGGGCACGGAACGGGGTCCGGAGGCGCTGGGAGCGTTCCTCCGGGGAGCGGCCCGCCGCGACGGGAGACGGGTCCGGGAGGTCCTGGGCCGGGTCATCGACCGGTGCCTGGCGGACCCGTCCCCGGTGCCGTCCGGCGACGCTCTGCTGCGCCTCCTCCGGGCCCGCGGCCTCGCCGAGGTGGATCCCGGGGATCTCGCCCGGGTCTTCCGGGCGGGACGCGGGATCTCCCGGGTGCCCCGGCAGGTGCTCCTGGACCCGGGATTCGCCGGCGCCCTCGCCTCCCTCTCCCCGGCGGAGCTCGAGGAGATCGCCCGGCTGTTCGGGGGGGGCGATGGAGCCACGGTGCGCCTTTCCTGCCTCGAGGCGCTGGTCCTCGCCGCCGAACGGGCCACCGATGCCTCCGGGAAGCGCGGGTGGGCGAAGGCCGCCTGGCGGGTGGCCGGGAATCTCCCGGCCGGCCTCGAGAGGCCCGACGAGTGGCGCTGGCAACGCGTCTTCCCCCGGCTGGTTCTCCTCGACCCGGAGCCCCTCGGCCCGTGGCTGCGGGAAAGGCTCCGGGCCGGCAGGGATGGAGGGCAGGCGCCCGGGGTGCGCGACGGTCTCGTGCTCGTGCGCGAGATCCTGCAAGTGAGGGACGGGGTTCCCGGCCGCCTGCTCCGAACGGTGCTCGACGCCATCCACGAGGCAGGCTTCCCGGACTTCGGGCTGTTCGAACTCCCCCGCTGGGTCGATCCCCTGCGGCACGGGGAAGAACTCCTCGCCTGGGTGCGTTCCCGCGGGGACAGGCGCGCCTGGTTGCTGGCCGCCCGGGCGGTAGACCTGCACCGCGAAGGCGGCCTGGAACTCGCGGTGCGCCTGGTCGAACGGTGCGACGACGACGTCCGCGACGCGGTCGAGGGAAAACTGTGCGCCGTCGCGGTCACCAGCAGCTGGTTCGTCGAGGAGACCGACCGGCGTCTCCAGGCGCTCCGGGAACGGGCGGCCGAGCTCGCCGCGACCGGTTCGACCGCCGCCGCGCGTTCCCTCGGGCGGCGTCTCGAGCAGGCCGTCACGAAGGAACTGGAAGAAACCCGCGCGGTGTACCACGACACCTGGCTCGACTGGGACGGCACCCTCGGGGGCCTGGCCGACGAGGATTTCCTCCGCCTGCCCCCGGAAGCGCCGGCGCGCCGGAGGTGGGCCGGGCGCGTGCTCGAGTCCCTGCGGGACCGTGACGTCCTCGCCCTGTTGACCGAGCAGGACATCCGCCAGGCGATCGAGGCGGGAGAGGTGCGGGAAGAGGTCGCGGAGAGATGGCGGCGGTGGCTGGAACGTCGCCGGGGGCGGTCGTGACGGGCAGGGGTCCGGTGGGGCTTTCGGGTCCCCAGCGGCAGTTCCTGGAAGCGTTCTTCCGCCGGGAAGCGTTGGCGAAGGCGTTCTACCTGGCCGGCGGAACCGCGCTGGCGGCATTCCACCTGCATCACCGCTTGTCGGAGGACCTGGATCTCTTCACGGTGGATGCGGCGGCCCGCCCGGACCTGGCCCGGGACGTGGTGCCGGCCGTCGAGGAGATCGGGGCGCGCCTCGGGTGGAGGGTGGCGGTGGAGTCGCCGGGGATTCGGCACGTGCGCATCCACGTGCACGTCCCGGGGAGTCCGCCGCGCCACCTCCGGCGCATCGACCTCGCGCGGCCCGACCTGCCGCTGACGATGTCGCCGGAGACCGGACCCGGTGGGATTCGCGTGGCCGGCCTGCGGGACCTGGCCCTGGGCAAGGTCGTTGCCGCGAGCCGGCGCCGCGAGCTGAAGGACATCGTCGACCTCTTCGCCCTCGACTCCTTTCCGCTCCTCGATCTGCGCGCCGTGATCGAGTGGGCCGACCACCTGGACTCCCGGTTCGCGCCCCTCGAGCTGGCGGCCCGGGCGGCGGCGGTGAAGCAGGAAGAGGAGCAGTGGGATTCGTTTCGGCGGGAGTTCCTCCAGTGGGAGATCCGGTTCTCCGACCTCGTCGCGTTCGGCCGTCGCCTGGCCCGGATGATCGACGACTACCTGGGGCCGCCCGCCCCCGCGGCGCGGTGAGCGCGACCCGGGTCAGGGGGACGGGAAGGCGCCGAGCTCCCGGAGGGCGTGCGCGAGGAAGGCGAACTCCCCGTCGTGGTTGTAGGCCTGGGCGGAGACCCGGACCCAGCGGGTGCCGGCGTCCGGCCAGGAGATGACGGGAACCTCGATCCCGTACCGCTCGAGGAGGAGGTCGTGGAGCGGGTCCAGGTGGGGGGCGGTGGCCTCCGCCGGGGCGGGCAGGCCCGGCGGCAGCCGCACCGCGGCGAGGGACCCGATCATCGAGGCGGGACAGGGGGGCGCGGTGCCCAGGGCGTCGCACAGGACCTCCCGGGCCCGGAGGGCGAGGGCGCGGTTGCGCTCCCGCAGCGCCGCCAGCCCCCCCGGCACCAGCCCGCCGAGGAAGTCGAGGGCGGCGGGGATCGCGAGAACCGCCGTCGGGTCGGCGGTGCCGGTCCAGTCGAACAGGGCGTGGAAGCGGGACTGGCCGGGGCGGCGGCGCGCCCAGCCGTGGCTGATCGTCCCGGGAACCACCCGGTCCCGCCACCGCTCCGCCACCACCAGGAAGGCCGCGCCCTTCGGGGCGCACAGCCACTTGTGGGCGTTGCCGGTCCAGAACGACGCGCCGAGGCGGTCGAGTTGCAGCTCCACCATCCCCGGGGCGTGGGCCCCGTCCACCAGCACCGGGACGCCGCGCCCCTCGAGGACGGGGACGATCTCGCCCACCGGCAGGACCATGCCGGTGGGGCTCGTCACCTGGTCGAGCAGGACGAGGCGGGTCCGCGGGGTGACGGCCCGGAGGACCGCCTCCACGGCCTCCCCGGGATCGGCCAGGGGAAACGGGATCCGCGCCACCCGGGGAACGATGCCGTGGCGCTCGGCAAGGAAGGAGACCGCGTTGCGGCAGGCCGGGTAGGCGTGGTCTCCGAGGAGGATCTCGTCCCCCGGGCGGAGCGGGGGACCGGCGCCGCCCGGTCCCGGCAGGACCAGGGAGCGGAGCACCGCGTTCACCCCGGTCGTGGCGTTCGGGACGAAGACCAGGGCCTCCCGGTCGCACCCGAGGAATGCCGCGCACCGGTCCCGCGCCGCCTCGAGCAGGGCCGGGAGCTCCCGGGCGAGGAAGCGGACCGGCTCCGCCTCCAGCCGGTCGCGGAGCTGCCGCTGGGCGGCCAGCACCGGCCGGGGACAGGCGCCGCAGGAACCGTGGTTCAGGTAGACGACTGCCGGGTCGAGGGGCCAGTGGCGTCGGAGGGGAGCCGGGGCGGGTCGCCGGTTCACCGGGAGGGCTCCCGGGGGGTCAGCCGAAAAGGCGCCGCCACCAGGGGAGCTTTCCTTCCGCCTTCAGCCGTTCCTTCTCCTGCCGGGCCCACATCTTCTCCAGCCAGGCCTCGCCGGCGGGCTCGTGGCAGTCCTTGTACTTCTTCCCCGATCCGCAGGGGCAGGGATCGTTGCGCCCCACCTTGAGGATCCGCTTCGGGGCCGGCTTGTAGTTGAAGCCCGGCCAGACGACCCGCGAGGTTCCCTTCCCGGTCTTCTTGCCCATCGTCACCTTCCTCCCGGCCCGCCGGCCGCCGGGGAACGGGGGACACCGGCCGCGGGCGCGGCGGCCCATCATCCTCCCTTCCCGGCCGGCGGCCAAGGGGGCGCCCGGAAGGGTACGGCGTCCGCCGGCGGAGGGCACGGGCCTCGGGCGGGCAAAAAAAAGCCCCGGTCCGGGGGGGAGGAAGCAGGACCGGGGCTCGGCGGGAGGCGGGTGTGCAGGGGGGAGTGCGAACCTCCCGCCGTGTCGGCAGTGGGTCCCGATCATGATGGAACAGGACCGGGTGTCGGCGCAAGGGGGTCCGGGGTCCCCGCCGCGTGCCCGGGCGGGGCGGGGCCGGCGGGGCGACCCCGGGGGCCGGGCCTCCCCGGGGCGGGCGCGGCAGGGGCGCCGGGGGCTACCATCTCCGGCCGATGGAGACTCCCGGCAGGAACGGGCGCGGACCCGCCATCGAGGCCCGGGGCCTCGTAAAGCGCTACCCGGGCGTGCTCGCCGTCGGCGGGGTGGACCTCGCCGTCGGGCCGGGGGAGTGCCTGGGCCTGCTCGGTCCGAACGGGGCGGGCAAGACGACGACGGTCGAGATGCTGGAGGGGCTGCTCCGGCCGGACCGGGGGGAGGTCCGCCTGTTCGGGGTTCGCTGGGGGGAGGGCAGGGACCGCTGGATCCGGGAGCGAATCGGCGTCCAGCTCCAGGAAAGCCGCTTTCCCGAGAAGCTGCAGGTGATCGAGCTGGTGCGGCTCTTCCGCAGCTTCTACCGGGACGGCCGGGACGAGGACGAGGTCCTGGACCTGGTGGGCCTCGCGGGGAAGCGGCGGGCCCGGTCGGGAGACCTCTCGGGAGGCCAGCGCCAGCGGCTTTCCCTCGCCTGCGCCCTGGTGGGCAACCCCCGGGTCCTGTTCCTCGACGAGCCGACCACCGGGCTCGACCCCCAGGCCCGGCGCCGCACCTGGGAGATCGTCGAGGCGTTCCGGGAGGGGGGCGGCGCGGTCCTGCTGACGACCCACTCCATGGAGGAGGCCGCCCGCCTCTGCGACCGGGTGGCGATCCTGGACCGGGGACGGGTCCTGGCCGAGGGAGCCCCCGCGGACCTGGTGGAGGACCTGGGCGCCGACCGGGTGGTCCTGCTCGAGGTGGAGGGCCCGGTGGGCGAGGACGACCTGCGGGACCTGCCCGCGGTCCGCCGGGTCGGCCGGCGCGGGGACGGGTTCCTGCTCGCCGTGGGGGACGTGGCCCCGTTCCTGCCCGCCCTCCTCGCCCACCTCGCGGCGTCCGGGGCCCGCCTCCGGAAGCTGGCGATCCACCAGCCCACCCTGGAGGACGTCTTCCTCGAGCTGACCGGCCGCTCCCTGCGGGACGGCGAGGAAGCGCCCCCGGCCCCCCCGTCCCGGGAGGCGTCCTGGTGAGCGCCCCCGGCCGTCCCCGGGGGCCGCGGCGGGTCCTCCGGAGGAACCCGCTCGTCCAGCTCACCCTGGCCCGCCTGCGGGAATTCGCCCGGGAACCGGAAGCGGTCTTCTGGGTGTTCGTCTTCCCGGTCCTGCTCACCCTCGCCCTCGGCATCGCCTTCCGCGACCCGGACCCGGCAACGGGGGAGCGCTACATCGAGTTCCTCCTGCCGGGCCTGGTCGGCCTGAACATCATGGGGTCCGGCATGTGGGGGATCGGCTTCCCGGTGGTCCAGGCCCGCCGGCAGCAGCTGCTCAAGCGGTTCCGCACCACCCCGATGCGCCGGGCGGACTTCCTCGCCGCCTACGGCCTTTCCCGGCTGGTCTTCCTCGTGGCGGAGGTGGTCGCCCTGTTCGGCTTCGGGTGGCTGTTCTTCGGGGTCTCCGTGCGGGGGCCGTGGACCGCCCTCGCCGCCGTCTGCCTCGCCGGCTCCCTCGGTTTCCAGGGGCTCGGCCTCCTGGTCGCCGCCCGGCCCCGTTCGGTCGAGGTGGTCTCCGGCTGGATGAACCTCGTCATGCTGCCGATGTGGCTGCTTTCCGGCACCTTCTACGACTGGCACCGGTTCCCGTCCTGGATGTACCCGGCGATCCGGGCGCTGCCCCTGACCGCCCTCAACGACGCGCTCCGGGCGGTGGCGAACCGGGGGGCGGGGCTTCCCACCGTCCTGCCGGAAGTGGCGCTGCTGCTCGCCTGGGGGGCGGTCTCCTTTCTTCTCGCGGTGCGGCTGTTCCGCTGGACCTGAGGCCCGTTGCGGGCGCGGCGGCGGGCGGGGATCATGGACCCCCGCGGGGGCGGCCCCCGCGTCCCCGGAACAGCGCGGAAAGGAGGTTCCGATGCCGGTCGCCGACTACCAGACCTACTGCCGGATGCTGGAGAACGCCCGCCAGGGGAAGTTCGCCTACCCCGCGATCAACATCACCTCGATGGTCACCGCCAACGCCTGCCTCATGGCGTTCCAGGAGATGCGGTGCGACGGGATCATCCAGGTGTCCCTCGGGGGAGGGAAGTTCGCCTCCGGCCAGGGGATCGCCGATTCCGCCTTCGGGGCGATGGCCCTCGCGGAGTACATCCACCGGGCGGCGGAGAAGTACGACATCTACGTCGCCCTCCACACCGACCACTGCCAGCCCGACAAGGTGGACTCCTTCCTCCGGCCCCTGATCGAGGAGACCCGGCGGCGGCGCGAGCGCGGCCTGCCGAACCTCTTCCAGAGTCACATGTTCGACGGGTCGTCCCTGCCCCTCGAGGAAAACCTGCGGATCGCCGAGGACCTGATGCGGCTCTGCGCCGAGAACGAGATCATCCTCGAGGTGGAGGTCGGGGTCGTCGGCGGCGAGGAGGACGGGGTCAACAACGAGGGGACCCCGAGCCGGCGCCTGTACACGAACCCGGACGAGATGGTCGAGGTCCACCGGCGCCTCGCGAAGATCGGCGGCGGGAAGTACATGCTCGCGGCGACCTTCGGCAACGTGCACGGCGTGTACAAGCCGGGGCACGTCAAGCTGAAGCCGTCGATCCTCAGGGACGGGCAGGAGGCCCTGCGGAAGGAGTTCGGGGACGACGCCCACTTCTGGCTCGTCTTCCACGGCGGATCCGGCTCGAGCCGGGAGGAGATCCACGAGACCCTCGAGTACGGGGTCGTCAAGATGAACGTCGACACCGACACCCAGTACGCCTTCACCCGGCCGATCGTGGACCACATGTTCCGCAACTACGACGGCGTCCTGAAGGTGGAGGGCGAGGTGGGGAACAAGAAGGTCTACGACCCCCGGTCCTACCTGAAGAAGGCGGAACGGAACATGGCCGACCGGGTGAAGCGGGCGGTCGAGGACCTGCGCGCCGGCGGCACGACCCTGTTCGGCCGCTGATCCCCCGCCGGGAGGGTCCGCGCCGCGGGGAGCGCGCCCGGCCCCGGCGCCCCCTCCCGGCGCCGCTCCCGCCCGCCGGGCCGCGGCCCCGTCCCCGCCGCGGGAGGGGCGGGCTGCCCGTCCCCCGGCTGGTCCACCGGCGGGCGGGGCCCCATATTCCGCCGGGGAAGGGCGTGGACGGGAGAGGCCTGTCTCCCGTCCGGGGTACGGTCGGGCCCGCGCGGGAGCGGGCCGGTGCGGCGACCGATCTTTCTCGACCGGGACGGGACGATCCTCGTCGAGCGGCACTACCTGGACGACCCGGCCGGCGTGGAGCTGCTGCCCGGCGCCGCGGAGGGCCTGCGGCGGCTGGCCCGGCTCGGTCCCCTCGTCGTCGTCACGAACCAGTCGGGCCTGGCGCGGGGGTACTTCGACCGGTCCACCCTCGCGGCGATCCACCGCCGGATGGGGGAACTGCTGGCCCGGGAGGGGGTGGAACTGGCCGCGATCGAGGTCTGCCCCCACCACCCGGACGACGGCTGCCGCTGCCGCAAGCCCCGCCCCGGCCTCGCCCTCCGGGCCGCCCGCCGCCTCGGGCTCGACCCCGCCCGCGGGATCGTCATCGGGGACAAGGCCTGCGACGTGGGCCTGGGCCGGGCGCTGGGGGCCCTCGCGGTCCTCGTCCGGACCGGTTACGGGGCCCGGGAGGAGGCGGCCGGTTCCTGCCACCCGCACCTGGTGGCGGACGACCTCCGCCACGCGGCGGAACTCGCCCTCGCCTGGCACCGGGAGTCCGCGGTCCGGGGCGCCGCCCCGGCCGGCGCGGGGGTCCCGGGGGAGGCGCCGCGGTGAGGGCCCCCGCCTCGGCCGTGATCCTCGCCGGGGGCCGCGGCACCCGCCTTGCCGGGGTCGTCGCGGACCGCCCGAAACCCCTCGCTCCCGTCGCGGGCCGTCCTTTCCTCGAGTGGCTCCTGCTCGCCCTCCGAGCCCGGGGGATCCGCCGGGCCCTCCTGCTCGGCGGGCACCTCGGGGATCGCCTCGAGACCTGGGCCCGGTCCGCGGGGCCCCGGCTCGGGATGGACCTGCCGGTTACCGTCGAGCCCCGGCCCCGGGGAACCGGCGGGGCCCTGCGCCTCGCCCTCCCCGCCGTGGCCGAAGATCCCCTGCTCGTGCTGAACGGGGATTCCCTGGTCGCTCCCCTCCCCCTC